>CAZYYS010000007.1:0-10687 GCA_964651015.1 uncultured Verrucomicrobiota bacterium
TCAACAGCATCCGGCTGTTCTGGCCCACGGTCTTTTCTTCGCCGAGTTGAAAGAGGAACCGACAATCCTCGGTCGAAAGGTTGGCGTTGGCGTCCTGGACCGCTTTCACAATTCCGCGCTGGACGCGTTTAGTGAACGTTTCGTCGAGACCATAACCATGCACGACCATTGTGCTCGGCGCATGATGCGTGTGCGTGCAATTGATAAGGATGTTCGCAGCGGGGATGCCCGTGGTCTTTTCGATCTCGGCCACGACGGGATCAAGCCGTTCGCGAGTGATCATCAGAATGTCGCACGCCACGAAGGCCAGTTTGCCGAGAGGCTTCTTTTCGATCACGACGGCGACCGCACGCAGTTTGCCTTCCTGTCCAGTGGCCTTGCCGGGACTGATGCCGCCGGCGATGACCATTGAGTCATCGGCCTCAAACTCGGCGGCAGCCGCGCCAACACGCAATCCGGTTTTTCGTTCGGACTGAACCGGTTGCCCCTTTGCCGCAAGGTTGTCGGCAGCAATCAGCGAAACGCCGGTGCTGAAGCACAAGATTGCAAGGACGACTTTGATGAATGGAAAGCGATTTGATTTCATACGGTTGCGCTGTTCACGGCGACCTGACTCATTCTCGAGTCATCGGCGCCGGCTTTTCAACCAGAGAATCTCGGATTCCTGAGGGTCTCCCGCCAGCATCACTTTAGGGCCGGTCCGCATCAAGTCACCTCCACGGGCCAGTTCCTTGGCGCCGGTGTTGAGTCGCACGATTTCGTATTGCCTGCGCTTGTCCAGCCCGCGCAGCTTGAATTGGCGTTCAGTTTTTGGGTCACCGTTGCGAAAGCAGAACACCACGGCTTCACGTTGATCCCGGCTGGCGAATTGCATGGCCTGCCATTCATTGGTTTTGCCCCAGGGGGAGAGGTGATAGACGTGTTGGGCCAGAAGATGACGGTAGGATTTGTAGTTTTTCACGTTGCGCACGGCGGCCTCGATCACGTCGTGCGGATACAAAGACACACATTCGCCCAGACTGCCGTGCAACGTTCCGAACCCAAAGCCGCCCATCATGCGCGATCGGAACATCGTGTCGAGAAACGCCGGAGTCTGCGGCTGCGTCACTTCCGCGTCGCGCATGATCCACGTGTAGTTGCAGGCGCCCGGCAGAACGTACGCAGCGGCCATGACGTTGTCGCGCACGTGGGACGACGGCGCTGTCGAGTCACTCAACCAATTGGCACGCGCACCGTGGCGACCCATGCCGTAGTCCAGGCGTGTGCCGTAGGAACATTGTTCCAGAATGAGCGCCGGGTATTTTTGGCGGACGGCATTGAGGATGCGATACTTACCTTCAACTGCCGCCTGGCTGCCGTTGCCGGCTTGGTGGCCGTGGTCGGCTCGATTGCAGACGATATCGAGGCCCGGCAGGCCGGAGGCGTCCCATTTGAGCCAATCGAGCTTAAACTCATCAACGATGCGCAGCAGGTTTTTTTGAAAGTGCCGTCCCACCGCCGGGCTGCCGGTGCAGAGCATTTTCATCGGATTCCAGCCGGTGATCCTCTGCACGTTGAATTGGCTGTTGGTCATTGTCATCCAGTCGTCGGGAATGTTCTCGCGTTCCTGCACGGTCACATCGACCATTTCGGGGCAGACCCACAACCCAAATTTCATGCCCAGACGATGCACCTCGTCCGACATGTGACGCAGACCGTTCGGGAGCTTGCGTCGGTCCTCTGTGTAACTGCCCAGTCCGACGCCCCAACGCTCTTTGTTGGTCACGTCCGAGTCGCGATACCAGGAGGCGTCGTGATAAAACACTTCAACTCCAAGCTTGCGAGCGGCAAAGTCCGCTTCATCGAGGATGCGGCGCTCGACATTCTCTTGCTCCGTGGACCAGATGTCGTAGCTGACGTAAGGATAGTTGGCCGGCAAAGGTGGCAACACATGGGCGAGCAAATAATCGCGCGTCGTATTCGCGGCGTCGTCGAGGTTGCCGGAGGCCAGTCCGAGGAACACGTGTGGGGACTCGACGGTGGCGCCGGGCGCGAGGTCCAGAGTGCAGGCGCGTCGCAGACCGGCCGAAAGCCGCCAGTTCTTTCCGTCGTTTTCAGGCAGGAGATCAAACGCCCAGTGCCGCTCCCACTCGATCCCTGCAACGAGAAACTCACCTTGCCGCGAATCTTCCACCGCGAGCCACCCGGCGGCATTAGGCCCGTTCCAATTGCCACCGTCCACGGTCAGCGCGTTGCGGACATCCGCCTGATTCAGGGCGTAGGAGTTACGTGTCACCCAATGCGCGCGGTAAGGTCGAGCGCGAGCCGCCAACGGTAATGAGAGAGGATCAAAGCGGGACAAATTTCGCAGCGGGACATCGCCTTTGTTTTGAACGCGTAAACAGAAATCCAGGACCGGGGAGTTTGGAAACGCGGTGATGCTCAACGTGGCAAGAAGCTTGGAAGTCGTGTGATTAAGCCGAATCTGAAGTTCGGTGCCTCCACGCGGCACTGGCAGTGCGGAATAGCCCGCGTGTTGAAAACCCTGATCGGCGGAAAAGCCGGTCAGCGTGAGGGGGTCGCTGTTCAAGTTGATTCCTGCAGGATGACCTTTCGCGGCCCAATTGTGCTTGCTGTTTCGAAGCGCGATTCGCTCGAGCAGCAAGGCACCATTCGGCGCTCTCTGTAGTTGGAGGACTAGTGCTCGCGTATCAATGGTCAGCCGCTGCCCCTTCTCCGATATGACCATGCTGTCCGCGCCGTAGGTGACGGGTAACGTTGCAAGGCTTACGGCAAAGAGCAGGGTGAGCGAGGAGAGAATTGTAACGTGAAAGGCAACTGGACGCGGTTTCATGAAGCGGTCGGTCCTTCCAAACCAAAGCGAAATTGCATCCTTCACAACGGCTTCGTAGAACAGGCGCACTGGGGATCAGGGCTTTTCGGTAGTTCGCTCCTGAAGCCAGCGGAGATCGCGCATATCGGTGCTCGCACTGAAGCCAACCACGCTCCAGTCCACGAAGCGAACGGGTACCTTGGTTCGTCCCACGACCCATTTCTTGATCTCGGAATGGCCATCGGCAAACGCAAAGCCACAAGCGGAATTGTGGTAACTGGCGGGCATATCCACCCACATTGGCTCCTGAGTGTTAACGAACATCGCGCCATCGTTGATCGTGTCGGGGTGTTCATCGACGAAGACCCAGGTCATGGCGGCGCCCAATTTCTTGAAGTCGCCCAGCTTCTTGTAGGTGGTTCGCTGGCCGGGAAACCAGTCTTTGGCGCCGGGACTCGCTCCTTCACCGACGTAAAAGTTCATGGAAACACTGCGCACGCGTTCCGTCCAGCCGAGCTTCTGTTGGTCCTTGGATACAAAGCGGTCCGCTGGACATTTGTAAACATTCTTGGCCGAGCCAATGAACGGCGCCAGCTTCGCGTACTTTGGATCGAGCACATAGGTTAGGTTCGTATTGTCGCCGGCGGTGCTCCAGGTCAGGAAGCCGGTGATCCAACTATTCTCGACGCTGCCCGGCCCGCCCAAGTTCTGGTTCTGCACCAGCACATCGCTGTTTTCGTGGGCGTAGAGCAACCACGCCAAACCAAGCGAGCGCGTGTTGTTCATACAATAAATGCCTTGGGCCTTGGTCTTGGCCTTGGACAACGCTGGCAGCAGCAAGCCTGCGAGAATCGCAATAATGGCAATGACGACCAGAAGTTCGATCAGCGTAAACGCTCCCTCTATCTTTCCAAGAAGCTTTGAAGGTCGCGCATTCCATTTCATAGCCAGCGTGTTCAATGTGGGACGGTTTGGAATTTAAGAAAATCGCCCCAAACTGGCAACCCGATTAATTCCAAATCATCTCGAATTCGCCCCAAGCAGCACGGAACAAGATCAAGCACGCGCCCCAATGCCTCAAGCGATAAAGGCCGTGCGACGACGAGGGCGACGGTGCGGTGCAACCCGGTCTGATTCATGGTTGAGAGCAAAGTATGATTCGGATCAAAATCATTCTTCCGCTTTCGGCCAGAAAGCTCACGGTTTTGGCTACCCGTCCGGCAATTTACGTTCGCCGCTACTGACCAAAGTGAGATTGAATTTTGTCAGGGGTCGCTAACACCGCACGGTCGAGGCGGAAAACTACGCGCTGGCAAAATCTCAGGGGAACAGTTTCAATTGGGAGCACCAGAATTAACGCTAGAACCGACCTTCGACCCGTCTATTGGGCGGCGACCATGAAAATTGATACGGCTGAAACCATGCATACGAGACGAACCGAGCTGGCGGATTTGTCGTGGCTCACGGAGGTGAGGGAATCGATTCAGCCACTGAGCGAGCAATTCCCCATCTGGGTTCGCCACGGAATCATCTATTCCGGCCCCACCATCCCGCATCCGGAACGTCATCCGTACTGTGAGTTCAGCACGATTCTTGAAGGAGCCGCGATTGCCTTTGTGGGACGCGAGAATGTGGAGCGCCCAGCGGGCGATTATTTCCTTGCCGGTCCCGGTGTGGCCCACTGGTACCGAGGCTTGCGCTATCCGGTACGGTTCGCCGCCATCTATTTTCTGCCCAGCGTATTGATCGAAATGGGACCGGTGAGCGATGGCATAAAGATTCTTCAGCGCTTCACTGCGCGACAGAGTCTGGCCCGCCGCGTGGTCCGTCCATCTCCGTCACTGGCACCCGTCTTACGTGCCGGTTTCGAGGGCATGATCCACGAATTCGAGCGCAAGGCCTTCGGACACGAAGTTCGGCTGCGCACGCTGCTCTTGGAAATGCTGGTGCAAATGCTTCGATGGGAAAAGCAGGAAGGCCGCGAACTCAAGACGGTGCCCGCCGCGAGCGGTTGGGAGCACGTCGAACGGGCGCTCAGTTTCTTGCGCGAACACTTTGCCGAAGATGTCTATGCCCGGGACCTCGCCCAAGCCGCGGGTGTGAGCGAGTCGCGCCTCAAAGCGCTCTTCAGTGAAGTTTTGGGGATGCCTTGGACGCACTACTTGCGCGGCTACCGAATTCATCGAGCCGCAGCCATGTTGGGCGAAGCCGGTCACACGATTCTGGAGACCTCGCTGTTGGTTGGTTTCCAAAGCTTGAGTCACTTCAATGCCAGTTTTCGTTCCATCATGGGTGTCTCGCCGAGTGTCTATGCAAAACGTGCAGCTCTGAAGAGCTACTGAGCCAATTAAACTCCGCAAACAATGCAGTCCAGATCAAACATCAAGTTATTGAAGGTGAACACCGGGGAACTGCTCAACACCTTCCGCGGACACGGGGACGAGGTGTTCGACATCGCTTTCTCTGCCGACGGGAAGCGGCTGGCTTCACTCGGAGTGTATGACGCGGTAAAGTGTGGAATCCAAACACCCGGCCGCGAGGTGAAATGGCTACCGCTACTTGAACAATCGACTGGACTGTTTGGACTATCCGCGCGCGCATTGGGCCTGCCCATTGGTTCTGGCATGATCGAGAGCGGCAATCGTCACGTGCTCCAAGCACGCCTCAAACAGGCGGGCACTGCCTGGTTGCCTGATCACGCCGACCAGATCGCCCACTTGCGAGTCCTCAGAGTCAACCAGCAATTGGAGTTGCCGCATCGCCGTCTTGCGCGTTCGCGTTGAATCCGGTCTTTTGCAATTGAACTGCACGAACTTGATGCCCGTTGTCCAATGGCAATTCATGACCAACGGCATCGTCGATGAGGGCACTTGGAAAAGTTACACCCTCACGAATCGCCCGGATCGCAGCCGGTCCTTCCGGCTTCTTCGCCCGTAATTCCGCCGGTAAACTCCAAAATCGACGCCGGAAAAGAGTGTAAAAAACTTCTCGCTTTATTGCTATATTTGTAGCATAGACTCCTTGCACCATGAGTAAAGCCGTAAGAATTTCCGAGTCCGAGTGGGACATCATGAACATCGTCTGGAGTCGCGCGCCGGTCGCCGTCAGCGACATCGTCGAAGAGTTGGCCGCTAAAAGAGGTTGGCACCCGCGGACCATACGAACGTTGGTGGATCGTCTGGTGAAAAAGCGGGCGCTCGCTTATGAGGTGGACGGGAAACGCTATCTTTACAGGCCAAGAGTCCAGATGGACACTTGTGTCCGCCAGGCGAGCCAAGGCTTCCTTCAACGGGTTTTCGGCGGTGAACCTGCGTCGATGCTTATGCACCTTGTAGAGCACGCCGAATTGTCGCCAAAGGAGATCGCACAACTCAAAGAGATCCTTTCCAAGAAGGAACGGTAGGATGGAAGCATTGTTAAGTCTGAACGATCCCTTCGATACCGGCTTGTGGCGCAGTTCCTGGCAGGCTTCGGTACTGGCCGGTTTGGTTCTGCTTGTTCAGTGGCTTTTCGGAAACAGACTCTCGCCTGGCTGGCGATACGGTTTATGGTTATTGGTGCTCGCCCGGTTGGCGTTGCCGTTTACACCAGAGAGCAAGGTCAGCATCTTCAACGCTGCGCTTTTCGACTCGTTGCGGCCTTCAAACTCGAACGCGGAGTCGTTTGAACAATTTCCCGCGCCGACGCGTTCGGACACCTCAGTACCTGTTGCCACATCCACAGCTTCGAAATCAAGCAGTGCCTTCAATCCAAACTCGATCGTTCAATCGTTCTCGCTTTGGATTCCGGTCGTCTGGATTTTGGGTGTCTTGTTACACCTTGCCCGCATCTTCTGGCAGAATTTTCGGTTCTCGAAGCGAGTGAAAGACCGCGTTCTGGTAACGAGGCCGGACTTGATCGAATTGTTGGAGGAATGCAAAACTTTGATGCAAGTTCGTCTTCACATCTCCCTCTTTGAGACCCCGCATGTGAGGAGTCCAGCGCTTTATGGTTTGTTTCGTCCCCGATTGTTGCTGCCGGAGAACCTGGTCGAGTTGTTCTCGCGTCAGGAGTTGCGTCACGTTTTACTGCACGAGTTGGCCCATGTGAAACGGTCGGACATGGTAATCAATTGGCTGATGACAGTCCTTCAATCCCTGCATTGGTTTAATCCTGTGGTCTTGTTTGCCTTCAAATGGATGAAGGCGGACCGGGAACTCGCTTGCGACGCTCTCGCGCTGGCGAGTGCGAACGAAGCCGATACCTGCCCTTACGGCGAGACAATCATCAAGTTGCTCGAAGGCTTCACTCGTCTCACTGCAACTCCGAGTCTGTTGGGTATTCTCGAAGAGAAGAACCAAATACGACGAAGGATCAGGATGATCGCAAATTTTGAAACCCCTTCACGACGGTCGGCGTGGGCGGCATTGCTGCTTGTAGGAGTGGGTTGTGTCGGCCTTACGGATGCCCGGACTCCGAGTGCAGCCTATTCGGTTTCGCGTGATACCTCCGGAGACATTCTTCAGGCGAGAAAACCGGCGCAGGAGAAAAACGCGACCTTGAGCGACGTGGTTACGGGACGAGTGATTCCCAACACTACCGCCAAAGCCACGCTAGTTGATGACTTGATTCGCTCCAAGCAAAACCAGCCAACCGGTGGCGCAGGAGCGTCGGCAATCGTGGGCACGACCAAGGCTGATTTCATACCGATCTCATCAGCAAATGGCGATCTCTCGAGTAGCAATCCGGTTCGGGCGAAATCAAGTGGATTGACCCGCGCAGAACTCGGCGGCACCGGCGGCGTGTCAGCCGGTCGATCCGCGTTGCCCGCGAATGTTCGCAAAGTTGAGCGAAAACTCAAGACCCAGGAACCGCGCATTGCCATTACCGACCGGTTTCCGATGGGAGCTCTGCACCTCATTTTGCCACCCGAACGCCTCTCTGCCACCCAAAATGTTGCTCCAGACTTTGATCAAACAAGAGTTCCGCTTTCTCTTGCGCAAGGCGGTGACGCTCCTTCGCAATTTGCGACCATCAGAATCAGGCCTGATCGCACGCGTTCGGTTCAATAAAGAGAGCACGCAGAGTTTTCGTCCAAACAACATCAGGAAAATCGCGCATTACAGAAAAATCTTCTTGCATCAATACTACATGTGTAGCATATAGTCCTTACACCATGAGTGAAGCAACAAGCATCTCCGAATCCGACTGGAACATTTATGAACATGATTTGGAGGCCAGTGCACACCAAAAGCGGCCTAAATTCCGGAGTCCCGTGAAACGGCCCAAACAAACGAAAGGTACTCTTATGCGAACGACCTGTTTTAACCAGCCGACTTCTCTTTTCCGAATAATGCTGCGCCGAAGGCCGTGCCGCCTGTTCACGCTGGTGATGAGTTTGGTGCTGTGGAGCGCGGTGCCGTGTTCCGGGCAAGCTATCTATCAGCGGATGCGAGCTTTCAGCTTTCTCGAGTTGTCCATCGCGATTCCCAGCGGCGCCTTGTGCGAGGGAACCAACGGGGCGATGTACGGACTGAGCTATGCCGGCGGCGAGGCTGGAGTCGGTACCGTGTTCCGGATGAACAAGGATGGAAGCGGATTCGCCATCCTTAAAAGTTTCTCGGGTACCAACGGCGATGGCATGTATCCCGCACGCGGCTTGCTCCTGGCTACCAACGGGAGCTTTTATGGAACAACCTACAACGGTGGTTCAAGCAATCAGGGAACGCTATTCCGAATCGACCACGATGGAAGCAATTACGCTGTCATCAGAAGCTTTACTGGCACGGGAGGTGATGGGGCGTCACCCCCCGGTCCACTGATGCAAGCAAGTGATGGCGTAATTTATGGAGCTACCTCCAGTGGCGGCGATTCCAATCTGGGCACGTTGTTCCGCATCAATCCCGATGGCAGCGGATACACGGTGCTCAAAAGTTTTGCCGGAGGAACCAATGACGGCGCCAACCCGGTTGGCGGATTGATGCAAGGAACCAATGGGATGGTGTTCGGCACGACCTGGCGCGGTGGTGTTAACAACCAAGGCACTGTCTTCAGGTTCAATCCAGACGGCACTGGTTATCAGGTGCTCAGGAGCTTTACGGGTACGCTTGGCGATGGCGCGCAACCTTACGCAGCACTCGTGTCGAGTGTTGACGGCCTTTTGTATGGCACGACTTACGTTGGGGGCAGCTCCAATCTGGGTACCGTGTTCCGTTTGAACCAGGACGGCTCCGGGTATCAGGTGATCAAGAGCTTTGCAGGGGGCAACGGTGCGAATCCCTTTGCGCCGCTGATCTTCGGGACGAACGGTGTGCTCTATGGCACGACCCAAGCCGGAGGCAATTACGCGAAGGGCACCCTTTTTCAAATCGATCCAAGTGGCGGTGGTTATCAGGTGATTAAGAGCTTCCAGGACGGTGCGGATGGCAATCAACCAGCGAGTCCCCTGGTGCAGGGGAGTGACGGCATGTTGTACGGGATGACTACTCAGGGGGGCATGGGAATTCGGGGCACGGGGACAGGGCAAGGCACTGCGTTCAAGCTGAACCTTGATGGGAACGGCTACACCGTGATCCGGAATTTTTCATCGACAGGCGGAGATGGGGTGAGACCACTGGCCCCGTTGCTGGAGGCTACCAACGGCTTCCTCTACGGCACGACACAGAACGGGGGCGCTTACGGTCAGGGAGCAGTATTCAAGATAAACCGGGACGGGACTGGCTACGGCCTGCTGCGGAGTTTTGCAGGGATTGATCTAGATCCCGCCCTTCCGGATGGTTCGAGGATCTCTGTAGGCTTGATGCAGGCGACGGACGGCGCGCTTTATGGAGCTGCTTCGTATGATTACGGTTACCAAATTGGCTTGGCCTCCGTCGTTAGTGGAAACGGTACGATCTTCAAATTGAACCTCGATGGTGGTGGTTACCAGGTGCTCAAACGATTCACTGGCGGCAATGACGGCCGCACCCCCTATGCAGGACTGGTCCAGGCCACTAATGGCTTGCTCTACGGCACCACGATGCGTGGTGGTGCAAATGACGCGGGCGTAGTTTTCAGGCTCAACCTCGACGGGACCGGTTACAGCGTGCTCAAAAGTTTTGCGGTCGCAACCGGAAACCAATGCCAGTCAACCCTGCTTCAAGCTTCGGACGGCCGTCTCTACGGTACAACCGTATCTGGTGGCTCGGGTAGCAAAGGCACGGTGTTCAGATTGAACCTGGATGGGACCGGTTACCAGGTCCTCAAGCATTTCTCCGGCACTGATGGTGCCCTCCCATGGGCATCGCTGATCCAAGGACTGGATGGCGCCCTCTACGGAACGACGGGGTCAGGAGGCAGCAGCTATGATGCTGGGACCGTTTTCAGGTTGAATCTGGACGGGAGCGGCTTCGCAATATTGAGGCGCTTCACCGGGATAAATGGCGATGGCCGATCTCCCCACGCGGCCCTTGTGCAAGGGCGTAACCGCATTCTTTACGGCACAACTTCGTCTGGCGGAACTAGCCCCCCCGGCGTTGGCACCATTTTCCAGCTGAATCCCGACGGCTCTGGCTACGCGGTGCTTCGGAGTTTTATCCAGGATTTCTACGACGGGATCGATCCTTCGGCCGCGTTGATCCAGAGCGGCGATGGCACGCTCTATGGAACCACTTCCGCCGGGGGAAATAATCAGAACGGCACTATCTATAGTTTGATTCCGCCGGCAGTAATGTTGAAACCTGCTCCTGCCGAGACCGGTTTGGTGCTCTCATTCTTTGGCCTTCCGAGCCACACGTACGGCATCCAATGGGCGCCGGCCGTTTCTGGTCCCTGGCAGGCTCTCGGCAGCGTTCTCGACGCTCTCCGATCCGTGTTCATCCCTGTCCATCGGTGTTCCTTGTGGTGCCTTTTCTTCTG
>CAZYYS010000007.1:10697-44120 GCA_964651015.1 uncultured Verrucomicrobiota bacterium
ACTGGCGAACTCGAGCAGCCCGCCATGCACGCCGGTGTTTCCGCGGTAGGTGCTGGTCGGCCCGTTGACCTGGCGCCTCACCCGTCACGCGTTCGCTTTCGAATCGCTTGGCGAGGCCGCGCTACGCGGCAAGAGCGGCAGCGTTCTCGTCAACAGCAATGGCGTGGGGGGACTCGAAGTTCTCTACCCCCCGGCGACAACAACTTTCTATCGCACCACCGACCCTTGACAAGTAGAGCAGCAATCCACACAAAGGAAGTGTTTTGGCCGGGGCTAAATCTTCCAGCCCTTGCGATAGCGATGCTGGATGTAACGATCGGCCTCAGGACAGTTGGTTGCGCGTAATTTCTTGGCGTCCCATTCCAACTTGCAGCCTGCCCGGTAAGCTACGTTGCCGAGTAACGCGGCCTCCGTGAGCGCGCCTGAATAATCGAAATTGCACGTCGTCGGCCCGCCCGTCTTGCAGGCTTCAACCCATTCCTTGTGATGGCCGATGGAATTGGGGATGAACGGTTGGGGCGGCACGAAACCGGCAAAGTCCTTTTCCGGCAGAAGCTGATGCCGGGTGTAGTCGGCAAGCAACATTCCCTTGGTCCCGATAAAAAGCACGCCACTTTTCCAATTGGCGGCGATCTCGGGCGCGAGCAGTTGGGGTTTTCGCCCTCCGTGATACCAGGTGAGTATCACTGCCGGTTTGTCGCCATGCGAAGGATAGGTGTAACGGACAATCAACCACGGCGGCGTGGATTCAGGATGCACCGGTGGACCATCCACCACTTCCACGGTAAGCGGTGTGCGGAGGTCCAGCGCCCAATGCGGCAGGTCCATGTAATGACAGCCGAAGTCAGCCAGCGCACCGCCGCCAAAGGCCCACCAGTTTCGCCACTTGAACGGCAGATACTCAGGACTGTAAGGGCGGTAATCGACCGGACCCAGCCACAAGTCATAATGAACATTTGGGGGAACAGGCGGCGTTTCTTTGGGGCGTTCCATACCGCCATAAGTGGCAGCCACCCAGACATGCACATCGCGCACGGGTCCGATCACGCCACCTTGAACCAGTTCCACCGCCCGCCGGTAGTTGTTGCCGGCGTGAATCTGCGTTCCGATTTGAGTGACGCGCTTGTACTTCCGGGCCGCCTCGACCACGATCCTGGTTTCGGAAATGGTTCTCGTCAGGGGCTTCTCGCAGTAAACATGACGGCCACTCCTGAGCGCTGCAACAGCTGCGACTGCGTGAGTGTGGTCAGGTATCCCAACGACGATGGCATCCAGTCCTTTTTGGTCGAGCAAATGTCGGAAGTCATTGTAAGTCTTCGCCCCGGGATATTTCTCTTTTGCCTTCGCCAGAAAGTTGTCGTCGATGTCGCAAATCGCGGCGACGTTAACACTGTCGGTCAACTTGGCGACCTCGTTGAGATCCTCGCCGGCCCGGTTGGCCACGCCGATGAAGCCGACGTCGAGCTTTCCATTGGGCGATCCTTTGGCGAAGGAAGCACGGCTTCCGACGAAGCAAAGGCTCGCGGCGGTCAGGGATGTTTTTTTGATGAACTGGCGACGGGCAATGTGATTGTTCATAAAGGATCGAGTTCAGTTTTGGCGACGCGGAAGTTCACGAATGTAAATGTTCCTAAAGAAAAGATTGTTCCCATGGTTCTGGAGTTCAATCTGGCCGGTAGGAAAAATTGGCCGCGGACGAGACTAAAGCCGGTTTCTTTCCGAGTCGTAACACACGCCGTCAGCAAGCCTGTTGCGATAACCACAAGAATGGCAATTTTCAAGGTGGTCAAATTCAGAGGAAATTTCACTGGGCGATTGTTCGTCTTCATTCAGCTGGTTTCCGAAGCAGAGACTTTGACATTCGCGCGGGACTGTCAAGCTGGCTCTTGCAAGCGATCAGCGATTATTGAAGAAACTTACCGGAGAAAATCTACTTTAACCGAAACACAATCCGGGCCTTGGTCAGATCGTAGGGCGACATTTCCATGCGCACGCGATCACCCACGGTAAGGCGAACGAAATGTTTGCGCATTTTACCAGAGATGTGAGCCAACACCTCGTGTTTGTTATCCAATTCAACACGAAACATGGTCCCGGGCAGAACGGTGATGATCCTGCCTTCCACTTCGATATTTCCTTCCGTACTCATTCCAAATTTAAAACTACTTTCCGACGGGCGAAGGTTGGCGTCTGCCAACACCAGTGGGACATCTGCTCATTGCGGTTTTCACTCGCAGCTTTGCAAGAAACCATAATGAATCGAGTAGATAATTCGCCACGTCTCAAATTCAACGCCGCATCGTGTATGGCCGCGAGTTTGTTCATTTTTGGAATGAAGTAAAGATTTTTCCAATTTTGCATTCTGCGCGTGACTTTGCGCCCGGTTCATGGAGAATCCATCCCAATCTATGAAGAATCTACTTTTGCATTGCATACTCGGTTTGACCTTGGGGCTGGCTGTTTCTCAGGCCGACGAACCCAAGAAAGAGGAGACGAAGAAAGAAGAAAAAGCTTCGACTGGTTCAGCCGGTTTCGCCGATCCCTCCAAGCTGACCGAGAAAGCGCCCGACACCTTCAAGGCACAATTCGACACGACGAAGGGAAAGTTCACAATTGAAGTCACGCGCTCGCTTTCACCGAACGGTGCGGACCGTTTTTACAACCTGGTGAAGTCAGGTTACTTCAAGGACATTGCGTTCTTCCGCGTGATTCCCGGCTTCATGTGCCAGTTCGGTATCCACGGCGACCCGAAAGTGTCCGCTGCTTGGCGCGAGGCGGCCATTACTGATGAACCGGTCAAGGCCGGGAACAGTCGAGGCGCCATCACTTTCGCCAAGGGCGGTCCCAACACGCGCACCACGCAGTTGTTTATCAACTTTGGCGACAACAGCCGGTTGGACGGTATGGGTTTTCCGTCGTTTGGCAAGGTGACCGAAGGAATGGATGTCGTGGACAAAATCAACGGTGAATATGGCGAAGGCGCCCCTAATGGACGTGGCCCGCGTCAAGACCGTATCCAAATGGAAGGCAACGCTTACCTCAAGAAGGATTTCCCAAATCTCGATTACATTAAATCAGCGGCCATCGTTCCGGCGGCCGCCAAATAAACCGAATCCATCATGAGCGAAGTCGCAATCATCAAAACATCCGAAGGCGAAATAGTCCTCGAATTCTGGCCGGACGTTGCGCCGGGTCACGTGGAAAATTTCAAGAAGTTAGCGAAGCAGGGCTTTTATGATGGCACTTGCTTCCACCGTGTGATCAAGGGCTTCATGATCCAAGGTGGTGATCCACTGACGAAGGACCCGGCCAATCAGAGCCGTTGGGGCACGGGTGGTCCGGGTTGGCAGATCAAGGCAGAGTTCAATGATAAAGCCCATGTGCGCGGCGTCCTCTCAATGGCGCGGTCGAACGACCCAAACTCGGCAGGCTCGCAGTTTTTCATCTGCCACGGCGATCCGCGCTTTCTGGATCGACAATACACCGCGTTCGGCAAGTTGATCAAAGGTGACGATGTGCTGGAGAAGATCGCCACGACTTCCACGCAGCCCGGCGACCGTCCGGTCAAGCGCATGAATGTGGAAAGCATCCAGATCGTTCCTAGTGGTTCGTGAATTAGGCCGCCGCCACTTTCTGTTGCGCACGCAAAGCCTCGTCGTAGCAGGCCAGCGCTTCCGGGTAGCGCTTCATTCGGTTGAACACACCGCCCTTCAACAAATAGGCGGTCGTCTTTGAATTATCCACAGCGATTGCGCGGTCGTAAGTGTCGATTGCCTCCTCCATACGTTGCAGCCGTTCCAAGACCGTGCCTTTCTTGAGCAACGCTTCGATATTTGCCGGGTCAATGGTCAGCGCTTCCTCGAAACAAGCCAGCGCCTCCTCGTTGTTGCCTAGGTTCAACTGGGTTTGCCCCTTGCCCAGAATTATTGAGGCCCGCGCGGCGGGGGTGGCGCCGGAAGATTTCGCGTCCTTGGACGAAGATTGATCAGGATTCTCCGAGTTCTCCTTCAATTCGCCCTGCGAGTGGCCGTTATCAGTCGTAGCAGGAGCCGTGGAGTGTTCCAACTCGTGAACGCGCTTTTGCAAGCGCTCGATGGCGCCAAGGAACTGCATGTTGGAATGTTCAACCGGATCCATCGTAGCATTGTGCGGTTCGCCGCCTCCCAATGCCGCCAATGGATAATCGTGGGAATGCGCGGGGCGCACCGCGCCAGCCACTTCGACGAGCCGGTTCAGTGAACGCATTTGAAACCAAGCTGTGAAGACCATCGCCAGGAACCCGATGGCCGCAAACGCGCCCGCCACCACCAGCATCGCCCGGTTGGAATTCTGCATCGCCTCCGACTCACGTTGTCGTTGGGCGATCAGATCCTGTCCGATTTGATTCAGACGGCTGGCCACCAATTCTGCGTTACGATGTGCGGCGGCTTCCGCGTCCTTGCGGGACTGCTCAATGTCGCGCTGGATCGCCCGAAGTTGTTCCTGGGCCAGAAAGTAGGCCTGCAAGGTCTGTTGTGCCAGCAAGGCGGCATTGGTGGCCGATTCGGCGGTTACGACGGGCAACGGCTTGGGTTCGTCCGCAGCGGAGGCGAACGAGGGTAAAAGAAGTACGCAGCAGACAGCCACGTCCGCCACTATCAAACTCATACATGTTTTCATAAGCTGGGACGCTGCCCTAGCCTAAGGAATTGGCACGGATACGCAAGGCTAAAAATGGTCCGAAATCAGTCGAGTTATTAACATTTCCAAAGCTTGCGCAAGTTGCTAAACTCCTCAGAAAGACGGCCATGAAAACCAATGAGTTGGCAAACGTGCTTACTGCTATGGGATGCCCACCGGCTCGATCCGGGGAGATGGCTGTTCAACTCGACAAGCGCGCCTGCCAATTGGCCGTGGCAAAAGGCCGCACTTACGAGGAGGCGCTTACCCACCTGCTCACCTTGATGCAACAAGGTTGGGCCGCGAAGGAGAAGGGTCTTTAACGTGCGATGCAGGAATTTCGGTGGTGAATTGTGGTCAGGTCGTTTTTGCTGCGCGTCGTGCAAATCGATACTGACAATTAGAAATTCCTCATGATTAAACCCTGGCCAAGAATCGATTCCAAACCTGTCGCGGACTTCCGCATCTTCACTGTTCGCACCGATCAAAAGCGGTCGCCACGCACCGGCCAACCTCATGATTTTTATATCATTGATTGTGTCAACTGGGTGAACGTCATCGCCACGACGCCAGACCAGCAACTCGTGATGATTGATCAATATCGCCACGGCTCGGACACAGTGGAACTGGAAATTCCCGGCGGCATGATGGATGCAGGTGAAACTTCTCCCGTGGTGACAGGCGTGCGTGAATTGCGCGAAGAAACCGGTTATGTAGGGCAGAACGCCAGACTCCTCGGCGAAATCTTTCCCAACCCCGCCATCATGAGCAACACCTGTCATACTGTCCTGGTGGAGAATTGTGAATTGAAACATCCAACGGAGTTCGATCACAGCGAAGATTTGATCACTCGACTAGTGCCCATCGCCGAAATTCCCAAACTGATCGCGACCGGAAAGATCCGGCATTCGTTGGTTGTCGTCGCACTGTACCATTTCGAACTTTGGCAACGCGGCATCAAATCGTCTGCCAAATAATGCACGCGCAAACGACTGCTCGTCACCGTTCTTGGCGGGAGAGAAATTCGAGCACGATTTGATTAAATCGCTGCGGGTTTTCCAGGTGCAAACCGTGAGAAACGTCCGGCAACGTTACAACTTTCGAATTCGGCAAGGCCGGTTTCAATTCGCGAATCGTCTGACGGAACATCGGCACGCTCAAGGCCCCTTCCAGCAACAGTGTGGGAGTTTTGATCCTCTGCGCGTGCTCCGGCCTGAAGGGCGCGGCTTTTCTGGTTCCCTGCAGCATTGGCTTCAGCGTGCTGGCGTTCTCCATCATCACGGCGTGAACCGGCGCCGCCAGTTCTTCAAATGTCAACGGCGCGATAACCGTGTCAATAAAATGTTTGACTGCCGGTTCCATGCCTTGGTTCTGAAGGCGATTTAAAACCTGTTCCGTCAGTGAAACGATTCCGTGTACGATCGGTCGATTCTCCTCTTTCCCTTTCAACAAGGAAAACAGTGTCGGTTCGGCCAGCACGAGACTGCGCACAAGTTCCGGATGCTTTGCTGCCAGGCATGCGGCGACGGCGGCGCCGTAGGAATGACCAACCAAGTGAACTGGCGACAATTTTAGTCCAGAAATCAGGGCCACGAGATCGCCAGCGTGCAGGTCCGGCGTGTAATCACTCACCCCCGCTGGGCAGGCGGCGGGGTGGTGATATCGACGCGAATAAGCAACCACATGGTGGTGGCGCGCGCCGAGGTTCATCTGCCCATGCCAAGAACGGTAATCGCCCAGCGCTCCGTGGACAAAAACGACCGGGGTTCCTTTCCCTTGCTGGACGTACGCCAATTCGGCGCCCTTGATGGTGAATCGGTGCACCGGCGATTTTTTGGAGCTGCTTTAGTTGGCGCTTTGGCGCACCTTTTCCTTCTTCTCCTCCAACTCGGCTTGCAGCGATTTACGGTCAATCGCGAGTTGCTTTTCCAACTGTGCGCATGCTTCGTAATCCCCCTTCTCCGCGGCCTTGGCGAGTTCGCCTTTCAGAAAAAGCTCCCGCTCGGCGATCTTGGCCGTATACCTGTTGTCCAGTTCCGCGAGTTGTTTCTTCTTTGCGGCATTGATCTTGACCGTGGGTGTCGTCTTGTTCAAACGCTCCATCGCGAGTTCGTAGGATGATTTCATAACATTGGTTGAGTGGGATTGACTGTAGTTGGAGAGATTGAGTCCCCTATTAAAATCTGCACTTCACCGTTTTCGACGCGCGTGGGATACGAGGTGACCGGCATTTCTGGATTACTGTGGCACGCGCCGGTTTTTACATCAAATGACCACCCGTGCAATGGGCAGAACACGCGGTCATTCTGCAACGCTCCGGCCCCCAACGGGCCGCCACGATGCGGACAGGTATCGTCGATGGCATAAAACTGCCCGTCCAGGTTGTAAACTGCAAATCGCCGTCGTTTCACTTCCACCGTGCGACCGTGGCCCGGAAGCAAACTACTGGCAGCCACAACTGAAATAAATGTGCTCATGCGGGTCCGGCCGGAGTGCCCGGCCCGCTGTCGCCGATGGACGGTTTCTTCTTCCAAGGCATGTCAGGGAACTTCACCGCCACTTTGACTGTCGGTGGTTTCGGGGCCGCCATTTGCAGCTCTGAGTCGGCGTGCGGCATAGTGACCGGCGACGCCATGTTCTCTCTCCACGAAGCGATGCGGGCTTGCAAGCCGTGATGTTCGGCCAGCTTCTTGTCGCCGCTTTTCATGTAGCAAAGCGAGAGGTTCGTGTGAACCAATTGTTCATTGGGTTTGAGCTTCTCGGCTTTGTGGCCCTCGGCAATCGCGGTTAAATAATCACCCCTGCGGTAATATGCCATGCCGAGTGAAAGCTGCGCGTCGAAATGAGTCGGAACTTCAGCCAACACGGCTTTCAACCCGGCGATGGCCGAATCGTAATCGCCCTGGCTGAAAGCGAACATTGCCTCGTCGTATTGTTCCTGGTCGGAAGCCACAAGTATTTTGACAACGAAGCGTAACTCACGATTATACTGCGGCGCAAGCTGGACATTACCGTGGCTTGTTCATGTTCATGGTGTAACGCCAATTTCATTTGTCCATGCAGCAATTTGTAAAATGTGAGCAACACAAAACTCAATGAGTTTACCGATTCAATTAATCTCGACCGATTTCGATGGGACATTCTTTGCCGAGTTTGAGGATCCTCCGGTTCCGGAAAAAATCCAGTCGCTGATCGGCCAATTGCAGGAACGTGGCGCCAAATGGGTTATTAACACTGGGCGCGACATGTCGAGTCTGATGGAATCCCTCGCTCGCGCCCGGATCAGCATTCAGCCCGATTACCTGGTGCTCGTGGAACGGGAAATCTACTATCACGACGGTTCGTGGTATGTGGGATTGGAAGAATGGAACCAGGGATGCGCGCGCGAGCATAAAGAACTGTTTGTGCGCGTACGGGCCGACCTGCCGAAATTGATGGCGTGGGTCAATGCTCACTTTAGCGCGACGGTATATGAAGATGCACACTCACCATTCTGTCTGATTGCCGGAAACAATGGCGACGCCGACACCATTCACGATTATCTCAACGACTATTGTCTCGGCGTGCCGAATCTTACTGTGGTGAGGAATGATGTTTATGCCCGCTTCAGCCACGTGGCGTACAATAAGGGCACGGCGTTAGCCGAAATCGCCCGGCGGCTGGGTATCCGCCCGGAGCACATTTTTGCAGCAGGCGACCATCTGAACGATTTACCTATGTTGTCCCGGGAATTCGCGCACTGGCTCGTGGCACCCGAAAACGCTGTGATCTCGGTTAAGGAATCTGTCCGCCGGCAGAATGGTTTTGTCAGTTCGCTGCCACACGCACACGGCGTTGCCCAAGGACTTGAGCTACACTTGGCGAACGCCGGGCCATCGACATCAAACTTAATCCATGCACCTCGTTAGAATTATTCTGCCTTATTGCTGGCACTTTTCGACGTTGATGATCCAGAGAGAACGGGGACGACTCACAGATTTTCGGGACGGGTCTGGTGTTATGGTTTGACAGCATCCGGTGCAATGTTAGTGTGATTTGGCGAACGGGGCTGCGTGGCAGCAAACCTCAGAGACGCAGCCTTCCCGCGCATCGTATCAGAACATTTAGTCGATCAATTTCATGAGTGAAGCAACATTAACCGCCCAGCCTTCGGGTGGCGCGTCGAGGACGTCGAAGGTGTCTGAGGCGGTAATCCGCATCGCTGGTAATTCGCAAGATGGCATTCAAGCCATCGGCGGTTTCTTGGCTCGATTGGCGGGCCGAAGTGAACAGGAAGTCATGACCTTCATGACCATCCCCTCCACGATTTCGGGGGGGCCGTCCATCTTTCAGGTCCGCATCGGTTCTGGCGAAGTCTTGAGCGCCGGCGACGAAGCCGACGTATTGCTCGCTTTCTACCAGCATTCTTACGAGGAACATATCAAGTCTCTCAAAAAGGGCGGCATCGTCTTGTACGACTCGGATCACGTGGAGGTTCAAAGCGAATGGGAAAAAGAATATCGCCATGTCGGCGTACCGATTTCAGGACTGACCGTCGAAGCCATTGGCGGAACGGCCAAGGACAAGGGCAAGAATATTTTCGCCCTCGGCCTCATCGCCAAAATGTTTGACTTGAACGTGCCGAAACTGGAAGTCCTGATCGGCGAACGATTCGGGGGCAAGGACGCGAGCATCCTTAACAACGCGCTGGCGGCATTCCACGCAGGGTACGCGCACTCGCTTGGTAACGTCATTGAAACTTTCAAATTTGCCGAGAGTCAGAAGAAGGGCTCCCCGCAAGTCGTCATGAATGGCAACGAGGCCCTTGGTTATGGCATTCTCGCCGCTGGCGTTCGTTTTGGCGCCGGCTATCCGATCACACCGTGGTCTGACATCATGGAACTCCTTCGGCGCGAGCTGCCGAAATACGGTGGTATTTTTGTTCAGTGCGAAGACGAAATCGCCTCCATTTCGATGGCCATCGGTGCGAGCTACGCCGGACGCGTTGCCGTGACTGGTTCAAGCGGGCCTGGCATTTCACTCAAAACCGAGGCGCTCGGTTGGGCGGTCATGGCCGAAATTCCTTTGATCATCATTGATGTGCAACGCGGCGGACCTTCCACGGGAATGCCCACCAACGTCGAGCAGTCCGACTTGAACATCGCTTGTTTTGGGGGCCACGGCGATTCCCCGCGCGTCGTCATTGCGCCTGCCAACGTCGAGGACTGTTTTTACACGGCCATTGAAGCGGTCAACATCGCACGCAAGTATTCTGTTCCCGTCGTTATCCTCACCGACCAAGCGATCGCCACACGCATCGAAGCTTTTGAAGAACCTAAACTCGAAAAGGTTTGTCAGGATATTTCACCCGACTTGACACCCGTGGCCGATCACAAGCCCTATGATTTGTCGGTTGCGGATGGCGTCACTCGCCACGTTGCCCCGGGCACACGGGTTCAAAGCGGCAAATACCCCATCGTAACGGGGTTGGAACATGACGAACTCGGCCATCCCACTGGTTCGCCAAAACTGCACATGCAGATGACGGCCAAACGCCGCAAAAAATTGCAAACTCTCGCGGCCACGCTCCCGACTCCAACCATTTACGGCCCGCCCGAAGGCAATGTCCTGCTCGTCGGTTGGGGTTCGACCCAGGGTCCGATGAAGGAAGCGGTGGATCGCGCCCGTGCTGCCGGCGATAGTGTCTCTGCAATTCATATCCGCCACATCAACCCTTTGCCGAACGGCCTTGAAAATATCTTTTCCGGCTTCAACCACGTGTTCGTTGTGGAGATGAATGACGAGGGCTTTTACGGCTATGGCCAGCTCGCCGGGCTGTTGCGTGCCCGCTATTGTGACCCCAAGATTCGCGGCATCAACAAAACGGACGGTCTGACGTGGAAAGTGAAGGAAATTCTGGAAAAAGCCAAATCCAACGTGGCCGCCGGTCTGCGCAAATTTTAGTTTCACTCAGCACTCGATTCTCGATTTCATTGCTCTATGAGTTCTTCTGTCACCGAAATCCCCGTTCGCGGCGGTAACATCACTGTCGCTCCATTGCCTGAAACCGAACGCAAAGGCCTCACAAAAAAAGAACTCGCCGCCGATCATCCGACATGGTGTCCCGGCTGCGGCGATTTCTCCGTGCTGGCGCTCTATTTCAAACTCATCGAAAAACGCAAGCTCTGGCATGAGAAGATCACCACGGTCGCCGGCATCGGCTGCTCCAGCCGTTTCCCCTACTTCGTTCAGGCGCATGGAGCGCATTACATTCACGGTCGCGCATTGCCCTTCGCCAGCGGGATTTCGCTATCGCGACCCGATCTGCATGTCTTCGTCTTTGGCGGTGATGGCGATGCATTTTCCATTGGTGGGAACCATTTCAACCACACGGCCAGGAAGAACATCAACCTGACCTACGTGGTCATGGACAACTGGGTTTACGGCTTGACCAAAAAGCAGACCTCGCCGACTTCGCCGCTGGGTTTCAAAAGCAAGACCGACGTTGCGGGTGCCGTGGATCAACCGATCAACCCGATGAAACAGGCGATCTCTGCCGGTGCCACCTTCGTGGCGCGCACCACGCATACGAACCCCAATCACGTCTTGCAGATGATGGAAGCCGCGATGGATCATGACGGTTTCAGCTTTGTGGAGTGCCTCAGCGAATGCGTGGAGTTTTACGAAGGGGCCTTCGACGCTTCCAATCCGCGCAAAGGCGGCGTGTTTAATACCGTCCCGGCCGATCACGATGTGACGGACGAACTGGCTGCCTACAAACTCTCCAGCGAACCGTTTCCCGGTTATTTCGGAATCTTCTACAAGGTCAATCGTCCGACCAAGAACACAAGCGAGGCCAAAATCATCGCCGGCAACCGCGAAAAGGTTAAAGGACTGAAAGACTGGGAAATCCTGCAAAAGAATTTTGATCGATTGAAGTAGGTCGCCGACCGGCGGTAGGCTGCAGATTGAATCGCTTGGCAAAGGCTGAAACGTTAAAAGAAACGTTCCCTCGGGCGGGTAGGCGCGTCACACTCCGTGTGCGCCGGCCGCCATTTTGATTCAGGGCGCGTAGAGGACTGACGCAACAATTACTGGTCATAGCCACTCCGATGCGTCGTCGCAAACCGTGCCGCGGTAACGGTGGAACCGGTTCCGTTCGGTTCGGAGGAAGCGTTCACCTTCAGGGCCGAGCAACGCCGCACTGTTTTGGGTTCTACCAAACAGTAACAGAGTACACGTCACCCGCAACCCTTGATCCGCCTCCTTTGGTAGATGCGAGTGCGCAGGTCAGCGTGCCTCCGTAACCACCGTGGTCTTGTCCACTCCTGGTTTTTCAACCTTTTGCTTGGCACCGCCGGGCCAGGTGATCTCGACCTCGTCGAGTTGGGTGGAGTCGCCCAAGCCAATCGTCACCGGCAGTTCCGATTGCGATAGGTAGCTGCGGGTTGGCATGACCTGCCGCCATTGTGTCTGATTTCCCGCGCGCACTTTGATCCAGGCACCGATGGCGTCACGATTGGTCTTTTCACCAATCAACTTCAGGCGCAGCCAATGATGGCGGAGGGCCTGATCGTTTCGCAGCAGCAACGGCTGGCCGCCCACTTGAGTCAATAACACATCCAAATCCCCATCGCCGTCGATGTCCGCGAAGGCGCAGCCCCGGCCCACGATCGGCTTGAACAGGTCGGTCCCGCATTTTTCGGCGGACACAGTGGCGAAGCAACCGGACCGGGTGTTGCCCGCGTTCCAGAAGAGTTGGGCCGGTTGGGCGTAACGCTGGCTCTGCTGGATTTTGCTGATCTCCTCCTCCAGATGGCCGTTCACGGAGAGAAGGTCCAGGCGGCTGTCGAGATCGTAGTCGAAAAAGAACAACCCGAACTTCAGCCATTGGCGGCTCGCGGGGCCAACGCCTTCGGTGATTGCTTCATCGGTAAACACCAGCGGGTCTTTCTGCGAAACATAGAGCGCCGTCATCTCATTGGCAAAGTTGCCGATGGCGATGCCAAGCGTTTGGTCGTTGCGATATCGGGCCGCGTCAATCCCCATGGCGCCGCGAGTGTTACCATAACTGTCAAAGGCGATGCCGCTCGCCGCTCCGATTTCCTTGAACGTTCCGTTCTTTTGATTGTGAAAAACGAAATTCTGGACGGTGTCGTTGGCGATCACCAGATCCATCCAGCCATCGCCATCCAGATCCACGGGCGCCACGCCGAGCGATTTGGCGGCGGGCACGCCGGTGGCCGGGTTCTTGATTTGAATGCCTGCTTTGGCTGAGACATCGGTGAAGCGGCCGTTGCCTTCGTTGTGATAGAGCGCCGGAAAAGTCCCCTCAAAATTCATCGGCTGACCGTAGGCGCGGCCAATGCCGACCAGCTTGTAGCCCACTTCAAAATCGATTTCGCGCGACCAGCGCACGTAGTGGCCCACGAACAGATCTAGCTTCCCGTCATTGTCATAATCGATCCAGGCGGCGCAGGTGCTCCAATCATTGGTCGCACCGCCGACGCCGGCAGTGGCAGTGACTTCTTTGAACTTTCCGTTTCCTTCGTTGTGAAACAGATGATTGCCACCCACTGCAGTAAAGAAAACATCGACCAAACCGTCATTGTCGTAATCGCCGATGGCCACGCCCATGCCGTAGAAACTCACATCCAGACCGGAACCGGCGGTGACATCCTCGAAATGTCCTTTTCCGTCGTTGCGATACAACACCATCGTTGGCTTGTTGTCGGAAGTTTTTTTCCACGGCCAGGACGTGGAATTAACAAACAACAGGTCCGGATCGCCGTCATTATCAAAATCAAAGAAAGCCACTCCGCCGCCCATCGTTTCTGGCAGCAACTTGTCGCCGTAGGCTCCGTTGTTGTGTACGAACGTGATCCCGGCAGCCGCAGTGATGTCAGTAAATCGTGCTGCGGGTATTTCCGTCGGAGTGCGTTCGGGTGCGACCGGCGCGGTGAGTTTCGTCTGTTGCACGGGCGGCGGCGCAGGCTTGCGCTTCAGAAGAATGACAGCCGCCACGACCACTAGAGCGATGACGACCAACGCGACCGCGGAGCCGCGAAACGCACGACCGATGACCGCATCGTCAAGGTGTGCGACTTCGTCCGCGTCTTCCGGTGATGGTTGGCTTTTGTCTGTTGGGTCGGTGCTCATAGATTAAGGATAAAGGGCGATCAGATTTCATTTCAACACCACTTCTCCATCGGGTGACCGTTCGTTGGTGGCGCTTAAGGGATGCGCTCCCGCATCCGACAAGCCAAACGCGCCAGAGCGTTGCAAAGGATAGATAACGATGGCTTGCGCCGCGTGGTCGGCCGCCGCGTTCTGGCGGCGATGAATGGCGATGGCGCGGTCGCGCGCGTTGTCGTCGGGCCGGAATCGTTCGTGCAGGCGGCGATGCTCCTCCGCCAGTTTCGTGTCGCCGAGTTGAGCATAGATCAGCGCGAGGTTGTAATGCGCCGCCACGTTTTCAGAATCAAGCGCGAGGGTCTTCTTGAACTGTTCTTCGGCCTGGCCCAGGAATGCAATTTGTTTCTCCCGATCCGCATCGCCGCGTTCCAATTTGGCACGCTCGAAAAGTGTTTGGCCGAGTTCGTTGATCACTTCGTAATCTTTACTAAAATCGAAACCGCGTCTGTCGAGTTCGGGGTAGCGGTCCTCCAGAACGCTGCGAAACTCAGTGATCGCCTTGTCGAGGTAACCGTTCTGTTTGTTCACGAGGCCATTGAGCCACGCAATCGTCCAGCGCGGCGCCGGTGGATCGAACTTGGCCGCGCGTTGCAACGCCGCCACGGCATCGTCGAGCCGTCCTTCTTTGAAATAGACACGGGCCAGATTCAGCGGGCCGTCCGCGCGACCGAGTTTTTCAACCATCTCAAACGCCTGGGCCGCCTGAATCAACTCGCCTTTTTCGCTCCCTTTGTCGCCTTCGAGCAAGAGGCCGATTCCATAATCGTTCCAGCGTTGCCATTCGGGGATTTCGGATTTGGCATTCGTGACTTGAGCGGCGGTCGCGCCTGCGATTGGAAACGTGACTGAATCGGATGCGATCACTGTGATCGGCAAATCGTTGGTCACTTGGAAGGGCGCGCCGTTGGAATAATTCTTTCCCAAGACGTAGTTCATGTAGATCGTGTCGAATTTCCGGTAATTGAGTTTCACTTCGACCGTGATCGGTTCTTTTTGATTCTCAGGAACGGTGAACACATAATGCGCGACTTGACCGGCCCCGGGTGGAATCTGGTGGTTATAAAGCGGAGTGAAAATGTCCTGAGGATTGCGGCGATCGATGCGGTTTCCATGCCGGTCGAGCATGTACACGTTCACGAAATGTGACCAAGGATCTACTTCGTTGAACGGACCCAAGGCGCCATTCCGACCGATTGTGCGACCATCGCTGCTGACTCTGGCGTCCACCCAGACTTCGTTAGAATCTACTGTGCCTTGTGTGAATGGATGGCCGAGCTTTACCGTTCGCAACACGGTTTCAAGGAGATAGGTCTTGCCGGGTTTGAGCGCGGGGACCTGTGGGCGCAATGGAGCGACGAGCGGGCTGTCTACGGTGCCGCCTTCTTTGACGCCAAAGATGTCCACTCGCACGGTGCCCTTTAGGAAATCCTGATGCGCCTTCACGATGTCCGGCTCGTTGCGGAGGTGCGCGACACCCGTATTGGCAGCGGGGAAAAGATGGTTGTGAATGCTGAGAGTTTTGTTGGTCGGATTAAAAAATCGCGCGCCGAAATCATCCGAGGCCTGAAGCGGCATGTGACAACCGGCACAGTTTAATTGAGCCTTTTCCGGGTAATAAAAACTGCGGGCGCTGTGACCGGAGACTCCACTGAGCAGAAACGTGTCGTAATGGTTCTGGCCGCGCAGAAATTCCTTGTACTTGTTGAGTTCGTGCGGCAGGCTGACCTTGTGGCAGGTGGAACAGAACTCCGCGGTTTTGTGCATTGGTTTGAGGAAGGTTTTCTTGTGAAAGTCAGGCTTGGCCTTGACGAGCTGCTGATTGATGAATTGCAGCGCCGCGTTTGTGCTGTAGGCAAATGGATAGTGGATCGGCTCATCGATCGTGTAATCAGCGTTACCCCGCGTGCTGTTCACGTGGTTGATGGCGTGACAGGCCGTGCAGGTAATGCCGGCTTGAGAAGTCGGATGTTTTTCCAGGTCGAAATTCGGATCATCAAATGCCCCGCTGAAGAATGGCACGACATCGTGGCAGCCGGCGCACCAACGCGACGCCTTCACGTTACCATCACGTTCGAGCGAGACCTTGCGCGTTTCCTTGATGCTGAACAGATAGGGTTGGTTGTTGAACGAACTGAAATGATGGGCGCTGTGGAACCAGCCTTTGTAAGCATCCGCGTGGCACTTCAGGCAATAGTCGTCCATCATCAACGTTTTGGCCGGAATGAAATTGCCCGAAGCGGTGCGGGCCAGGGATGGTTCAAAGTATTTCTTCCCTTCGGACGAACCAATCTGATTCTTTGGCGGGTGCTTGGAGTGGAATAGTAGCGTTGCCACGGTCAGCAGGCCAACCACAGCGGCCCAACGCAAACCCACCCGCCATTGAATGCGCGGCCCAGCCAGCCGGTGCAGAAGGTAAAGCCATACTGCCAGTAACGGAGTGATCACGTGCGCCCAGTAAAGCGGCGAGCGAAGCCGAGGATCTTTGATGACAAAGAAATCAAAACGCATCAGCGCAACGCCGGTAAACAACAGCACCAGACTCGTTGCGAATAACAAGTAACCAACCCGTACCGCTCGTCGATTGGGTCGATCGTGAGCGTTTTTGATGTGCAGCGCACCGAAGATGACAAAGGGCGTCACCAGGACCAGCCCCAGGACGAGGTGGGCGAGAAACATGAACTGGTAGAAGTAATTTTCGTACGAAACCTCCGTGACCCACTGCAAAAACGTGATGCCCGCAAGGTAAACGGAGTTGGCGCCCAGCAACGCTACCAACCCGAAAATGAAATAGAGCAGCAGACGCAAACGCGGCCCGACGGCGCGCACATATTTTTTGCGCGGCGCAGGGTTTTTGTCAGCCGTGTCCTCGACAGTCATAAGACGAGTGCTTGCAAAAGTGCATTTTGTAACGACCTAACCGCAGGGCGGCAATCTCTTTTCGCTTGGCATCGAATTGGGCAGGCCGGAAGGCTACGGAAGGTAAAAGCGCAGAGAACCGTCTATCGTTTCCCCGGTATTGATGGAGAGAACGGCAGACTTGAGGCTGTTATCAGTGACCTGCTGGACGCTCCCGTCGCTAAAAATCAGATTGCCCGCGTTGGGACCGTGGGATACGGCCTTGTCCCACTTGGCATTCCGCCCCCCGCTGGGGGTGTTGATGGTGTAGCAAGCGGTGTTGTCGTGCAGGCCGGTGTACTCGAAACCGCTCAAACTGCGATCCGCGGCGAGGATGTGCTTTGGTTTTTTCTCGTCGGCATCGTCACCAAGCGCGTAGCTGATGTTTGTGATCTGGCAGGTGAAGAAGTTGGTAGCCGCCTTCCGTTCGGCATCGCTCGGACAAAGCAGGAGATTGGGTGTAGCGAGTTCGTTGGAGACAAGGATGAACTGGAGCCTTGCCGTCGCGTTATCGGTGCCGTTGGGCTTGCCGCCCCCGTCCGTCTGTTCGACGAGCCAGGGGTACTTGCCGCCGTGCTCGTCGGCCCATAACCGCATGGCAAGGCCAGTTTGCTTGAGGTTGTTCACGCAATGGATGCGCTTCGCCTTGGCCTTGGCCTTGGCGAGCGCTGGGAGCAACAATCCCGCCAGAATCGCGATGATGGCGATGACGACGAGTAGCTCAATAAGCGTGAACGCACGCGTCGAATAGTTGCTCGCACCATTCACAGACTTCATTTCATCAAACCTTGAACAATGCACGCTTAAGGAGCAAGCTTTGTGACAACGCGATGGAACCTCGCCGGCAAGTTGAACGAGTTCGTGCGCGCGACCGAGATCGCGTCGTAGATCTGGCTTGGGACCGGCGGGTCACTGGCGAAAGGCAGGCCTAGATTGTCGCAGTATTGCAGATCGTAGTAAAATCCACGCAATGTGTTAAAGCGGATTTCGTACTGATCAGAATTGAGTCGCGTGAGCGTAAGTGGTGTGTTCGTCACGGAGCCATCGAAATATTTTTGCGCCAGCGCCCAAACGCCTTTTCCGACTTGCGATCCTACTTTGCGACCGGCCAGATTATCAATGGGAGGATGGATACCGCCCCAAATGCGGGAGATCCCTGCCTCGTCGGCGGCGTCGTAATATGTGGCCCACTGCAATGTCATGGGCACAGAAGGACCGTTTTCAAAGCCAAGAACATAGTTTGTATAGGTGCCTAGGCCGCCGGGGAAAAAAGGAGAACCAGTAATCCCGGCAAGGACTTCCGCAGCGGAGCGGCTGAACGTGCTATGGCCCGAAATGTAGCCCGGGAAAGGCGGTGTGACAAAGTTGGTTCGTTGATACGTGCTCCAATCCTCGCCGTGAATCCATTTTACGCCGCTGTACTGGGTGACGGCGTTCGTGGGTGGCCCCGGCCAAGCGAGTAGCGCGATTTTTCCCGGCGTCAAGCCGGCATGACGACCGCTATTCGTAGTCGCCGAAGTAACCAGCTCGATTTGGTTGGTAATGAGTGGCAGGCCGTTCGGATTGTACGACGGCAGGCCTGGATCGCTGGATTGGCCAAGTCCTGCCAGATAGCGAATGGCACTCATAGGACGCCAGCCAACATAGGCACGCTTGACCCCCCAAGCCGCGCATGCGGCGTCATGGACGGCGGCATTAAGAGCGAAGTACACCTTTACATCCCATTCCAGATCGTCCACCACCGGCCCCGTGCCGCCGATTCTTTTCACGAGCAAAGGATGATCTGCCAGGTAATTGGCGAGCACGTTCCAATGTCCAGGGGGGGTCTCGGAATTGGGACCATCAGCCCAGAACTCTGCCAGAAGGCGAGCGTAATCGCCGCGCTTGATCACGTTGGGCGCATACGGCTGACCAGTGATCGGGTTACTGGTGTATCCGTGTCCATCGAAAATGTCGAAGTTGCCGTTACCGTAGTCCCCGGCAAAATCAAGGCTGTTGTTGCCATGCGCACCCGGAGAAATGTCAATCATCACACCATCATCGGGCGTCAAGTGGCTGTCGGCGGTGATGACCGCCACAACTTCTTTCACAAACTGTGCATGGGACGCCCCACCAAAAAACGGCGGTGGTCCCGGATCAATCCAAGGTTTCGTTGAATCCGTGCGCATCAAAGAGAAGGGCCGCACGCCGAGCCACTGAGCGCCAAGATAATTTTGGATGGGGCCTTGAGGAAATCCATTTTGGTCCACGGCATTGACGAGTCGAAGCCGTTGCCATTGATTAATATCCACCACCGTATGGCCCGGGCCGTTTGTTCCGTCCGAGCCGTCATTAATGCCGGAATAAGCAGTAGCGAGCGGTGGGTTGACGTAGACATATCCGCCTTGGTTGGCGGGATAGTCCGGATACGCGATGGGAGGATTCGCCAGGGGGTATGGCGTTCCATTGGTCTGCCGGGCGCCATCATTGATAAACCATGCCGAAACAGCGTCGTAAACAGCATTGCCCACACCAGCCGGAGTGGAAGTGTCGCGGGAAACATTGTTGGTGTCGTAGCCCAACAAAACCATCAAGTCGTCATCCGCCACGAGGGTGGTGCCGGCTGTTCTCGAATAAACGTGGCGTTCTCTGAGGATTCGCCAGGCCGCGTAGCTGATGGCTTCGCGTCGCGCCAAGTCGATATTGGTGGAGGTGTGTTTGCCTCGATAAACGTAACCCACAGCCACGGGGTCGTAGGCCGCCCAAGCATCATACATACAGACCGAAAGACTGAAGTAATTGCGCGCCTGCGCCGGTGGGTGCGGCGTGTCCACGCGGATGGCGGCGAGCGCCCGTTCGTCCCAAATGCGAGCAATGCTGTTAGTGGCGGCATTTGCCTGGGCGACAATGCTGAGGCAGAATATGAGTAATGAGATACGTTGGAGCTTTTTCATGTACGACGGTGGTTGAGTGTTTTTTGTTCTGTGTCGTGCAAATAACGGTGAACCGGCTCAAAACGCACACAAATAGGGATGAATTGCGCAATTCCTGGGGCGAGTGGTAAGAGTTTGTGGGTCATAGCGGCTTTATTCAGCGAGACTTCAACTGAGACCGAACTGCTGCAACTTGTCGCGGTGACTCCGGCTGAGGGTCAACCGTTCGCCATTTTGAAGGATCACCGCGTACGCGCCGCGAAACAGTGATTGAAGCTCCTTGATTCGCTCGACATTCACAATTGTTGAGCGGCTGATGCGCACGAATTTTTCAGGCGCGAGGCGTGTTTCGATCGAACTCATTTTTTCACGCAACAGGTGCGATTGCTTGCCAACGTGTAACTCTACGTAATTGTCCGCGGCTTCTATCCAGTCGATATCATCAACCCGGACGAAAACGATGCGACCGCCGGATTTGACGGCCAGCCGCTCGGGCGATTTTTGCGGCGCCTTCAATTCAGCGAGCAGGTCCGACAACCGCTGATCCAACGCGACGTGGTCGGGCGCGCTGCTCCGTTGCCTGACTTGTTCGATTGCGCGACACAGCGCTGCCTGAAATCGGGCGCGGTCAAATGGTTTCAACAAATAATCAACTGCGTGAACCTCAAACGCGCGCAAGGCAAACTTGTCGTGCGCCGTCACAAACACAACCACCGGCATGGGGCCGGCGCCGATCTCTTGCAGCACGCCAAAACCGTCCAGTTCGGGCATCTGCACATCCAAAAAAAGCAAGTCCGGTCGCTTTTCCCGGATCAAGGCCACAGCTTCGCGTCCGTTCGAACAATCACCAATGATTTCAATTTCGGGTTCGTTCTGGAGCAACTGGCGCAAGCGGTCACGCGCCAGTAACTCATCGTCAACGATGAGCGTTCGAGTTTTCATGCAGATTATTCTCCAGTCGGAATGGGATGGTCATTTGCACCAGCACGCCGCCACCGGGAGCGTCGCCCAATTCGAAGCGATGGGCTTCGCCGTAGAGTTCCCGCAAGCGCGCCCGGGTGTTCGACAGTCCCACGCCTTCCCGGCGTGAGTTTTGTTTTTGCAGGCCGCCGCCGTTGTCGGACACATTCAACGCCAGCGCATCGGCCTGGCGATGCGCGTGCAATTCGATGCGGCCCGGTCTGGCGTGCGGCTCGATGCCGTGCCGAATCGCATTTTCCACCAACGGTTGCAGAATGAGGTTGGGTACTTGCGCCTCAAGCGTATCGGGGGCTATGTCCATCTTTACCTTGAGCCGGTCTCCAAACCGGATCTGTTCGATTTCCAAATAGCTTTGGAGAAAATTCAATTCGCGGCGCAGCGTCACCTCTTGGGCGTCGGAACTGTCCAAGGCGGCACGCAGGAGGTCGCTTAGGCGGACGATCATCCGGTCAGCGGCCTCCACATCCTTGTGCATGAGAGAGGAGATCGAATGCAAGGTGTTGAAGAGAAAATGCGGATTCAACTGCATCTGGAGCGCCTGGAGTTTGGCCTGCACCAGGTTCTTTTCCAGTTCCGAGGCGTGGAGTTCGCGTTCCCGGTACTTGCGGTAGTAATCGAACGCCTGAGTCACGGCAAGGATGACCCAATAGACGAGCAGGTTGTAGTGCCAGGACTTTACCAATAGCGACTTGAATATTTCCGGAAAAGTGAAGCCGCTCTGCCATTGCCCAACCCAGGCCCGAATCACCATATAGGTGAGTGAAAATGCCACCCCACCTGACATATGAACTGTGAGGCTACAGGTCCAGCTTCCGGCTTCGAAACGAAACTGGCGTGCCAGTTGAATTACAGGCACCGACAACACGGCGAAGACATACCAATCGGCGAGTGAGTTGCCGACCGCCTCTCGCCAACTCACTTCCAGTCCCGCCTTGGAACTGGAAATGTAAAACTGGCCGGCGAACGACAAACCGAGGAACGTCCAGAAAAGGAACCCCAAAAGCCATCTGGTCCATCCCTTTTGTAAAACAGTTCCTATTGTCATGCGCGCGACACTTTGATAGAAAATAAAACCTAACAAATGTGAGAATGCCAAACAAATCATATTTCCTGCTGTGGTTGCTCGCAATTGCGGGCCAGCTTGGATGCACAAGCTCTGAGGCGGGTGATGATATCCCGGTTACGAAGTTCACCGACATCACTGCCACTGCCGGGATCAGGTTCGTCCATAGCAACGGTGCGTACGGTGACAAGCTGTTGCCGGAAACCATGGGTGGCGGAGTGGCGTTTTTTGATTGCGACAACGACGGCGACCAGGACTTGTTGTTCATCAATTCCTCAACGTGGCCGTGGAAAGCCTCAGGGAAGAATCCCACCATGGTTTTGTATCGTAATAATGGGAAAGGACGATTCGAAGACGTAACGGCTGGCTCGGGGTTGGATGTAAGTTTCTATGGGATGGGGGTGGCCATGGGCGATTACGATAACGACGGGTTGGAGGATGTCTTCATCACTGCGGTTGGCGGAAATCGCCTCTTTCATAACGAAGGTAAAGGGAAATTCCAGGAGGTGACTGCTGCGGCTGGCGTCGGCGGCTCGACCAATGACTGGAGCACGAGTGCGGCGTGGATCGACTACGATAATGACGGCAAGCTTGATCTGTTCGTCTGCAACTATGTCCGTTGGTCGCCCGAAATTGACCGCGCGGCGAATTTTGAGCTGCCCAACATCGGGCGCGCCTATGGTCCGCCGCGTAATTTCGAGGGCACATTTCCGCGACTCTATCACAACGACGGCAACGGTCGTTTCACTGATGTTTCGGCTGCGGCGGGCATTCAAGTCAAGAATCCCGCGACGGGTCTGCCCATGGCAAAGGCATTGGCGGTGGCACCGGTTGACGTGGACAACGACGGCTGGATGGATCTGGTGGTCGCCAACGACACCGTCCAGAATTTTCTATTTCGTAACCAGCACGATGGCACCTTTAAGGAGATCGGCGCGCGCTCGGGCATTGCCTTCGACGCTTACGGCCTGACCCGCGGCGCCATGGGAATTGACTCCGCGCGGTTTCGCAATGACGACACCCTGGGGATTGCGATTGGCAACTTTGCCAACGAGATGAACGCCTTGTATGTTGCGCCGCGCGGCTCGCTGGTCTTTGCCGACGAAGCCATCAAGGAAGGCGTCGGCCCGGCCAGCCAAAAGTTATTGAAGTTTGGTCTCTTCTTCTTTGACTACGACCTCGACAGCCGCCTCGATGTGCTGACTGCCAATGGCCACCTTGAGCCCGAAATCAAACGTGTTCATCCCAACCAGGATTACCGCCAGCCCGCCCAACTTTTCTGGAATCGCGGCGACAAGGGCTTGGGCTTCCTGCCTGTTCCGCCCGAAAAGTGCGGTCGCGATCTGCTCCAGCCAATCGTGGGCCGCGGTTCAGCCTTCGCCGACATCGACGGTGACGGAGATTTGGACATCATTCTTACTCAGGTAGCCGGACCGCCGCTGCTTTTGCGCAACGATCAAAAGCTGGGCCACCATTGGGTTCGTCTGAAGTTGATCGGCACCAAGAGTAATCGGGACGCGATTGGCGCGTGGCTCAAGACGCGCGTGCGTGGTCAGACCTTGTCGCGTCAGGTGATGCCTACTCGCAGTTATCTTTCGCAATCCGAACTTCCCGTGACGATTGGCTTGGGCGAAGCGGACAAGGTGGACAGCGTGGAGATCACCTGGCCCAGCGGTGCCATCCAAAAGCTCCCGCCTCCACCCATTGACCAACTGACCGCGGTCACCGAGCCGCGTTGATTTTGGCGGACGGCGGACTTGCAAAGCCTCAAGTCAAAACTATGATTGCGCCTCCATGACAAACCAATACCTCGAACGGGTCGTTGATCTGACCGAACCTTCAGCCAACCGGATTCTCAATATGACCGTGGATGAAGCGCGCGCGCGCATCCTGCAAGGTCCGGCGGAAGTAGTCCGGGAAATTGACGGTTCGTTTGCGCTCGTCGCCAAACAGGGAAAGGTCGTGCGACTGGCCCGGTCGCTGGATCGGCCCATGCGCTACTTCCTCGCGAAACGCCACGAAGGGCCGGCGTTGGTTGTAGCGCACCGCATCGATGCTATTTGGAACTGGTTAAAACAGGAAGGATTTGGGGATCAATTCCATCCGAGTTACACGCGGATGGTGCCGGCGCATTACGTCGTGCAAATCCACTTGATCGGCTGCCCTGATCCCGATCCGGTTTATGAACGCTTTTTCGCTCCGTCCCGCAACGCCTTTCCATCGGACCTGCAGCAACTCGGCGAAAATTACATTGGCGCGCTGGCGCATGAAATCGAACGGTGGTTGGTGAGCCTTCCCCACGAGGCGCCGATTGGGGTTTGCTTCTCCGGCGGTATCGATAGTGGAGCTGTATTTCTGGTCACTTATCACAAGCTCTTGAAACTTGGGATGAACCCGGCGCGATTGAAGGCATTCACTCTCTCCATGGAAGGCGGTCCAGATTTGGATCAGGCGAAAACTTTTCTCGACCGACTTGGACTGGGACTTTTTCTGGAGCCGATCGAGGCTGATGTGTCGTCGCTCGACTCTCTCGAAACGATTCGGGTCGTCGAAGATTATAAATCGCTTGATATCGAGTCAGCCACCATGGCACTGGCCCTTTGTCGCGGTATCCGGCGGCGTTATCCGGACTGGCAGTTCCTCATTGATGGCGACGGCGGCGATGAGAATTTAAAAGACTACCCGATTGAGGAGAATCCCGAATTGACGATCAACAGTGTGGTGAACAATCGCATGCTGTACCAGGAAGGCTGGGGCTTGGGCACAATCAAACATTCGTTGACCTATTCCGGTGGACTGAGCCGTTCCTACACGCGCACCTACGCGCCGGCTCATCATTTCCATTTCGAGGGCTTCAGCCCGTTCACACGACCCAGTGTTATTGAACAAGCCGAAGGGATTCCGTTCATGGCATTAACCAATTTCGACGTGAATAAGCTCTACGAGCTCAAAGGGGAAATCGTGCAATGTGGTGTCAAAGCTATCACGGGATTTGAGATGCCGATTTTCCCGAAACGCCGGTTTCAGCACGGCGCCGTCCCAGTGGATCGTCTCCGGCAACGTCTTTCTGGAAAAGACCCCGAATACCGGAAAAAATTCTTGGAGCTTTATTCCTGACGACAAGTCACGCGTGGTTTCAGTTTCTCCAGAGCGGGACCGGACGGCTTGGATTTTGGCGCAGCGACCATCCCGCGAGGTTGGGCTTGATCCTTTCAGACCACACGGCTTCTTCCTTGAGCAAGAGCGAGCCAAGTCTGGACGCATTGTAAATTCCGCCGTCATCCTGATCACGAACAAAGAATGTCCTTGGCGTTGCTTGATGTGCGATCTATGGAAGAACACCCTAACCGAGACCATTCCTCTTGGTGCAGTTCCAGAGCAGATTGACTTTGCGTTGGCGCAACTCAATTCCAGGCCTGAACAAATCAAGCTCTACAACAGCGGGAGTTTTTTTGACTCTGCCGCCATACCCCTTGCGGATTATCCGGCCATCGCCGACAAGGTCTCGTTCGCAGATCATGTCGTGGTGGAATCGCACCCGCGGCTCGTAGGGGAGAAAGCCACACGGTTTCGCGACCTGCTCACCGGTTCGCTGGAAGTGGCGATGGGATTGGAAACGGTCCATCCGGAAATCCTGCCGCTCCTGAACAAGAAATTCGACCTCACCCATTTTTCCAAAGCGGCTGAATTTTTGCGGGAGGAAGAAATTGCCATGCGCGCATTCGTCCTTGTGAAACCTCCGTTCATGAACGAATCGGAAGCGTTGAAGTGGACAGTGAAGTCCGTTGAATTCGCGTTCGCATGCGGTGCGACTGTGGTTTCGTTGATACCAACTCGCCCCGGCAACGGCGCACTGGATCGGCTGATGGAAACAGGCGAGTTTACACCTCCCCGGCTCGTGACCTTGGAAAAAACTTTGGAACTCGCCGTAAAGTTGCGTCGTGGAAGAGTGTTTGCCGACACATGGAATCTGGAGCAATTCTCCACCTGTTCCGTTTGCCTGCCGGATCGAGGGCAACGCCTGCACACCATCAACCTGACCCAACAGATTCCGATTTCGATTGAGTGCGCGGTCTGCGGTGGATCATGAGCACGCAGCGTTTCCAAGTTATCGTCGTTGGCTCCGGTTTTGCCGGTTCACTCATCGCCATGATTGCGCATCGGATCGGCCTGTCCACCGCTCTGGTGGAGCGTGGGCGGCATCCGCGATTTGTGATCGGAGAATCCTCAACACCATTGGCGAATCTCTTGCTCGAAGAACTTGCTGACGAATACGATTTGCCGTCCGTGCGCCCGCTCTGCAAATGGGGCACCTGGCAGAAGCATACTCCGCACCTGGCCTGCGGTCTCAAACGCGGCTTCACGTTTTATCATCATGAACTTGGCAAACCGTTCCAGCCAGACCCTGAACGTCGGCGGCAGCTCCTGGTCGGTGCGAGCCCGCGAGAAGAAATCGCCGATACCCATTGGTATCGGCCTGACTTCGATCACTACCTCGTACAACAGGCGCAAGCCTTGGGCGTGAAGTATTACGATAAAGTGGAGTTGACAAATGCCTGTGAGGAAGCGGACGGAATGCATCTGGCCGGAAAACGAAATGGCGAAGCCTTGGACCTTGCCGGTGAATTTGTAATCGATGCCAGCGGGCCGCGCGGTTTCCTGCATCGGCGGCTTGGTTTGGCTGAAAAATCATTTGCCACACTGCCACCTACGCAGGCGCTCTTTTCGCATTTCACCGATGTCGCCCCATTGCCGGACAGTTTTCAAGCTGATGGCCAGATTCCGCCGTACCCCGTCGAGCAGGCGGCGGTGCATCATGTTTTTCCGGGTGGTTGGATTTGGGTGCTCAAGTTCAACAATGGGCTGACCAGCGCCGGCGTGGCTGCGACCGACAGACTTGCCAACGGCTTGAAGTTTCGATCCGGCGAGCGGGCCTGGCGGGCATTGCTGAGACAGTTGCCGTCATTGGCTGAAGTCTTTGCATCGGCCAAGGCTACTGTTCCATTCGTTTATCAACCGCGCATTGCGTTCCAAAGTGGTGTCATCACCGGACGACACTGGGCGCTGCTCCCGTCCGCGGCGGGAGTCATTGATCCGCTTCTCTCCACCGGATTTCCATTAACCCTCCTAGGCGTTAAGCGCATTGCTCATGCGCTGGCGTCGCATTGGCAACGCCATTCCTTCCGCCCGGCACTTGACGAGTATGCAAATGTGACCACGCTGGAGCTGGAGACAACGGCCCGACTTGTGGGGGCGCTCTATGCGACCATGAATCAGTTCGAGACCTTCAAGCAATTGAGTTTGCTCTATTTCGCCGCCGCCAGCTTCGCTGAAACAACGCGACGCTTGCGGAAACCTCAGTTGGCCGACACTTTCCTGTTATGCCGGCATCCGACTTTCTGCGCACAACTGGACCAAATCTACACTTCGGTCGGTCAAACCTCTTTGTCCGATCAAACTGGAAGTTTTGGTGATCGCATCCGCCAAGCCATCGAACCGTTCGATGTCGCCGGACTCACCGATTCCTCGCGTAATTCGTGGTACCCGGCAATGGTTTCCGACTTGTTTGACAACGCACCCAAACTTGGTGTCGGCGAAGCAGAGATCGGAGCAATGCTCGAAAGGTGCAGATTCAGCGACTGAGCAACTGGCCCATTAGGTGCGTGCCAGCAAGCATTAAGAAGAGTCTTCCGTCACACTGCTAGATGGTAGGGACGACATGCGCAATTTTTGTGGCGAAAATATTCGTGGCCGGGGCCAAGTTGCATTTTGTGAATAACTTTTTTTGAAATTTCCGTTGACACATGCCTACACGTTCGCTAAAAAGCGTCCATTCGTGACCCAAAAAGTTCCAAAAATCTATGAAACTCAATAAGAAAACCCACTTAGTTGCAATTATTAGCGCTGCAGTACTTGGCATTGTGCCATCAGTTTTGGCGCAACTGACCAAGGTGGATATTTACCCACCAAATTCTCCTCCTGCTACGCTAGGCACCTATACGCCGGGCGCGACGTCTACCCTGACTAGCGACGGTACGGGGTACTACCCGAATATAAACGTCAACGCAGGAACCAATTCGGATGTCAACGCTACGGGAGATGTCATGACGTTCGCTTACGAGTCAGTCACCGGGGACTTCGATCGCCGGGTGAGGATCACCGGGGTTGCGGCTGACCCAACCAATCCGACTGATACTTGGACGCAAGGAGGGTTGGAGGTTCGGGTTGCGACCAACCACTACAGCGCGTCGTTCCAACTTACCGTCGCCAATCCGGCAGGTGCAAACCAAGTGCGGTTTAGTGGACGCTCCTTGGATGGGGCAAACTACACGGACTATGGCCGCGATTACGGCGGGGTGACCAACGTGCTTCCCAATCAATGGATTCGTATTCGCCGCGTAGGTAATTACTTCACGGCGTATGTCGGCACCAACGGCACAACATGGTCGTTGATCGCTCAACGCTATCAGGTGTTGCCAGCAACGTTACTGGTTGGTCCCTACGCCCTGAGTGGAGCGGCGGGAACGATTGCGACTGTTAATTTCGACAACTACGGAGCCACCCCGCTCAGTGACGCAATCAAGCCCACGCTGGTTTCTGCTGGTACACTCGACAAGAAGGCGGTTGGTGTGAAGTTTTCCGAGCCTGTTAGTTCCGCCACAGCAACGGTGATTGGCAATTACACGATCAACCAAGGCGGTGGTGCAGTAACGATTACCAACATACAGACGGGTATCGCTGCTGATGCCGTTTATCTCGGGGTCAGTGGATTGACGAATAATACCTTCACCGTGACGGTAAGCGGAGTTCAGGATACATCTGGAAATACAATTACGGCGGGCTCGGCTGTGGCAGCCAAGGCGCTCGGTTGGAACCACATCGACCTTGGAATAATCCAGAATCCGGCCAGTAGCCAAGTGACGCCCGGTGATGATCCGGGTACCAAGGGTGTGGCTGTGATGATTAATTCCGACGAAAATCCGGAAGTGGAAATTATCGGTGGCGGTTCCAATGCTTGGAATCCGGGCGACTTCATCCACTATGTTTATCGCACCGCGCCACTTTCTGGGAATTTCGATGTGACAATCGCTGTCAGCCGGTACGATCGTCCAGGTCAGACGGCTGGTTGGGCAAACTCCGGCCTTATGTTGAGAGCTTCACCTTACCTTGCCGGGGAGGAATATACGGCGGCGGGGACGCAGGTACCGATGGTGGCCAACACCACTTACCTTGAAAACTCGGCCCCTGGTCGCGGTGCGATTCCGCTTTGGCGTACTGCGGAGCACGGGGGGTATGGCAACGGCAACGCGGGGTTTGGGTGGCCGACGCTCATTAATGGTATCAAGGGCTATTATTCCGATCTGAGAGCTGTAAATGCTGCTGGAGACATTGATCCGCAGTCGTCGGCCGAGAGTGCCCGGTATCTGCGCATTAAGCGCGTAGGCACAGAATATACCTTCTATGCTTCGTGGGACCGCGCTGCTTGGGCTTTGGTCAATGGACCTGTAAACCTGCCGACTCTGCCCGATCAGCTTCTGCTTGGGTTCTCCACGATGGGAGACACCGGAGCTAGCGGTGTGCCTCTTACGGCATACGCAGGCAATGGCCATATCATAAAGAATGGTGCGATCGACGTTACCGATCCGTTCAATCCGCTGGTGCCAACAGCCTATAACACTTTGGCCACCGGAGAAAACAACCCAGGCCGCAGTTACATGAACGACGGGAACTACGTTGTCCAGCGTATTAAAATCTTCCCGAATGGTGTGACTGATCCGCTACCTGCCTCACTGACATTCTTTGATATCAGGCCAGCTGATGGCGATCCGAATGCGCTGTCGGGCAGTTGGACTTCGACCGGCACCTACTCGTTTAACATGACGGGAGGTGGGACTGGTGCCTTCCGCAACCTGCCTTCTCCCTACGACGGGAGTACGGGCGGTGATGAGTTGAGCTATGCGTACGAAACAATTACCGGTGATTTTGACAAGCAGGTAAAGGTTACCAGCTTGACAAACACATTGTATAACTCCGATGGCACTCCATATGATTATTCAGCTCCGGTGGTGGATACGTGGGCGCGTGCCGGTTTGTTGCTGCGCGACAATCCCACCAATTCGTACGCTCAGTGTTTAAAAATTGTTGCTGGGAACCCGGCGGGTGCTAACGTCGTGGAAGTAAGGGGCCGTGGTATTGACGCGCAGAATTACACTCTCTACAGCCGCTCATATCCGGGCGTTTCCAACGCCATTCCAAACCAGTTCCTGCGCATGAAACGGTCGGGCAACAGTTTCTCATTTTACGTGAGCAAGGACGGGGTCGTATGGGCATTGGTCGCCCAAACTTATCAGCAAATAGCGAGCACCGTTTATTTCGGAGCCTATTGTGCGGCGTCCCTGAATCCAAGCGACGCTACTGGCAATCCGCAAGGTTTGCTTTCTCGCGCAGTTGCATCATTTGACCTCTACAGCGACGTGGAGGTGGGTGACACCGCCGGCCCCGTGCTGATCTCTGCGGGCACGATCGACAAGAAAACAGTCGGTGTAAAGTTTAGTGAGCAGGTCAATTCCGCCACTGCGACGGTAACCGGGAACTACTCACTTAGCCAGGGGACTGTAACCGCCGCCAAGGTGGGCATAGGCGGTGACACGGTTTACTTGAGTGTCAGTGGTTTGACGGCGAATACGTTTACCGTAACGGTGACCAATGTTAGTGACCTTGCTGGTAACAAGGTCGCCGCAAATTCGACAGTGAGTGCCAATGTGACGGCGCTTAATTCTGTTGATATCGGGTTCTTCCAAGGGACCAATACCACGCCTCGCACCCCAACGCCAGGCGATGACCCCTATCTGATAGGCACAGCTGTAGCGACATCCTCGGATAATGCGCCAGAAATTGAGATCGTAGGTGGTGGTTCCAATGCGTGGAATCCCGGTGACTATCTCCACTGGATCTACAGCCCGACCCCGATCGTGGGTAACTTCGATGTCGCCGTCAAAGTGAGTCGGAATGACCGGCCAAATAACACCGCCGGGTGGGCCAACTCCGGCCTTATGCTTCGAGCGGGAGTGTTCAACCCGGGTCAAGAGAATACGGTCGCCGGGACAAAAGTCCCGATGGTGGCCAACACTACATACATTGAAAACTCGGCGCCAGGTCGTGCTGCCATACCGCTGTACCGGGCGGATGTGGATGGCAACTATGGCAATGGCACTCCGGTGGCTTGGCCAACCTTGGTAGGCGGAATCAAAGGCTACTATACGGGCTTGAGAGCAATCAACTCGGTTGGCGATCCAGACCCTGAATCCTCGGCATTCTCTGCCCGATGGCTGCGTATCCAGCGCGTTGGCACTACCTACAATTTCTTGTGGGGCTACGACGGAATTAATTGGGCAACGGAGAGCAGCTCTGATTTGCCGACCTTGGGGAACCTATTGCTCGGATTCTCGACGATGAACGATACTGGTGGTGGTGCCCCGCCGTTTGGCGGCTATGCCGGTGATGGGCACACGATCAGTCCCACGGATCCGCTAAACCCTGCAGTCGCAGGCGGCAACATTCAGAACGAGTCCAACTATTCGGTGCAGAAGATTCGGCTCTATTCCAGCACGGCGACGATCGGGTCAATCAGTGCGACCGCGTTGGCCAGCGGCGAGGTAAGCATCACGTATGCTGGGACGCTTGTGAGATCATCCAGCCCAACTGGTCCTTGGACGGTGGTGCCCATGCAAGGGAACCCATATCTGATCAAACCGGCGGCGGGCGGGCGGCAGTTCTACAAAGTGCTCCCGTAAACACCAGTAGGCTTAATCGCAAGGAGGCCGGAAATTATTCCGGTCTCCTTTTTTTTCTACGTTAATCGGGAGGACTGGTGGTGGCAAAATATGAAAGTGGGCGGCGGAGGGCCACAAACGCTTTGGGTTGTCAAAACGACAATTCCTCAGTAATCTCTCTGTAAACCTGAAAGCTGTTGGCGTCGTTTCGCGCCGGACTCAACACATATGCTTAACGCTGCCATCGTCAAAACTTGGGAACCTAAATGCACCAACCTGCTGGTTTTTCTGTACATTCTGGTCGTTTTGGCTTTTGGAAGGTTCAGGGCGGGGGCTATTGAAGCATTCAAGAGTGTTCCTTTGAACATGTCCGGATCAGGGAGAGTGGGATTTGTGCAGATGAACTCGGAAGCAACTGGCATTACTTTCTCAAACCTGCTTTCGGACGAACAAGTCAGTATTAATCGCCTTGTGGAGGATGGATCAGGTGTGGCAGCCGGTGATGTGGACGGTGACGGTTTGTGCGACCTCTATTTTTCCGGTCTTGGCAGTTCGAACATACTCTATCGCAATCTCGGTAACTGGAAATTCGAGGATATCACGCGATCGGCGGGTGTAGCTTGCTCAGGCCAATTGTCCACCGGCACGGTGTTGGCAGACGTAGATGGTGACGGCGACTTGGATTTGATGGTGAGCGGACTTGGGGTTGGTGTGAGACTTTTTTTGAACGATGGTAAAGCCCGTTTCCGCGAAGCCATGGACAGCGGCTTGATTCCGCGATTTGGTGCCCGGACCATGTCCTTGGCCGACATTGATGGTGATGGTGACGTGGATCTCTACGTGGCTAACTATCGGACAACGACGGTCAGAGATTCGCCAGTTGCTGTCAAAGTCAAAAGAGTTGATGGCCGATGGGAAGTTCCAATCGAGCATCGGGACCGGTTCGTGGCCGAAGCAGGTGACAGCGGTGGAGTCGCGCTCTTGGAATTGGGCGAACCGGATATCCTCTATCTGAACGATGGCACCGGTCATTTCACCGCTGAGTCGTGGACGGGCGGCAGGTTTCTCGGTGAGGATGGAAAACCGCTTGCCAGCGCGCCGCCTGATTGGGGTTTGAGTGCGATGTTTCGTGACGTCAACGGTGATGGTTTGCCGGATCTTTACGTTTGCAACGACTATTTTACTCCGGATCGGATTTGGGTTAATCAAGGCAAAGGCAACTTTCGATCTCTATCACCGCCGGCATTGCGTAAGACATGCTACGCTGCGATGGCTGTCGATTTTGCCGATCTCAATCGCGATGGTTTCGATGAAATCTTCGTCACGGAAATGCTCAGCCGGCATCATACGCATCGCCAAGTGCAACACAGCCTGCTCGAAATGCCTCCCTTGCCGACTTGGGGTTGGGGTTGGAGACCGGGCGGCGGCGATGGCCCCTTGCAAGTGATGCGAAACACCTTGTCGCTCAACCGTGGCGACGGTACTTACGCTGAGATCGGACACTTCAGCGGAGTGCAGGCCTCTGAATGGACTTGGGGCGTCGCTTTTTGCGACGTTGACCTGGATGGATACGAGGATTTACTAATCGCGAATGGTCATGGTCGCGATCTCGCCAATTCCGATGCGTTGGCGCAAATGGATCGTTTACCTAAGGCCGTCGATCCTCGCGAGCGCCTCAAGACGCTTCATCTCTTTCCTCCCCTCAACGTCGCGCATCTAGCCTTTCGTAATCGTGGTGACTTGACGTTTGAGGAGGTGGGGAGGGAGTGGGGGTTTGATGTGGTGGGGGTGGGCAACGGGATGGGGCTTGGGGATTTGGACAATGACGGGGATCTGGATGTGGTGATCAACCAGTTGAACGGGCCGGCGGTGCTGTTGCGCAATGAGAGTGTGGCGGCGCGGGTGGCGGTGCGTTTGAAGGGTGTGGGAGGGAATCTGCAGGGGATTGGGGCGAAGATTCGGGTAA
>CAZYYS010000008.1:0-39891 GCA_964651015.1 uncultured Verrucomicrobiota bacterium
CGAGCGCGTGACCGTATTGACCACGACCGCCAGATTGACGGATGAATTTACCTTCACCTTCAGCAGCCTTTGTGATGGTTTCACGATAGGCGATCTGTGGCGCGCCCGCATTGGCTTCCACTTTGAATTCGCGGAACAACCGGTCACGCAGAATCTCCAAATGCAACTCACCCATGCCGGCAATGATAAGCTGGCCGGTTTCCTCATTCGTGAAGCAGCGGAAAGTCGGGTCCTCTTCGGCCAGTTGTTGCAAAACTTCGCCCATACGCTCGCGATCGGCCTTGGTCTTTGGCTCGACCGCCATCGAAATGACGGGTTCTGGAAACGTGGGCGGCTCCAGCGAGACATCAAGTTCTTCCTGACAAAGCGTGTCACCGGTCGTGATATTTTTCAGGCCAACGAGCGCAGCAATGTCGCCCGCAAAGGTTGTCTCAACGTCAATGCGCTTATCCGCCTGAAGCATCATGACGCGGCTGACGCGTTCACGCTTCCGCGTGCGCGGATTGTAAATCACATCACCCTTCTTAAGTTGGCCGCTGTAAACACGGAAGAACACCAGCTTGCCGACATACGGATCCCGCCAAAGTTTGAACGCAAGAGAACAAAACTTGCCGTTGTCGTCGGCCGGAACTTCAACCAGCGTCTCAAGATTGGCGGGGTCATGGCCAACGGCCGACGGAATATCCAACGGCGAAGGCAGATAATCGATGACCGCATCCACAAGCGGCTGCACGCCCTTTTTCTTGAAAGCTGAGCCGCATACAATCGGCACAAACTCGATCTTGCAGGTCAAGCGGCGGATAGCCGCCTTGAGCACAAGTGACTCAATGGGCTTATCCTCAATGACCATCTCGGCAATAGTGTCGTCTTTGTTGGAAACCGCGTCGATCAACTCCGCCAGCGCTGCCGCAGCCCGTTCTTTGTCCTCAGCGGCGATTTCGCCAACCGTGTACTTCAGACCGACTTCGTCCTTCTCGTCGTAAACAATCGCCTTCTGGTTTATAACGTCGATGACGCCCTTAAAATAGTCCTCTTTGCCGATGGGGATGAGAACGGGATACGCATAAGCGCCGAGCTTCTTGCGCATTTCACTGACCGCGTTTTCAAAATTTGCGCCGATGCGGTCCATCTTGTTTACAAACGCGATGCGGGGGACTTTGTACTTGGTGGCTTGGCGCCAAACGGTTTCAGATTGGGGCTGCACGCCCGCAACACCACAAAACACTGCCACCGCGCCATCCAGCACGCGCATGGATCGCTCCACTTCCGCCGTGAAATCGACGTGACCAGGCGTGTCGATAATGTTTACGCGATGCGGAATGCCCAAAAACGACTTTGCAATGCCATCATCCTTCTGCGTCCAGTAACACGTCGTCGCCGCTGAAGTGATCGTAATGCCGCGTTCACGTTCCTGTTCCATCCAATCCGTAACGGTGTTGCCATCATCAACGTCACCCATCTTGTGAATGAGGCCGGTGTAAAAGAGAATGCGCTCAGTCGTCGTCGTTTTGCCGGCGTCAATGTGCGCGGCAATCCCGATGTTTCGGGTGCGCTCCATCGTGTATTGCCGGTTCGGCGAATTCACTGATTTCGGTTTTTCCATCACTGCACTCATCTAGTTTTAGAGACTAAAAACGCCCCGAGATGCCTTCGCCTTCGGAGCGTATTCAATTTTTGTTCTACTACCAGCGGAAGTGGGCAAAAGCCTTGTTGGCCTGCGCCATTTTGTGCACTTCATCACGCTTGCGAATGGCGTTCCCCTGCCCCTGATAGGCATCCAGGATTTCTGCCGCCAACGCTTCTTTCATCGAGATGCCTTTGCGAGCATCGGCAAAATCAACCAACCAACGAATGGCCAAGGTCTGTTGCCGCTCGGCAGACGCCTCCGACGGCACTTGATAGGTCGCGCCGCCCACCCGCCGCGCCTTCACTTCCAAACGCGGTTTGGCATTTTCCACCGCGCGCTGCAAAATCTCCAACGCGTTCCCGGTTGGATTCTTCTCGCCAATCTGATCAAACGCGCCATAAACAATACGCTGCGCAACAGTCTTCTTGCCACTCTTCATGACGGTGTTCACGAGGCGCGAAACAAGTGGACTGTGAAACTTGGCGTCTTCTGTCAGAGGTCTTCGGATGGCTTGTCGACGTCGGGACATAATATTACTTGTTGGCTTCAGCGACCTTGGCCTGCTTCGGCCGCTTCACGCCGTACTTGGATCGGCTCACCCTGCGCTTCTCAACACCAGCGGCGTCAAGTGTTCCACGAATAATGTGGTACCGAACGCCGGGCAAATCCTTCACACGACCACCACGCACTAGTACAATCGAGTGTTCCTGCAGGTTGTGGCCTTCATCGGGGATGTAAGCGATCACTTCATATCCGTTGGTCAGGCGCACCTTCGCCACTTTGCGCATCGCCGAGTTCGGCTTCTTGGGGGTACGCGTCATGACCTGGAGGCATACGCCGCGACGAAACGGCGAATTCTCCAAGGCAGGAGACTTGGACTTGCTTCGTATTTTATTTCGTCCTTTTCGGACGAGTTGGTTGATTGTCGGCATTAAAACTTTCGTCTTTATTCGTTTCCACCCGTCACCGGGGCAAACGGAGCGCGGATATTACCAGAGGACTTTTCCGTTGCAACTAGTATTTGCTTTTTTTCTGCCAGGCTAACCGGCCAAGGGCTGTTCGGCTTCCTCGCTGGTTTCGACGGGCGGTTCATCTTCCAATTCCACCAACGGTTTGAGCCGTACATTGCGATGGTAATCAAAACCGGCACCCGCGGGGATGATGTGCCCCATGATAACGTTTTCTTTGAATCCCGCAAGGTAATCAACGCGGGACAGCGTCGCCGCCTCGGTAAGCACGCGGGTCGTGTCCTGGAAGGAAGCCGCGCTGAGGAAGCTTTCCGTTTCCAGCGAAGCCTTCGTAATGCCCAGCAGCACCGGCTGCGCCTCGGCTGGCTTGCCGCCCATCTTCTCAACCCGCTGGTTTTCGGTTTCAAAAACGACTTTATCCACCTGCTCGCCCCAAAGGAACGAAGTGTCGCCCGGTTCAGTGATGCGCACTTTGCGCAACATCTGGCGCACGATGATTTCAATGTGCTTATCGTTGATGGTCACGCCCTGCAGCCGATAAACCTCCTGCACTTCGTTGACGAGGTGCTCCTGCAATTCCTGCGGGCCGCAGATGTCCAAAATTTCATGCGGGTTGACGGGACCTTCAGTCAATTGTTGACCCTTTTTGACGTAGTCGCCCTTGAAAACAATGACGTGCTTGCCGATCCGGATCAGGTGTTCTTCCTCCAAATTGGTCTGCTGGTCCTTGATGAGAATGCAGCGTTTGCCGCGCACGCTCGCACCGAAGTCCACCACGCCGTCGATCTTGGAGATCTCGGCGGCGTCCTTCGGTGGCCGAGCCTCGAATAATTCCGCCACCCGCGGCAACCCCCCGGTGATATCGCGCGTCTTCGAGGTTTTGCGAGGCGTCTTCGCCATCAGTGTACCGGCCACGATTTTGTCACCTTCACCAACGACAATGTGCGCCCCGGAAGGAATGGGATAACTCGCCAGAACTTCATTCTTGTTCGCGTCGTCGGTGATGAAAATTTGCGGGTGCAGATCTTCTTTGTGCTCGATGACGACCATGGCTTCCTGGCCAGTGGTCTCGTCGACTTCCTGCTTCATCGTTACGCCTTCAATGATGTCGTGGAATTTTACGCGACCGGCCTTTTCAGAAAGAATCGGCACGTTGTAGGGATCCCACTGCACGAAAGTTTCGCCGCGCTTGACCTTCCCGCCGTTAGGCACGGAGACAACCGCACCGATGACCAGGTTGTGCGCTTCCAACTCACGGCCATCCTCAGCCAGAATGGAGACGGAGCCGTTCTTGTTGAGAACGATATTGTTGCCGTCTTCCAGTTGCACCAGTCGCAATTCATTGTAATGCACGACACCATCGTATTTAGCCTTGATTTGCGGCTGTTTGAAAACCTGCGAAGCGGTTCCGCCGATGTGGAACGTGCGCATCGTCAATTGCGTTCCCGGCTCACCGATCGATTGGGCTGCAATAATACCAACGGCCTCACCCAGCTTGACCAGATTGCCCGTTGCCAGATTTCGACCGTAACAACAGACGCAGACCCCGGCTTTGCTTTCACAAGTCAGCACTGATCGGATCTTCACTTTCTCAACACCCGCGTTCTCAATCTGCTTGGCTTTAACCTCGTCAATCAGCTCATTTGCCCCGACGAGTTTGGTTTTGGGGTTGGCGGGCTCAAAGATATCGTCGCACGAGAACCGCCCGACCAGTCGCTCGTTAAGTTTTACCACCTCATCTTCCCCTTCGTAAATGGATTGAACCCAGATGCCGTTGGATGTGCCGCAATCATCGTCGCGGATGATCACGTCCTGCGCCACGTCCACCAATTTGCGGGTCATGTAGCCGGAGTCCGCCGTCTTCAGCGCAGTGTCAGCCAGCCCTTTCCGCGCACCGTGCGTGGAAATGAAGTACTCGAGCACGGTCAAGCCTTCGCGGAAATTCGAGAGAATTGGTTTTTCAATAATGTCGCCTGACGGCTTGGCCATCAAACCACGCACGCCGGCCAATTGGCGAACTTGTTGGCGATTACCGCGCGCGCCGGAATGGACCATCAACGAAACGGGGTTGTATTCGCGCTTGCCGTGATTGTGGTCAAGCGTGCGCAACATGACATTGGCAATCTGGTCGGTGCAATGCGTCCAGATGTCGATGATCTTGTTGTACCGTTCGCCGGAAGTGATGACGCCCTTGCGATGCTGCTTTTCCACTTCGGCGATCTGTTTCTGCGCGTTTTCGATTTCCTGATCTTTCTCCTTTGGAATGATCATGTCATCGATGCCAATGGAGACGCCCGCGCCCGTTGCTTCCTTGAATCCCAATTCCTTGAGCTTGTCCAACGTCACCACCGTTTTTTCCTGGCCGGCAATCTTGTGGCAATTCCAGATTAACTCGCCTAGCTGAGTTTTACCGATGACCTTGTTGGGAAACCCAAGTTCTTCGGGCCAGATGCCGCTGAAGATGACGCGTCCGACCGTGGTTTCGATGACTTTTTTCTCCTTATCGCCATAAACGGATTTCCTGCCGAAGTCGGGATTGGCCAGGCGAATCCGGTCGTGGATCGTCACAGCTCCGTCATCGTGTGCGAACATGACCTCACTCTTGGAACCAAAAAGCTTCAATAAGTTTCCATTTTCGGTGGCGGCGCTGCGCGGTTCGACGGTCAGGTAGTAACAACCCAGCGTGATGTCCTGCGTCGGTGTCATGATTGGCTTGCCGCTGGACGGGTTGAAGATGTTGTTGGGAGCCATCATCAATAGGCGTGCTTCCATTTGCGCTTCGACTGAAAGCGGCACATGCACAGCCATCTGGTCGCCGTCAAAGTCGGCGTTGTAAGCAGTGCAGACCAGCGGGTGAATGCGGATGGCTTCGCCTTCAATGAGCAGCGGTTCAAACGCTTGAATTGACAAGCGGTGCAAAGTTGGCGCGCGGTTAAGCAAAACCGGATGGCCTTTGGTCACTTCTTCGAGGATGTCCCACACCTCCGGCGATTGCCGTTCAATCATCTTTTTGGCCGAGCGAACGGTGTGAACATAGCCGAGTTCCTTCAGACGGCGGATGATGAACGGCTCAAATAACACAAGCGCCATCTTCTTCGGCAAACCGCACTGGTGAAGTTTCAGCTCCGGACCGATGACGATGACCGACCGGCCGGAATAATCGACGCGCTTACCCAGCAGGTTCTGGCGGAAGCGACCGCTCTTGCCTTTAAGCATGTCACTGAGCGATTTCAACGGGCGATTGCCGGCGCCGGTTACTGCGCGACCATGACGACCGTTGTCGAACAAAGCGTCCACGGCTTCCTGCAACATGCGCTTTTCGTTGCGAACGATGACTTCAGGCGTTTTAAGTTGGAGCAAGTTCTTCAACCGGTTGTTGCGGTTGATGACGCGGCGATACAGGTCGTTGAGGTCGGATGTTGCGAAACGACCGCCTTCAAGTGGCACAAGCGGGCGCAAGTCCGGTGGGATGACCGGCAACACCAGAAGCACCATCCATTCAGGTCGGCTCTTGGAAGCCTGCAACGCTTGCAGCAACTTGGTACGCTTGGCGATCTTTTTGCGGATTTGTTTGCTCTTGGTTTCCGTCATCGCGACTTCCAACTGCGTGATTTGTTTGGCCAAATCCACCTTCATCAATGCTTCACGCACCGCTTCAGCGCCGATTTTGGCCACGAAGGACTCCGCACCGTACGTTTCCTTGGCTTCACGGTACTCGTGCTCGCTCAGTAACTGGTGTTGGGTCAGCGGCGTGGAGCCGGGGTCAATCACCATGTAATCTTCGTAATAGATAACCCGCTCTAGGTTGCGCGCCGTCATATCGAGCACCAGACCGATGCGGGAGGGCATGCACTTGAAAAACCAGATGTGCGAAACCGGCACCGCCAAATCGATGTGCCCCATGCGCTCGCGGCGCACGCGGGCCAGTGTCACTTCAACGCCGCAGCGGTCGCAGACCACGCCACGGTGTTTGATGCGCTTATACTTGCCACAGGAGCATTCCCAATCCTTCACAGGACCGAAAATGCGTTCGCAAAACAAACCGCCCTTTTCTGGCTTGAAGGTGCGGTAGTTGATGGTTTCGGGGTTCTTTACTTCCCCCTTGGACCAGGAACGGATGGCGTCGGGCGAGGCAAGTGAGATGGCCACGTGTTCCACCTGATTGACCTTGTCCAGACCAAGTAATTCGCGGGCGCTTTCTTTTGTGCTCATCATACTATTTGGCGTTTGGGCGATCCGTATCGCCGGAAATATCGTTTCGTTTTGATTTCAACTGGCCGTGAGAATTGTCGTTTCAACCGGTTGGTCCTGCGCGTTGGCGTATCCCACCTTCACATCCATTCCCAACGACTGCATTTCCTTGACCAGCACGTTAAAGGACTCCGGCACTCCGGCCTCCAGACTGTTGTCACCTTTCACAATGCTTTCGTAAATGCGGGTGCGGCCCTGCACGTCGTCTGATTTGACGGTGAGTAATTCCTGAAGCGTATAGGCCGCCCCGTAAGCTTCCATGGCCCACACTTCCATTTCGCCGAAACGCTGACCACCGTATTGCGCCTTGCCGCCCAGCGGTTGCTGCGTCACCAACGAATACGGACCAACGGCGCGAGCATGAATCTTGTCCGCAACCAAGTGGCCCAACTTCATCATGTAGATGTAGCCGACCACAATCTCCTGGTCGAACGCTTCGCCGGTACGACCATCCAGCAAGGTGGTCTTACCATGTTCAGGCAAGTTGGCCTGCTTGAGGTAGCTGCGGATGTCTTTTTCCTTGATACCGTCGAACACTGGCGTGGCAAATTTTAGTCCCAGCAGCTTGGCAGCCCAACCTAAATGCGTTTCCAAGACCTGGCCAACGTTCATGCGCGAAGGGACACCCAGCGGATTCAGCACTATCTCGACCGGTGTTCCATCCGCCAGGAACGGCATGTCCTCCTCCGCCACGATTTTGGCAACGACACCCTTGTTACCGTGGCGTCCGGCCATTTTATCACCAACCGAGAGCTTGCGCTTCGAGGCGATGTACACTTTGACCGACTTTACGATGCCGGTGTCAACATCGTCTCCTGCCTCCGCCCGCTCCACATCCTGATCATGTTGAAGCTGTAAATCATCAAACTTCTTTTTGAAGCTGCCGATGATTTCGTTAATCTTGTTCCGGATCGGCGACGGATCGATTTCAATGCGATCATAAACAGTTGCCAGTTTGCGCAGCAGCGTCTTGGTGATCTTCCGGTTGGCGGGGATGATAATTTCGCCTGTCTCGGAATTGACCACATCCAGCGGAATCTTTTCTCCCAGCAGAATGTTGCTTAACGCCTCGGTCAATTGTTCGCGCAACTCTTCGGTCTTCTTCCGATGTTCTTCCTCGACCTGCTTGGAATGTTTCTTCTCTTCACTCGCCAATGCCTTGGTTTCGCGATCCGATTCCTTTTTCGCGGACACTTTCACATCCATCACGATTCCGTACGTGCCGGAGGGAACCTTCAGTGACGTGTCTTTCACGTCAGCAGCTTTTTCACCGAAGATGGCCCGCAGCAAGCGTTCTTCGGGCGCCAATTCGGTTTCGCTCTTCGGTGTGATTTTGCCTACGAGGATGTCGCCGGGCTTAACTTCCGCGCCGATGCGAATGACACCGTCCGCACTGAGGTTCTTCAACGCTTCTTCGCCGAGGTTCGGAATGTCACGCGTAATTTCCTCCGGCCCGAGCTTGGTGTCGCGGGCAACGACCTCAAACTCGTCGATGTGGATGGAGGTGAAAATGTCGTCTTTGACGATTTTTTCGCTGATGAGGATCGCGTCTTCAAAATTGTATCCGTTCCAGGGCATGAACGCACAAAGCACGTTGCGACCCAAGGCCAGTTCGCCACCCTGCGTGCAAGGACCATCGGCGATCACCTGCCCCTTCTTGACGGTGTCTCCACGGTGCAACACGATTTTCTGGTTGATGCAGGTGGCCGCATTGGAGCGCATGAATTTCCGGATCGGATAAACGTAAATACCGTTTTCCGGATCATGCTTAATTTTTTTCTTCCCTTCCGGCAGTTTGCCGTCGGATGTAATGATGACCTGATTTCCGGTGACGGAAGCCACTTTGCCCGACTCCTCAGCGACTAAAACAGCGCAGGAATCGCGCGCCACGCGGTCCTCCAGACCGGTCGCCACCAGCGGGGCTTCGGTCACAAGCAACGGCACGGCCTGGCGTTGCATGTTTGAACCCATCAAAGCCCGGTTCGCGTCGTCGTGCTCCAAAAACGGAATCAAGCTCGCAGCCACGGAAACCAGTTGTTTGGGCGACACGTCCATGTAATCCACACGCGACGGTTCCACGTCGATGAAATCTCCTTTGCCGCGGCAAGGAACACGGTCTGTATGGAATCGTCCCTTGTCATCGATAGGTGCGTTGGCTTGTGCCACCACAAACGTTTCTTCGCGATCAGCGGTGAGGTAATCAATGTGACTAGTGACACGGCCATTTTCGGCCTTGCGATACGGCGTCTCGAGAAATCCGAAATCGTTTACCTGTGCAAACGTGGCCAACGAGGCGATCAATCCAATGTTTGGCCCTTCGGGTGTTTCCACCGGACAAATGCGTCCGTAATGCGAGGGATGAACGTCACGAACTTCGAAGCCGGCGCGGTCACGCGACAATCCACCTGGCCCAAGAGCGGAGAGACGACGTTTGTGCGTCAACTCAGCCAAGGGGTTGATCTGATCCATGAACTGCGAGAGTTGGCTCCGACCGAAGAAATCGCGGATCACGGCGGAGAGCGCCTTCGGATTGATCAGCTTCTGCGGCGACATGCTTTCCATGCCTTGATCGAACAGGGTCATTCGTTCTTTAACCAGCCGTTCCGTGCGCGCAAGACCCACACGGCATTGGTTAGCGAGTAATTCGCCCACGGTACGAACGCGTCGGCTACCAAGGTGATCAATGTCGTCCAAGCTTCCTTCACCCTTCTTCAAGCGCAGAAGGTACTTGGTGGCAGCCACGAGATCTTCCTTCGTCAAAATCCTGGATTCACCGCCCTTGATGCCCAACTTCTGATTGATCTTGTAACGACCAACTCGACCCAAGTCATAACGTTTGGGGTCAAAGAATAGCCGCTTGATCAGCGCCCGCGCATTCGCTGCGGTCGGTGGATCGCCCGGGCGCAACCGGCGATAAATATCTTTGAGGGCTTCCTCCTCATTCTTCGCGGGATCCTTCTTCATGCACTTGATGATGATCCCTTCATCCAACGTCGTATCAACGACACGGATTTTGCTGACGCCCAATTCGGCGATTTGTTTGACGACCGCTTTGGACAACGGCTCAAAGGCCCGCGCGACCACGATACCCTTCTCCTCATCGGTCACGTCTTCGATCAGGACCTTGTTCTGCAAGTCTTCGAGCTTTTCCGCTTCTTTGACGCTTAATTGTTCGATGTCGTAAAACAACTTCAGGATGTCCGCGTCCGAACCGTAGCCCAGCGCCCGGAAAAACGTGGTTGTTAAAAACTTGCGGCGGCGTTTCTTGCGGTCGAGATAAACATAGAGCAGATCGCTGGTGTCAAACTGGGCTTCATACCACGAACCGCGGTCGGGAATGATACGGAAGGAGTGCAGCATTTTTCCGTTCGCGTGTTGAGTAGCTTCGAATGCCAGTCCGGGAGAGCGATGCAATTGGCTGACGATCACGCGTTCGGCGCCATTGATGACGAACGTGCCTTGCGGGGTCATCAGCGGCAATTCGCCCATGAACACCTTTTCTTCCTTTGTTCCTTTTTCCTCTTTGAGCAGGAACGTTACGTAGAGCGGCGCACCGTAAGTCACTCCCTCGCGCAAGCACTCCAACCAATCGAGTTTCGCCGGCCCGATGGCGTAGCTGTCAAAAGACAGAACGCATTTCCCATCGTAGCTCTCGATGGGAAATACCTCGGTAAACACCGCCTGCAATCCCAAGTTTTTGCGCTTGGAGGGCGCCACGTTTGCCTGGAGAAAATCCCGATACGAGTTGGTTTGCAACTCGATCAGATTCGGCGGCGCGATGATCTCTTTGATTTTACCGAAGTTTATACGTTCACTGGCTCGCGATGGCATTTTGACCTTTAATCATTGGCTGGCAATCCGTGCCAAACCATTTGTTTTAATAACGACACAAGGCAAGCACGCGATGTTCAACCGCGAACTTGCCGCAACTCAAACCACTGATTGTGGTTTCGTTGTACTGATATCTGAATCGGTGCTACGGGTTGTGTTGAGACGATGCAGGGTGGCAGGAGCTACCTGCCACCCCGGAAAACATCAATTACTTCACTTCAACTTTGGCACCCGCTTCTTCAAGCTTCTTCTTGGCGGCATCTGCATCCGCCTTGTTTGCGCCTTCCAACACCGGCTTCGGGCATTCTTCCACGAGTTTCTTCGCTTCAGCCAGACCCAAGCCGGCCTTGACCTCGCGCACCGCTTTGATCGCAGCAATTTTCTTGTCCGCCGGTACGGAAACCAGAATCACGTCAAATTCGGTTTTGGCTTCGGCTGCCGGAGCCGCCGCACCGCCGCCTGCTGCTGCAGTCGGGGCAGCAACCGCGACTGGCGCCGCTGCCGTCACGCCCCAGGATGTTTCAAGTTGTTTCACCAGCTCGGCGGCTTCCACCACCGTCAGCTTGCCCAGTTGTTCCACTAATCCAGCTAAGTCAGCCATGTTACCTTTCAGTCTCGTCGTCCTCCGTGGCCACGGATATTTTCAGTTCACGGCCCGCAAACCGACGATTTACTTTGTTTATTCTTGTTGTTGTTTTCCCATCCTCAGCGATGAACGAGGATGAAATCGTATGAATTGTTATGCCCCCTTCTCCACGCGCGCCTGAATCACTCTCACCAACTGACTCGCGGGCGTGTTGAGCAACGTGACCAGCTTGGACGCCGGTGCCTTGAGCAATCCAAGAAGCTTTCCGCGCAACACATCGATGGACGGCAAATCCGCCAGCGTCAGTATGTCCGCGGTCTCAAGCCGTTGATTATTTAGATAGCCGAACTTGATTTTGGGTTTGTCAAACTCAGCGGAAAAGGTTTTGACCACTTTGGCCGCAACTGAGACGTCGCGCTTACCAGTTACCATCGCCAGTTGGCCGGCCAAGGCTCCGCCCAGATCGGCTACCCCAGCTTCCCGAGCTGCAAGGCGGAACAAGGTGTTTTTGACAACGTGAATCTCAGCACCCGCCTGACCCAATCGCTTGCGCAATTCGGTAATCGGCCCAACCTTCAACCCAGTGTAATCCACCACAAAGAAAAACGGCGAGGCATTCAACCGCGCAACATATTCTTCACTGATATTCTTTTTTTCAGCACGCATGATAAGTGTCTCGGTTAAAATTCAGATCAAGCCGCCGTCAAGAATTCTCGGATATCCACCCGAACTGGCGGGCTCATGGTCGCGGACAGCGTGCAACTCTGGACGAACTGCCCCTTCACACTGGCCGGCCGGGCCTTGATGACGGCTTCGATCACCGACCGTGCATTATCAACAATTTGATCCAACGCAAACGATACCTTGCCGACGGGAACGTGAACATTACCGGCCTTGTCAATTTTGAACTCAATGCGACCGGCTTTGACTTCCTTGACGGCTTTGGCCGTGTCATCGGTCACAGTACCGGTTTTGGGGTTCGGCATCAAGCCGCGCGGCCCAAGCACTTTGCCAAGTTTTCGCACCTCGGCCATCGCTTCGGGTGTGGCGATGGCTACATCGAAATCCGTCCAGCCTTCCTGACATTTTTTTATCATGTCTTCGAAGCCGACAAATTCGGCGCCAGCGGCTTTGGCCGCTTCTGCGGCGCTCCCAGCACGGGCAAAAACCAGGACGCGCACGGTTTTGCCGCTGCCGTGTGGCAATGGAACGGAGCCGCGAACCATCTGGTCAGATTGTTTCGCGTCCACACCCAGTCGAAACGCCACTTCAACAGTCTCGTTGAACTTCGCTTTCGGGAATTTGGACAACACTTCCACGGCTGACTTGAGCGGATAGACTTTTTTTGCATCTACCAGTTCAATCGCTTTCTTGTATCTTTTACTTGGCATTGTTCATTGTTGCGGTGCAATCGAGTTGTCGGCTCTCCCGCGTTTGCTCTTATTATTTTGCCGGGTATCCGGATTTGCTCTATTCAACCACTTCTATCCCCATGCTCCGGGCCGTTCCGGAGATCAAACGAAACGCCGCCTCGTCGCTCGTTGCGTTCAAGTCCTTCCGTTTGATCTTAACGATGTCCATCACCTGTTTGCGCGTGACTTTGCCGACTTTTTCTTTGTTCGGCGTTTTTGAACCACTGGCAATGCCCGCAGCCTTCTTGAGAAGGCCGGAGGCCGGCGGCGATTTGGTGATGAAGGTAAATGATTTGTCCTGATAGACCGTAATGACAACGGGAATCACCATGCCTGCCTGATCTTTGGTAGCCGCGTTGTATTCCTTGCAGAAGGCCATGATATTGACGCCGTGCTGGCCGAGCGCCGGCCCAACGGGCGGCGCGGGATTGGCCTGGCCCGCCGGAATTTGCAATTTGATCTGTCCTGTGACTTTCTTTGCCATTGTCTTTGATTCGTTAAGTCGTTGAACCATCACATCGTGAACCGATTAAACGATGTAACGATTTCACGTCATGCTTTTTCCACCTGCCAGTATTCCAACTCGACCGGCGTATTTCTTCCAAAAATATTCACCGTAACTTTCAATTTTCCGCGTTCGGGTTCGATTTCTTCAATCACACCACTAAAGTTTAAGAAGGGCCCGTTATTGATCTTGATCGTCTCGCCAACTTCAAAGTTGACTTTCGGCTTCTCATGCTCTTCCGAAGCGGAAATCTGACCCTTGATTTGTTCAATTTCTTCGGCCGAGGCCGAATCCGGTTTGTCGCCACCGACGAACCCGATTGCCCCCTGCGTTTCTTTGATGAAATAATACGGCTTGGGCAAAACCCGCCGGTTCTCATCCAACAGCACCATGTCGATATACACGTAGCCGGGGTGAAGTTTGCGAGTCGTGACCGTTTTTTTTCCATTGCGCACTTCTACGACTTTTTCGATGGGCACCAGCACTTCGCGAATATATTCGCCCATTTCTTCAGCTTTGAGCCGTCTTTCGATGCTCTCTTTCACCTTTTGCTCCTGGCCAGACAAGGTGTGAATGACGAACCACTGACTTTGCATGCAAAAAGTAAAAAGTTTCTTCAGGTAATTATGCGCAGCAGCAGGTGGATGATTAAATCAACCCCGACCGTAAAACCGCCCAGCAACAAAATTGAAATAAAAACCACGACGGTAGAACCCTGCAATTCGCTAATTGTCGGCCAGGTACAGCGCCGGAGCTCTTCACGCGTACTGCGTACATATTCGGCAAAACGGTCGAGGTAGCCTTTGCGCCACAAGATCGCAAATACGACACCGATTACCGCAACCCAAATAAATATTTTGACTAAATCGTTCACAAAATCATCTGGCGGAGAGGGAGGGATTCGAACCCCCGTTGGGCTTTCACCCAAAGCGGTTTTCAAGACCGCCGCGATAGACCACTCTGCCACCTCTCCGACCCAAGTCGTTTTTGGCAGGGCGGGAGGGACTCGAACCCCCAACCGACGGTTTTGGAGACCGCTACTCTACCAATTGAGCTACCGCCCTACTCTCAAAAGTGGTACCCGCTATCATTGCTAATTAGACGAAAAAGGGAGCCGGGGAATTTTTCCCCGAACTCCTGATTCTTTGCCAAGTCTTTTAGGCAACAATATCGCTCACACGCCCGGCGCCGATGGTCCGGCCGCCTTCACGAATAGCGAATCTTTGCCCTTTCTCCATGGCAACGGGGGCAATCAACTCGATATCTCCCGAAATGTTGTCCCCGGGCATCACCATTTCCACACCCTGCGGCAACCTGACCGTACCGGTTACGTCAGTAGTGCGGAAGTAAAACTGCGGACGATAATTGGTGAAAAACGGCGTGTGCCGGCCACCCTCATCCTTTGAAAGTACATAAACTTCAGCCTTGAATTTTGTGTGGGGAGTGATCGTGCCAGGCTTGGCCAACACCATTCCGCGCTCAACTTCTTCCTTCTTCGTGCCGCGCAGCAACACACCGACGTTGTCGCCGGCGCTGGCCTTGTCGAGCAACTTGCGGAACATCTCGATATCCGTTGCAACAGTTTTCCGTGTGTCTTTCAATCCGACGATCTCCACTTCGGACATCTTTGCCAGTTCACCGCGTTCCACGCGGCCGGTAACCACCGTCCCCCGACCTTCAATGTTGAATACGTCTTCAATACACATCAGGAACGGCTTGTCGATTTCACGCTGTGGCACCGGAATAAACGAATCGACCGCCGCAAGCAGTTCGGCAATGGCCTTCTCGCCTTCGGGCTTGCCTTCCATGGCGGCCTTGGAACTCCCTCGGATAATTGGCGTTTTGTCGCCGGGGAACTGATACTTGGTCAGTAAATCGCGGATTTCCATTTCCACCAGATCGAGCAATTCTGGATCATCCACCAAATCCACTTTGTTCAAAAAAACCACAATCGCCGGGACGCCGACCTGTCGCGCCAACAGAATGTGCTCGCGAGTTTGCGGCATCGGCCCATCGGCAGCACTCACCACCAAGATCGCACCATCCATTTGAGCGGCACCTGTGATCATGTTTTTCACGTAGTCCGCGTGGCCAGGGCAATCGACGTGAGCGTAATGCCTGGCAGCGCTCTCATACTCCACGTGAGAAGCCGCGATGGTGACGGTCTTGGTTTCATCGCGGACAGTCCCGCCTTTAGTGATTTCGGCATAGGAGATTTTTTTTGCGAGGTTTTTCCGCGCCTGCACTTCGACAATTGCGGCGGTAAGCGTGGACTTCCCGTGGTCGACGTGACCGATTGTTCCCACATTGACGTGCGGTTTGGTTCTTTGAAACGCTTCTTTTGCCATTGTTATCTCCTGCTATTTTATAGTTTTCAGTTTGTTAAATCTTTCATTTGGAGCCCATGATCAGGATTGAACTGATGACCTCGTCCTTACCAAGGACGTGCTCTGCCAACTGAGCTACATGGGCAAAAGCCAAATTCCAAAAACCCTGACGTAACGACAAAAAAACCACATCCCCTGCTTTTCAGATCGAAAAACCAAAGGGGCTTGTGATTTTTAACTATTCACGGCCCGATGACTTGGATGAAACTAGAAAACCCGGTCAGGGGTGTCAACGGTTTTTCAACATTTATTTTGGTTTATTTTTCCTCCCCGCCAGCGTTCCTCCTCCGCCATTCAGTTTTGGGAGGTTCCGGCAAACTTTGCGCCCGAAATGCCGTGCGAAAGTGGGTCTTGCCAACCTTGCGAAGGTTTTCCGCCCCGTGTTTGGCCACAAACTCCTTTGCTGCCGAATCCACCGCAGCTGATGCGCCTTTGGGGAATTTCATCCCAAACTGCTTCCCCAGCGCTGCCAGCCGCTTCACAAACTCATCCCGCGCCAGAATCGAAGCCGCCGCCACCGCTAAATCCTCCTCCGCCTTGTGCCGCTGCACCAACTCCAATTCCCGCCCCATACTCATTAGTGCTTTTTCAACGACACTTTTGCTCGCGGCAAACTGATCGCTGATCGCCCGCACCGGCGGTGGATTCATCCGATGCCGCTGACCCATCAAATTCTCAATCACCCGCGCATGCCCCCATGCCAGCACCGCGTTCACGCTTCCCACCTTTGCGTGCAAACGATTGTAAGCCTCGTTCCCAATCGGCACCACCGTCGTTACGCAACCGGGCGTGTCCTTGATAAGTTTTGCGAGGTCGGATATCTTTTTGTCGCTGGAAATGTTTTTTGAGTCGCGCACGCCAGCGTCCTTCCAAGCGTTGATGACCGCCTCGTTCACATAAACGCCCGCCACGCACAACGGCCCGAAAAAATCTCCCTTCCCGCTCTCATCCACGCCGATGCGCGGCAACAGCAAATCCGGATTCAACACCACCTCGTAACCCAGCCGCGCCTGCTTCAACACCTCCGGCTCCAGCACGAACTCGACAAACTCCTGCGTCCCCTTCCCTTGCACGACGAGCTTGCCGGTTTCGTATAACACGACGTTCGTCTTCTCTTTCTCCCCCGCAAACCTCGCGTAAGGCACGTCGCGAAACTCGAAATGTCGAGCCTCCAGGCCCGACTTCAACGTTGCCGCCTGTTCCTCGGTCAGCTTGCAAGTGTAATTCGTCAACGGTTTCACGCGCCGGACTTAATAGCCGCAAAAGAACCCAAAGGACACAAAAGATTTTCTCCTCGCCTGTAGTACCCTTCGGAGGTTTTTTGACTCTGTCACATGCCGTGTTCGCGTGCGATACCTACTGGGGAATGATTCAGAAGGTTCACGAGTTGGTCGGTGTTCCGCCGTCCGATTTTCATCGACATTACAATTTGAGGCCGTGGTTCGATGACCAGTTTGAAAGTCAGGTCAGGCAGACCGCGGCCGAGTTTGAGCGAGTTACGAAGGGGTAATGGTCAATTAGCTTTCAATTCCCTTTGCCGCCTTCGCGTTCTTCGCGCGACATTTTCCCCGTTCATTTTTCGTGTGCCTCGTGTATTTCGTGGTTCGCATTTTCTGAACTCGAAACTCAAATCTCAAAACTCAAAACTGGAGAAGCTGGTTGCCGCCTTGCTCGGCTGGTTCTCGCGCAACGCCCGCGATCTCCCCTGGCGTCGAACGCACGACCCCTATGCTATTTGGGTTTCCGAAATCATGCTCCAGCAAACGCAAGTCAAGACCGTCATCCCGTATTGGGAACGCTGGATGCGCGAGCTACCCACAATCCAGTCCGCCGCGAAAGCTTCGCCTGCCAAGCTCCACAAACTTTGGGAAGGCCTCGGTTACTACACCCGCGTCCGCAACCTCCAACGCGCCGCGCAACAAATCGTGGCCCAGCACGACGGCAGATTCCCTGAAGATTTCAACGCCATCCTCGCCCTCCCCGGCATTGGTCGCTACACCGCCGGCGCGATTTGTAGCATCGCCTTCAACCAGCCCAAGCCGATCCTCGACGGCAACGTGATCCGCGTCCTCACCCGCGTTTTCGGCATCACCACCGACCCACGCAAAAAGAAAACCAACGCGCACCTTTGGCAACTCGCCGCAGAACTCGTCGTGCAAGCAAAGACTCTCGCAATTACCAACTGCGCGCCTTGGACTGCGGCGGGAAGCGAAGCGCCACGCCGCTTTGGTCGCCTGCGTCACCTACCGAAAGCGGTGTCGCCGCTGCGTTCTGCCACCGCAGTCCAAAAGCCTCAATCGCCGGGCGAATCAAACTCCTGCTCGTTTCTGAATCAGTCTCTGATGGAACTTGGCGCGCTCATCTGCACGCCGCGCTCGCCGAACTGCACCGCCTGCCCCGTTCGAAAATTCTGCGTCGCGCGAAAGGAGAATCTCCAGGACAAACTACCCACCTTCGGCAAGCACCGAGCCGCCACCGAACGTCGCTTCGTCGCCTTCGTTGTCGAACGCGACGGCAAATTCCTCGTCCGCCAGCGCCCAGCCGGCGTTGTGAACGCGCACCTTTGGGAATTCCCGAACGTCGAAGTCGGACCGCGGCTCTCCGAGCCGCAGCGGCCACGTAGGAATGGGCGTCTCGCGGACTCCAAAAAGCCACAACAAGACGGAGTGCTGCGGCTGGGACAGCCGCGCTCCGGCGCCGTGTTTCGGATCACTTGCACTGAACCCCTCTGTGTTATCAAACACTCCATCACCCGCTATCGCATCACGCTCGAAGCCTGGCGCGCGCGACTCACGAAGCCCTCCACCAAAATTCCCGGCCGTTGGCTCGCGCCAAAACAACTCCACCGACTCGCCTTCACCAGCGCCCACAAAAAAATCCTAGCGCGACTGTCAGCCTAATATTTACCAGCTATTTGCGCTGATTTTTGAAATACCTGCGCTTGCCGAGCTATTGAGAACAGGCTACCCTCGTTCGTAATCAAAAAAGGAACTACTTATGATGACACGACGCCAGGCCATTCAAAGGACCGCTTTCGCCACCGCTGCCGTCGCGGTTGGCTCTTCACTAGTCAACGCGCAGGCGCAAACCCCCGCTGCGCCAACCGGGCCGTTCACGCTGCCTCCCCTGCCCTACGCGTTCGATGCGCTTGAACCGCACATCGACGCGCAAACGATGCAGATTCACCACGACAAACATCACGCCGCCTACGTCAACAATCTGAACAAGGCCGTAGCTGATTCGCCGGAACTCGCGAAGAAGACGGTCGAGCAACTCATCGGCAACTTGAACGCGGTCCCCGAAAAAATCCGGACTGCCGTTCGCAACAATGGCGGTGGTCACGCCAATCACACCTTATTCTGGCAGGTCATGTCCAAGAACGGCGGCGGCCAGCCCAAAGGCGAGCTCGCCAAAGCCATCGACAAGAAATTCGGCAGCTTCAACGCGTTCAAGGATGAGTTGACCAAAGCCGGGCTGGGCCAATTCGGCAGCGGCTGGGCGTGGCTCGTGTTGGATGGCAAAGCGGTAAAGATTCAATCTTCGCCAAACCAGGACTCGCCATTGAGCCAAGGCCACCAGGTGCTTCTCGGCCTCGACGTTTGGGAGCACGCCTATTATCTCAAATACCAAAACAAGCGCGCCGACTACATCGCCGCCTGGTTCAACGTCATCAACTGGGATTTCGTTTCCGACCGTTTTGAGAAACTGGCTTGAAGTCCAGCCAAGTGGAATCAACACTGGGCGGCAACCATCAACTCAAATGATTTTATGCGCACCAAACTTTCTCGTCGCTCCGCACTTCGCAAAATCGCCGGCACCGCCGCCGCCATGAGCGCAGCAGCCAGCCTCACCTCACGCCTCAGCGCCGCCGATGCTGCCACTGGTAAGATGAAAGGCCACATCAATCACTCCGTCTGCAAATGGTGTTACGCGAAAGTCAGCCTTGAAGACCTTTGCCTTGCCGGCAAAGAGATCGGTTTGCAGTCCGTCGAGTTGCTGACCGTTGAAGATTTCCAGACCCTGAAGAAACACAAGTTGATCTGCGCCATGGTGAGCGGTGTACCGGGCGGAATCTCAGACGGCTTCAACCGGTTGGAAAACCACGACAAGCTCGTGGAATATTTTGAGCGGACCGCACCGGTGGTGGCCAAAAACGGATTTGCGAACATCATTTGTTTTTCCGGCAATCGTCGTGGCCTCGACGACGAGAAGGGTTTGGATAACTGCGCCATCGGGTTGAAACGCGTCATGCCGATTGCGGAAAAGCAAAAAGTCACCATCTGCATGGAACTGCTGAACAGCAAGGTCGATCACAAGGATTATCAATGTGACCACACCGCGTGGGGAGTGGAACTCGCCAAGCGCGTCGGCTCGGAACATTTCAAACTCCTCTACGACATATACCACATGCAAATCATGGAGGGCGATGTCATCCGCACCATCCGACAGAACCAGCAATACATCGCGCACTATCACACCGGCGGCGTGCCCGGTCGCGGCGAGATCGACGAGACCCAGGAACTGAATTATCCGGCGATCATGAAGGCAATTGTGGAAACCGGTTTCAAAGGCCACGTCGCTCAGGAATTTGTTCCGAAACGCCCCGATGTCCTCGCCTCGCTCAAGCAAGGTGTCAATATCTGTGATGTGTAATTTGATCTGATCAGAACGGCGTCAAAGAATTAGGATATGAAGACGCGCATCAGTGGTGTATTCCTCCTACCCGCAGTGATGGTCGGTTTCGGCTTGATATCGGCTGGCTGGATGACGGCGCAGACCTTCACGACCATGCACAGTTTCACCGGAAGTGACGGGGCCAATCCGCAAGCCGGATTGATTTTATCGGGCAACACCCTATATGGCACGTCTGGCGGCGGTCCATACTACGGTACCGTTTTCGCAGTCAGCACCGGTGGCGCGGCCTTTACAAACCTGCATCATTTCAATTACAGCGACGGGTCGGGTCCAGTTGCCGCTTTGATTCTCTCGAGTAATACGCTGTACGGGACTACCAAGTACGGCGGCAGTGCGGGCAATGGCACGGTTTTCAAGATCAACATTGATGGCACGGGCCTTTCGACGCTGCATGATTTTACCGCGTTGAGTAACAGCACGCCGGGTATCTACACCAACAATGATGGAGTTTATCCTTCTGGCGGATTGATTTTGTCGGGGACAACTCTCTATGGGACGGCTTATCAAGGGGGCATTTCGGGCGAGGGCACTGTCTACAAACTCAACAGTGATGGATCAGGTTTTACAACCCTGCATAGTTTCACCGCGACCTCTGGCGGAGAAACTTCCACTAACAGCGACGGAATTTATCCTTCTGCCGGATTGGTTTTGTCGGGCAACACCTTGTATGGGACAGCGATTGCTGGCGGAGGTTCGGGCAAGGGCACTGTCTACAAGCTCAACAGCGATGGATCGGGTTTTGCGACCCTGCATAGTTTCGTCGGCGATGACGACGGAGCCAATCCGTATGCCGGCTTGGTTTTATCGGGCAACACTCTGTATGGGACTACGGTTAGTGGTGGCAGTTTTAACGAAGGCACTGTGTTCGCCGTCAACGTCAATGAATTGGGCTTTACCAATATTCACTCTTTTACGCTGACTTCTGGTCCTTCTTCTACCAACAGCGACGGAGTTGAACCGCGCACCCCGCTGGTTTTATATGGTAACGTTCTGTACGGGACAGCGAATGCTGGCGGCAGTTCGGGTCGCGGCACGGTATTCAAGGTTAACATCAATGGTACGGGATTCACGACCTTGCACAGTTTTACCGCAACCTCTGGTCCATATCCGTCTACGAACATTGACGGGGCTTATCCGGCTGCCGGATTGATTCTGTCGGGCAATACTTTGTATGCGACAGCGTACGGCGGTGGCAATTCGGGGAGAGGTACAGTGTTTAGTCTTTTCATCCCTCCGGAGCTTAGAATTTCGCCTTCCGGATCAAATGTTATACTTAGGTGGCCGACCAACTCCGTTGGGTTCACTCTGCAATGCACGACCAACCTTGTTTTACCAACGGTATGGGCTGCGGTTTCTCCAGGGCCGGTCGTGGTCAACGGGCAGAATACCGTGACCAATTCCATCTCTGGGACACAGAAGTTTTATCGGTTAAGCCAGTAATTACTGAAACGAATCGATCAAGCATTGCTTGCCCAAACCAATTAAAACTGCCTCAAGAACCGCAGATCGTTTTCGTAAAACAGCCGGATGTCGTTGATGCCATAACGAATCATCGCGATGCGTTCGATGCCGAAGCCGAAGGCCCAGCCGGTCCAGACTTCTGGATCGTAACCGACGTTTTCGAAAACCTGCGGATGAATCATCCCACAGCCAGCGATCTCCAGCCAATCCTTCCCCATCTTCTTGACGAGTGAGCTGGAAAAGTCGATTTCAAAACTCGGTTCGGTGTAGCTGAAGTAATGTGGACGGAAACGAATCTTCACGTCGCCGCCGAGCAGTTCCTTGAACACAAATTCCACCGTGCCCTTGAGATCGCCAACCGTGACGTTTTTATCCACATACACGCCATCGATTTGCTGGAAGGTCGGGTTGTGTGTGGTATCGGCGTTGTCGCGACGATAAACCCGCCCCGGCACGACGATGCGCACCGGCGGCTTCTGGGTTTCGAGCGTGCGGATTTGAACTGAGGTCGTATGCGTGCGGAGCAGAAGTGGTTTTCGCTCACCCTCACCCTGCCCCTCTCCCCTGGCCGAGGGAGAACCACTGGGCGCGTGGTTGGCCAGGTAGAAAGTATCCTGCGAATCACGCGCGGGGTGGTCGGCAGGCGTGTTGAGCGCGTCGAAACAATGATACTCGTCTTCAACCTCCGGCCCATCGGCGACGACGAATCCGATCTTGCGGAAAATTCGCACGATGTCCTCGGTCACTTGAGTCAACGGATGCAGTTTGCCGAGCGTACGTCGGCGTCCGGGCAAGGTGAAGTCAGTCGGCTCTTTGGGCAAAGCCGCCTTGAGTTCGAGTTCCCCACGGCGTTCGTCGAGCGCCGATTCCAATTCGCCTTTTGCTTGATTGATGAGTTTCCCGACAGCAGGTCTTTCCTCCTTTGACAACCCACCAAGTTGTTTCATCAACGCCGTGAACTTGCCATGAGTCCCGACGTAGTTGACCCGTGCCTGCTCTAATGCCGCGAGATCGGGCGCGGCCTTCAACTCCGCCAAGGCTTTTTTTTTCAACGGCTCGATTTCATCAATAAGGCCGGGCATAATCAGTTCCGAGAGTTCTATAGTGAAGCCATGAATTTAGAAAGCCGTGAATTTGATGTCCCAGTTTGTTTGTTTCTCGGATTCCCGGCAGAAAACGAAAACGGGCGAACCATTCAGGCCGCCCGTAGTGTTCAAATCCCAAATTGAACAACTCTTAAACCTTGACGCCTTTGGCTTTGAGCGCGTCTTGGGCAACCTTTACGAGTTCTCCGAATGCGGCAGCGTCCTGAGCGGCGATATCGGCAATGACCTTGCGATCCAGCGCTACCTTCGCGGCCTTGAGTCCTTCGACGAACCGGCTGTAGGTCAGGCCGGCGGCACGCGCAGCAGCGTTGATGCGGATTTGCCACAGGTAACGGAACTCACGTTTCTTGCGGCGACGGTCGCGGTAGGCGTACTGGCGTCCGTGGTCCAGCGCATCGGCGGCGTAGCGATAAAGTTTGGAGCGGCGCATCCGGAAGCCTTTGGCGGCTTTGATCGTGCGAATGCGGCGTTTGCGGGAGGCGGGAGCGTTGGTAACTCGCATGTTGGTTAAATCGTTACAAGGTTAAGTCGCTGAATCGTTGAACCATGAAAACTTCAGTGGCTAAACGGCAAATTCTGCGTGATCCGATAGGTGTCCGTGGGATCAACCAGCTTGGCGGTGCCAAGATTGCGCCGGCGCTTTGGGTTCTTGGTCTGCAACAGATGGCGCTTGCCGGACCGCATCCGCATCACTTTGCCGGTGCCGGTGATCTTAAATCGTTTGGCCACAGACTTTTTCGTTTTGATACCTTTGGGGCGTCGCATAAATCAAATTTCTTTCAAAAAGAGCGCGCACTATAGGTTGCGTCGAAAGCCGAATCAAGCGGTATTTTGAACCATTTGAAGCAGCGGTCGGTGAAATGCGGAGTTGTTTATCACGCTACAAATGCTAATCGATGTTTTGTGCGATTTTCCCTGCTTCCATTGGCTATCGCTCTGAGCGCGGCTTTCTCTGTCGTCGGGGCAGAAACCGAACCTATTGTGCACATGCTCGTGCCCGGTTTCACGGTGCGTGAACTGCCCGTTCGCCTGTCGAACATCAACAATCTCCGTTTCGGACCCGATGGCCGCTTGTTCGCGCTCGGATATGATGGCCGCGTCCACGCATTGCACGACACAAACGGCGATGGCCTCGAAGACAAGGACGAGATTTTCTGGGACAAACCGACCATCAGCGTCCCCGTTGGCATGGCCCGGTCGAAGGACGGCCTTTACGTTTCGTCTCACGGCAAGGTTTCGTTTCTGCGCGACACCCACGGCGACGGCAAAGCCGACACTGAGGAAATCATCGCCAGCGGCTGGCCGCCAACGCACGTTGGTAGCGGCGGTGTGGACGCCACCGCGGTCACTCTCGACAAGGAGGGAAATGTTTATTTCGGGTTGCTCGTGGCGGATTACTCGAACCCGTATCGCCTACGAAAGCGGAAAGATTTGAAGCCGGAGGACAAAGCTTGGCTTGCGGCCCATGGCAAATCCGCTGAAGGCGACCCCGAAGAGGAGGTTTCACTTTACGATCTCAATGGCATGCGCGGCACGATCCAGAAATGGTCACCCAAGACCAAAAAGCTGGAGACGTTTGCCACCGGCATACGTGTCCCTTACGCGCTTGCGTTCAACCGCAGCGGCGATTTGTTTGTCACCGATCAAGAAGGTGAAACTTGGTGTCCTAACGGAAACCCACTCGATGAGTTGAATCACATCATCCCCGGACGCAACTACGGTTTTCCACCGCGCCATGATAAATATCTGCCCAACCTGATCAGCGAACCGCCCGTCGTTGGCTTTGGGCCGCAACATCAGTCAACTTGTGGTCTCGTCTTCAACGACCCGGAAGCGAAGAGCAACTCTAGCCCCGGCAGAAAAATCTTCGGCCCAAAGTGGTGGGAGGGCGATGCGTTCGTTGCCGGCGAATCGCGCGGCAAAATCTGGCGCGTCCGATTGATCAAGACGCCTTACGGCTACGTCGGTAAGGAGTATCTCATCGCACGTCTTTTGATGCTGACCACCGATGTTACGATCTCGCCCAAAGGCGATCTTTATGTTTCATGCCACAGCGGCTTGCCGGATTGGGGCACCGGTCCACAAGGCGAAGGTAAGATTTTCAAAATCTCCTACACTGATCCCAAAGCGCCGCAGCCAGTCATTGCCTGGGCTGCCGGGCCGCAAGAGGTTCGTGTCGCGTTCGACAAACCGCTCGACCTTTCTGTGATCAATGCCGTCACCAACCAAGAGATCGAGTTCAGCGAATACGTCCGCGCCGGTGACCGCTACGAAGTTCTTAAACCGCCGTATGAAGTCGTGAAGAAACAGGAAGCTGCGCGGCGCGGCAAAATAAAGATTACTGCAGCCAAATTGGATAATGATGGCCAAACGCTTGTCCTTTCAACCACGCCGCATTCGCAAGCAGTCAAATACGCGCTGACAATCCCGAATGTGAAAGCGAAAGGAAAGGACGGTCCGGGCACTACCGTAGATTCGGATTACGATTTGAGCGGCGTTCAGGTGCATTTGGAAACACGCGAAAGCATATCTAAATTGCCAAAGCTTGGTCAGCTTGCCGTGGAGAACGGTTTGTGGGAAACAACACGTGATAAGCTTTGGTCTGGCTGGCTGCCATCAACTGATATGTTCATCTCCGAGCAGTTGTTGAGAGGTAGTTCAGCATTCTCAAGCGTACACGCCATGCTGGCAAACGCCCAGGTTGAGATGGCGCATTCACAATGTTTTTTGCGTCCGCCAAGCGAGGGATTCACCTTGCACGCCTCGTCAACAGGTAAGTTTCTAATTCATGTGGAATATGACCAAGTTCAAGACAACGTGTCTGCGCCTGAAGCTGACCAAATTGGAGTGTATTCAACTGACCTAAAGTTTGATAGGTTTGATTTGGCTCGATTGGAAATATTGCCATCTGTTGGAGCCAGTTCGATTAGCTTGAGTTTTTCCAGCGACGCGGATTTGACTCCTCGGCCTTTGCCACTTGCGAACGTGCTTGTGCCGTGGTGCGAGCCGGCGATTCCAAGCGATCTGGCCACCCACATTTCAAAGGCTTCAATAAATGGCGGCGATTGGGAACTTGGCCGAGAACGTTTCTTCGACATTAAGCTCCAATGCGCGAAGTGCCATCGCGTTCGCGGTGAAGGCGGGGAGATTGGTCCGGACTTGAGCAATCTGGTTTCGCGTGACGCAGCGAGTGTGGTGCGCGACATCAAAGAACCGAGCGCTTCCATCAACCCGGATTACGTCGCTTACAATGTCGCGTTGAACAACGGCAGCGAGTTGACCGGTTTCATCCGCGCTCAAGACAACGCTTCCATCAAGCTGATCGGCGCCGACGGCAAAGAAACGCAGTTTCGTCCGACCGAAGTGAAAGAGATGCGTCCCAGCTCCGTTTCTCTCATGCCCACAGGCCTCCTCGATGTGGTTGAGGAAAAACAAATTCGCGACTTGCTGACATTTCTGCTGAACGAACCGCCCAAGCGGACGCGAGTGGAAATCAATGCCGCATTGACGTCTTCAAATTCCGCACCGGCGATCAGCGACCGAACATTGGCTGTCGTGTTGGTGGCCAGCAAACAAGACCATGGCCCCGGCCAACATGATTATCCAGCATGGCAAAAGAAATGGCGCGGACTGCTCACGCAAGCGGCAGGAGTCACCGTGACCGATGCTTGGGAATGGCCAACCCAAGAGCAATTCCAAAACGCAAACGTGCTCGTCTTCTACTTTTGGAATCACGACTGGAGCGCGGAACGCTACCTGCAACTGGATGAATTTCAAGCGCGCGGTGGTGGGATTGTGCTATTGCACGCAGCAACCATTGCGGACAAGGAGCCCGAAAAACTCGCCGAACGAATCGGCCTCGCCGCCCAACCCGGCCCTACCAAATATTTGCACATGCCGCTCGACTTGAAAATGGTCGCGCCCACGAATCACGTCATAACGCACGGTTTGCCAGCGCAGCTTCATTTCCTCGACGAGCCATATTGGCAGATGTTTGGTGACACAAACAAAATTGAAGTCCTGGCCACGACGGAACAGGAAGGTAAATCGTGGCCGATGATGTGGACGTTTCAACGCGGCAAAGGCCGCGTGTTTGCCAGCATTCTCGGCCATTACTCGTGGACGCTGGATGACCCGTGGTTTCGGATACTGATCTTTCGCGGAATCGCCTGGGCAGCTGGCGAACCTTCCGCGCGATTTGAGAAGGCGTCCGTCGCGGGAACCGACTCCAATTGAATCACGAAACCAGCTGGTCGCTGCCCGATGCTGTTTCGGCACGGACCAGCCGGTGGTACTCCTCGCGCATCCTCTCGACCAAAGGCGATTGACTCAGTTCTTGATTGTCGAGCGTCATGGCTTCGACGATTCCCCACGAACTGAGCGAAAGAAAAACGCCCTGCGCGCGTTGCAGCGCCTCGGGGACGATGTTCGTCTCGCGCGTGGCAATCTTCAACTTCCGGCAAATCTCCAAAACCATTGCACGCGTCACGCCCGCCAGGATTCCACTTACCAACGGCGGAGTGCAGACAGCCTGATCCTCAATCCAAAACAGATTGCTGCTGGCGGCTTCGACGACATCTCCGTTTGTGTTCAGCAACAAGGCTTCGTCCGCGCCGTATTCGTCCGCCTCCGCGCGGGCAAGAACTTGGGGCAGTTTGTTACAGGTTTTGAATCGCGCGAGCGGTTCGTTCGCCGGCAACCGCACGGATGATGTGATCAAGCTCCACTGCGGTGGATTTTTCGAATCAATGTCTGGCGCTGGATGCAGGGACATGACGGCGTTGGGATGATCGGCACCCTTGGGCGAGTAACCGCGCGGCCCCACGCCACGGGAAAGCGTAATGCGCAAAAGAGCATCCAGCATCCGGTTTTGCTCGATAAGTTGGGCGGCGAAATCGCGGAGCACATTCGGCGGAAATGGCACGCGGAGCTTGAGAAAAGCTGCACCGTTTCGCAACCGTTCCAAGTGTTGTGCCCAACGGAAAGGTTTGCCCTTGTGGACAAGCATCGTCTCGAACAGCCCATCGCCGTAAAGAAAACTCCGGTCAAATACCGATACGACTGCCAGTTCTTCGGGCACAATCTGGCCATTGAGGAAAACGAACATGAAGATTTATTACCGCAAAAAGGTCCAAACGCGGAGCATAAATTGAACCGCCGACAGCGTGAGGTTCTCCAGAAAGAAGAACCGGTAACTACCCATCAAGCCAACAATTTTGTCACCACTTCGCCCGCCACATCCGTCAACCGGAAATCGCGGCCTGAAAAACGGTAGGTCAATTTGGTGTGTTCGATGCCGAACAGGTGGAGAATGGTCGCGTGAAGATCGTTGATATGGACCGGGTCTTTGGTGACGTTCCAACCTATGTCGTCCGTCTCACCGATAATCTGACCACCTTTGACTCCGCCTCCCGCCATCCAGATCGTGAATGCAAACGGGTGATGATCCCGTCCGGTGTTGGCTTCGCGTCCGGCGCGATTCTCCCCAAGTGGTGTTCGACCAAATTCCGAACCCCAGACAACAAGCGTGGAATCGAGCAGGCCGCGCTGCTTGAGGTCTTTGAGGAGCGCGGCAATCGGTTGATCGGCCATGAGGCAGTTGTGCGTCAGTTCTGGATTCAAGTTGCTGTGGTGATCCCATGAGGCATGAAACACATTGACGAAGCGCACGCCGCGTTCGACAAGCCGCCGCGCGAGTAGACAGTTCGTCGCGAACGCCTTGAATTGTCCCGGCCCGCCACCGCGATCAGCCTTGATGCTCGGCTCCTCGCGATTGAGGCCGTACGCGTCGATGGTTGCCTGCGATTCGCCGGACAAATCCATCAACTCCGGTGCGGCGGTCTGCATCCGAAACGCAAGTTCGTAAGCAGCAATGCGGCTGGCAATTTCCGGATCCCCGATTTGTTTGTGCCGCATCTTGTTCAAGTCGTTCAGCGCGTCGAGACCGTAATGTTGCATCTCCGGCGTGATACCCGGCGGATTACCCAGGTTCAATACAGGATCGCCTTGATTGCGGAACAATACACCGGCGTAAGTGGACGGCAGGAAACCGCTTGACCATAACGATGCGCCCCCGCTCGTGCCGCGTCCCGCCGTGAGCACCACGTAACCGGGCAGGTTCTGAGATTCGCTACCGAGGCCGTAAGTCATCCACGCGCCCATCGTTGGCCGGCCAAAGATCGACGAGCCGGTCTGCATCATGAGTTGGCCCGGATGATGGTTGAACTGGTCGGTGTGCATCGAACGAATCATGGCGATATCGTCAACGCATGTCGCGATATGCGGCAACAGGTCGGAAAAATCCATGCCGCACTGACCGTATTTCTGGAACTTGCGCGGGCTGCCCATCAAACGCGCACCTTCCTTTTGGATGAACGCAAAGCGCACCTTTTCGAGCATTGAATCGGGCAGTTTCTGGCCAGTGAGTTCATTCAATTTCGGCTTCGGGTCGAACAAATCCATCTGACTCGGCGCGCCCTCCATGTAAAAGAAAATACAGTTCTTCGCCTTGGGCGCGAAGTGTGGCGCTTTAACCGATAACGGATCCGCTGATGAAGTTGCTTTCTTGGCTTCTGCGGCCAGCAGCCCTTCCTGCGCAAGCAACGAAGCGAACGCCAGCGCGCCGATGCCGCTCGCGCTGGTCGCCAGAAAATCGCGACGCGTCATTTTGACAATTTCGCGCGGATCAAGATCGTTGTTCATGAATCAGTTTCGGGTGACAAATTCGTCCAGGTTCATGATAACACGGCTCAACGCCACAAGCGTCGCCTTTTCAGCAGCAATGTCATGCGGCGTGACTTCTTCGCCGAGAATTTTCGCGGCGCTTTCCGGGTGCGACTGAACCAGGCGCAGTTCGTCGTCGTAAAGCTTGATGAGACGGTTCATTTCCGTCTTGGAAGGTTCGCGGGAGAGGCAAACTTCAAAGGCGCGCTTGATGCGATCCTCCGTGGTCCGCGTCCCTTCGGACACACGCTTGCCGAGCGCCTGGGCGCATTCGAAAAAGACGGGATCATTCAGCAACGTGAGGGCCTGCAACGGTGTGTTGGAACGTTCGCGCCGCGTGCAGGTCACATTCGAGTCCGGCGCATCGAACGTCATCAGCATTGGATACGGCACCGTCCGTTGAAAAAAAATGTACATCCCACGGCGATATTTCTCCGCGCCATCACTCTCTTTCCATTTGATCGAGTTGGCGTAACCGAGCGCAGCAATATCCGCCGGCAAAGGTGGGCGCACGCTCGGACCGCCGATGGTCGGATTCAAGAGTCCGCTGGCGGCGAGATAAGTGTCGCGCACATTCTCGGCTTCGAGCCGCAAACGACTCTGCCGTGCCAACAAAATGTTGCTCGGATCACGCTCCTGCAAGTCCGGGCGATAATTTGATGACTGCCGGTACGTTGCCGAGGTCACCATGAGTTTGATCATCTCCTTGCGGCTCCAACCAAGCCGGGGAAACTCCGTGGCCAACCAGTCCAACAACTCCGGATGCGATGGCTTCTCGCCGCGCGTGCCGAAATCGTTCAAGGTGGCGACCAAGCCGCGACCAAAGAGATGGGGCCAAATGTGATTCACCGTCACTCGCGCAGTCAGCGGATTGGCTGAATCCATGAGCCATTGAGCGAGGTCGAGCCGATCAGGTTTTTCGCGCCTCGGCTTGAGTGGCGGGAGAATGGCAAGTGTAGCGGGTTGGACCTCGTCACCGGGCCGGAGGAAATCGCCACGAATATGAACGGTCGTCTTACGCAGCTTGTCAGTTTGCGCCAATGTTGGGGCCTTGGTTTCGGGAAACTTGGGTTCCCTTTTTGCGTGCTCGACCACCGGCCTGTTCAATTCCTTGGCGGTCGGATCAACCTCTTCGCGAAAGTATTTCGTCAATTGTTCGTTTTGCTTTTCGGTGCGCTGGTTGGCGGGCATTTCCCAAATCGCGATGATTTCGTCAGACAGCAAACTGGCTTTGAGTGGGCGTGGTGAAGAAGTAGCCGAAAGACGGAATTGCCGGATGGTGTGTTCCGTGCCGTATTGCTGATCGAGTGTAAAGGTGAGTTTTGCGCCCGGTGAGAAACTCAGCGTCTCCTTTGTCTCGAACACCGCGACGTGAAGTTGGTTCGTTTCAGGAATGATGGCCCACCCGGTTTGCGCATCGCCATCTATGGCTGCGGCAACTGCCCAGTTCTTTTGTGAGAAATCGGCTGCGGCATTCCGCAAAGCAACGGGTTGAGCAGCGCTTTCTTTTCCTGATTCCTGAACCTTGACCGAGAACTCGGACAAAATAAAGTTGCCGTCCTTGGCGCGGCCCGGCCCTTTCGCAGGCTCGTTATCATCGAAAACCTCCAACCGGAATCCAGTGACGTTTTTTAACTCGGTTTCCGCTTCTACAGTGTAGGTATCGGTAGCAGGGTTTTTGTCAGTAGCCAAAATGGACCTGTTCGTCTGCACCTTCAGGGTTGCGCCATTGGCTGAGGCGGCATACTTCGGTTCAAGCACGTTCCAACGCACGGCGGAAAGTTTGCCGTCACTTTCCCACTCGATCTGCTTGGTGGGCAGTTCGTTTTTGACATAGGTATTCAGCGGGGCCACCAGTTTTGCATGTTTTTCATCCCAAACTCTCTTGTCCGCTTTGTATTTTGCCAGTTCCTCCGGTTGCGGCGCGGGGATGTCCTTTTCGTCGGCGTTGTTGAAGAAGGCGAAAAGTTGAAAGAATTCGCGTTGTGAAATCGGGTCATACTTGTGCGAGTGACATTCGGCGCAGCCAACTGTCAACCCGAGCCACGTTGAACCCGTCGTATTGACTCGATCCACCACGGCCTTGTTGCGGAACTCCTCCTGATCAACGCCGCCTTCCTTGTTCGTCAGCGTGTTGCGGTGAAAGCCGGTGGCCTGCTTCTGCTCCTCGGTTGCATCGGGCAACAAATCACCTGCAAGTTGTTCAATCGTGAACCGGTCGAACGGCAAATCGCGGTTCACGGCATCGATAACCCAATCGCGATAAAGCCAGGCGAACGGACGCGGCGAGTCCTTCTCGTAACCGTCGCTGTCGGCGTAGCGCGCGAGGTCGAGCCAGTGACGACCCCATCGCTCGCCGAAATGCGGCGAGCCGAGCAAGTGATCCACCAATTGATCATAGGCGTTCTTTCGCGTGTCCTTGACGAATGCTGTTACTTCTTCAGGCGTCGGCGGCAGACCTAGCAAATCGAAACTGAGCCGGCGAATCAACGTGATGCGGTCCGCTTCCGGCGACGGTTTGAGCTTTTCCCTTTCTAGCCGGGCGAGCACGAAAGCGTCGATTTGATTGCGCACCCACTTTTGATTTTTGACTTTGGGAATCGCGGGGCGTAGGGGCGTCTTGAAAGACCAATGATCAATCTCCTTCGCTTTCGGTGAAGTCGCAGAGGATTTTTCTGGCACCAACACATCGACTGCTACCGCAACTCGGACCGAGAACAACAAGAGCAGCAGCACGCCTGATAACCGGAACAAATTGCTGCGGGCCTCAGCCATCATGGGTCTAGGATTCACTGAATTAACCGTAATCCTCGGCCTCTTTCCGGGCAACCGCAAAATCCCCGCTCGCATTGTCAGATCGTGCGCTCGGCCTTGCAGATTTCGGTCGTCACCTTAAACTGAGACGCATGATTCGTCATCGCTTCTTCGCCCGACCGAACGCCATCGGGTTTGGTTTGCTCCTTTGCCTTGCCGCAAGTTCCCTGATACAGGTAGACCTTCAAGCGGCTGAAAAGCCCGCTCTCAATGATTTGCTCGACAAAGCCAAGTCGGCATTCACGAACGGCAAGCGAGCGGAAGCGTTGGCGTTGGCAACGCAAGCAATCGAGACCGAGCCGCAGAACCCGCGCGCTTATTTCTTTCGCGCCCGACTCCAAGAGGAAAGTCATGAACCGGCCAAAGCCGTGGCGGACTACGATCAAGCGATCAAACTCGACTCGCGCATGGCCGACGCCTGGCAGCATCGCGGCGGCGAACATTTCAAGCTCGGTCACGTCAAGGAATCTATTGCCGACTTCGACAAGTTCATTGAGTTGATGCCACAGCAAGCGCCGCATCATTGGCAACGGGGTATTTCACTTTATTACGCCGGGCGCTTTGAAGAGGGCCGCAAACAATTTGAGTCGCATCAAACCGTGAATCCCAACGATGTCGAAAACGCTGTCTGGCATTTCCTCTGCGTAGCGCGCGCCGACGGATTGGAAAAGGCGCGGGCGGGGCTCATTCCGATTAAAGGCGATGCTCGTGCGCCAATGATGGAAGTCCACGCGCTCTTCGCTGGCAAAGCGAAGCCGGAGGAGGTTTTGAAGGCTGCTGGCGAAGGTGGACCGCCGACCAGTCAACTAAACCGTCAGTTGTTTTATGCGCACCTGTATCTTGGCTTGTATTTTGAGGCAATTGGAGACGATAAACGTGCTCGTGAACACATCACCAAGGCCGCCGGGCAATATCGAACGGACGACTATATGGGAGATGTGGCCCGCGTCCACTCACGGCTGCGGGGGCCTGAGAAAGGACTTTCAGGTGGTGGCAAGACCGTTGACGACGGGAAAAAACCATGAATCTGCGATCGCCGCTAAAGTCGGCCAGTGAGCAAAAAGCAGGAACAAAACCATGAACTCAAGAGTCTCATCGGTTAAACGGAATCACGTTGTCGCAAACCAGCAGCGAATCAAACCATGAATACTCAAACTTCTACCCGCCGCACGACAAGCCACGGCCCACGAACTGGTGCCGCCCTCTGTCTTGGCGTGGCCGTCACATTATTATTTGTTTGTGCAGGTCTGTGGGCACGCCTTCCGCCGTCAACCAATGGGAGGGGAGTCCGCCGACCACCGCCGACAGGCCAGTTCAAGGCCGATGTGCGGACGTTTGTCGCCACACTCCGGTATCTGCTTGCGCCCGAGGAGAACTTGCTTTTGACTCCAGCAACCGCGAACTCGAACTCCAGCGTCTTCGCGCTCCAAGGCTCGGCCGTTGCGATTTCCGGTTACCCCTCCAACCAATCCGATTTTCCTTCCGAGTCACCCACAAACCGCCCGGGACGCATCTAAACTTGATGCTCAACGGAAAATGGGGCACCAGACAGCGCGGATGGTTGAAGTTTGACTGCGGCGAGAAAACCACTTGCTTTGGCGAGGGTTTCATCGTACTCGGCCGCCGCATTTGAATCCGCCACGATGCCGGCACCCACGTTGAAATAGACTTGCTGCTCCCGGCGAAGGGCGGTGCGGATGACGATGCTCAACTGGCTTTCGCGGTTGAAACCGAGGTAGCCCAAAGCCCCGGTATATGGGCCGCGCGTGACGGGTTCGAGCTCGTCAATAATTTCCATCGCGCGGAACTTTGGCGCGCCGGTAATGCTGCCACCCGGGAAACAGGAAGCGAAGGCGGCGAAATGAGTTACATCGGAACGCAATCGACCTTCTACAGTCGAAACCAGATGCTGAACCTGCGGGTAACGTTCCAGGCGGACGAGTTCGGGTACCTGCACGCTGCCGTATTCGCAAACACGGCCGAGGTCGTTGCGGAGCAGATCGGTGATCATCACTAATTCCGCCATTTCCTTCGGGCTGGTCTGTAATTCATAGGTCAGTTGCGCATCCCGCGTCGGGTCGGTAGAGCGAGGGCGCGTCCCTTTGATGGGGCGAGTAAGAATATGCGGGCCGCTCAACCGCAGGAATAGCTCGGGCGAGGAGGAGGCGATTTGAAACTCATTGCAATCCAGATACGCTGCGAATGGCGCAGGCGAAACCGAGGAGAGTCGCCGAAAGATTTCCCAACCAGATAAGGCGGAGGCAACGGCGAGACGTTGTGAAAGGTTGACCTGATAGATGTCGCCGGCGTGGATGTAACGGCGCGCCCGCTCGACGGCGTGGATAAAGTCGGTGCGCGAGAGATTGGAGGTCATGTGTGAGGCGTGAGGCGTAACGCGTGAGGCATGATCGTTAGACCGAGTTACATCTGATTCCAAACGACCTTGCCAGAATGTGAGTTGCGCTTGTGCCCTCTCGTCACTCCGCGAACCGTCCACGGCAAGGCCAGTGGAGACAATCCACGTTTTGCCGAGGCGATGATCGAAGACCACCAGACTATCGTAGAAACCGACATGGCAATCGGGCAGTTCGAGATCATTGACCGCGCGGCGTGAGAGTTTTGGCTCGACAAAATTCTTCAAGTCGTAACCCCAATAGCCGAAACATCCGCCAAGCGGGAAAGGAAAATCCACCTCGTCGATCAGTTCATAACGCGCCATCAAGTTGTCGAGGACGCGCCATGGATCGCCAAACTGCGCGTCGCCGTCGGCGGGAGTCGATGGAGTGCGTGAAACCAGCTTTGTTCCGAAAGTCCGCGGACTTAAATCCGCATCCGTGGGGTGAGACACTTCGCACCGCGATCCAAATGAACGAAACACGAGAAATGGTCGCGCCGTGACGAATGAATATCTCGCCTGCGGTGAGTCAAACAGGCCGCTGCGCAACAATACAAGCCCCGACTCGCCGTGAAGTTTTTCAGCAAGCGACTCGGGCGAGTGCGCCCCTGCAATTTCTTGGATCAGTGGGCGCATTTAGTTCTAAAATCGGGTTCTCATGGTTCACATTTTCAAATAACATGATAGACCATTTTCAGATTTCAACGGACTCACCAACGCCAAATTCAATCGTTCCGGTCGAAAAAAGTCGCGGGCAGCGGCGCGAATTTGGGCCCCCGTGACTTCGCCGAGCCGTCGCTTGAATTCGGCGAGTGGAATGATTTTGCCATAGCCGAGCAATTGTTCACCCAGCCACATCATCTGATTTTCGGTGCTTTCCAAACTCAGATCCATCTGGCCGATGACGTAATCCCGGGCGCGGCGAAGCTCGACAGCAGTCGGCAACACATTGCTTAAACGGCGCAGTTCACGCAGGATGAGTTTGAGCGTCTGCGGCAGGTTGTCAGTGTCGAGGCCGGCGGAAATTACGAGGTCGCCGGTATCATCAAAAAAACTGAGCGAACTGTAGATGGAGTAAGCCATTCCCCGGTCTTCCCGAATTTCCTGAAAGAGCCGTGAACTGGTGTTTTCGCCGAGGATCGTGTTGAGTAGGCGCAGAGCGAAGCGGCGCTCATCATGACGGGAGCAAGTGCGGATGCCCAGTGCCAACTGGGTTTGCTCCGTCCTTTTTGTGAATAATCGGACGCGTGGTTTTTGTTGATCAGTCTCCGCCGGGGTGAAATGCGGGCGTTTGCCAGGGGTGAAACGTGATGCGTGACGCGTAACTGCTCGGACTAATTGTCTGTGCTGCAATCTTCCGGCAGCTATGACCATAGTGCTGCCGGTTACGTAATTCTTGCAAAGATAATTGACAAAGTGCCCGCGCCGCATTGCGTCGAGGGTTTTCTCCGTGCCGGTGAGTGGACGACCGAGCGCTTGATCCGGCCAGAGTGTTTCGTTCAGCAACTCCTGCACGTGATGTTGCGGCTGGTCGAGATACATCGCCAATTCCTCCTTGATGACGCTTCGTTCTTTTTCGATGTCAGCGGGATCAAGCTTCGAATTGAGGAACATGTCCGTCAACACTTCGAGCAGCTCTTCGAAGCGATCATGGCGCGCTTTGGAATAAAAACAGGTGCTCTCCTCGCCGGTAAAGGCGTTGAGGTAACCGCCTATGCCTTCGACGGCCTGGGAGATTTCCCTCGCGGATCGTTTGCGCGTCCCTTTGAACAGCAGATGCTCGATGAAATGGGAAACGCCGTTCAACTCAGCCGGCTCGTAACGTCCGCCGACGCCGACCCAAAGTCCGACACTGACACTCGCCATGTGCGGCATTTCCGCGGTGGCGACGGTAACTCCGTTCTTGAGCTGGGTGACTTGATACACTCGGACGTCGAGTATTTAAGGCATCGCTTCGTTCAAGCAAGCGACGAATCGCATTGCGCGCAGGAATCGCTGTCTAAAGACAAGTGGGGAGAAAACTTCCCCAGCCTGTATCATGCCTCATTCACTCAGGAGCAGCCCAAGCTTTCGCCGCAGTTCAGGCACTTGTAACAAGCACCGTTGCGCACCGCAACGTGACCACAACTCGGGCACGTGGGCGCGTCTTGTTGGAAGTGCGCGACCGCATCGCTCAAGCTCGTGATGGTCCTGATGGTGACTGTTGTGCTGCGGTGGCCGTGGCCATTGCTTACCGACGGCGGGTTCGCATCCAGAACGTCGGTGTCCTCCGCCAACGGCAGTTCCGGCACCGGGCGATTGATTTGCTTCTTCAACTCTTCCTGCAAGCCGGGGATGGCAAGTTCCGGCTGGTTGCGGCTCGCCGCGTTGGCTTCGCGATAGCCGGGAATGAATTGCAACGCCATCCAGCGGAATACATAGTCAGTAATCGACGAAGCATTGCGAATCTCCGGGTTTTTCGTGAAGCCGGAAGGTTCGAAGCGTTGATGGGCGAATTTCTTGACCAATGCTTCCAGCGGCACACCATATTGCAGCGCAAGGCTGGTCAACGTGCCAATACTATCCATCAATCCGCCAATAGTGGATCCTTCCTTGGCCATCGTAATGAACAATTCACCAGGACGACCGTCATCGAACAAGCCGACGGTGAGGTATCCTTCGTGTCCGGCGATATCGAATTTGTGCGTGAGCGCCGTGCGGGTGTCTGACAAACGACGACGCAACGGTTGCCCGGCTTGCGTACGGAGTCTGGCCAACTCTGCTTCAAGCTCGCTTATCCGTTTATCCAGCGGCAAGGCAACGTTCGTGGTCTCGGTTTTGGCTCCGCCTTCATTCGTTCTTTTTGTGTTAAGCGGCTGGGAACGCTTCGAGCCGTCGCGATAGATGGCGACGCATTTTAACCCCATTTTCCAAGCCTGAATATAGGCATCGGCGATGTCGGCCACGGTACATTCGTTCGGCAGGTTCACGGTTTTGGAGATTGCGCCGCTGATGAAAGGCTGGGTGGCGGCCATCATTTCCAAATGGGCCATGTAGGGAATGCTCCGCTTGCCGCGATAAGCTTTGAACGCGCAATCGAACACTTCAAGATGCTCATGTTTCAGCCCGCTCCGAACTATCTCGCCGTTGTCTTCCACGTCCTCGATGGTATCAAATGCCTCAACGTGCGCGATGATGTTCTTGATCTCGCCTTCGGTGTAGCCGAGACGATGCAATGCCTCCGGCACGGTGCGGTTGACAATTTTCAACATGCCACCACCGGCCAGCAGTTTGTATTTGACCAAGGCGATGTCGGGTTCGACACCCGTGGTATCGCAATCCATAAGGAAGGCAATGGTGCCAGTGGGTGCGAGCACGGTGACCTGGGCATTGCGGTAGCCGTGCGCACGGCCCTTTTCCAATGCACGGTTCCAACAGTGGTGAGCTTCTTCCTTGAGGTAATTGAACTCACTGCTGGGTTGAATTTCCTCCACTGCGTCGCGATGCTGTTGAATCACACCGAGCATTGATTCAAGGTTGTCCTTTGCGAACGGTTTGGAGACGTGAGCGCATCGGGCATCGTGATAACCTTTGAAAGCACCCATGACGCTGGCAATTTCAGCGGATTGCTCGTAAGCATGACCGGTCATCACGGCCGTAATGGCACCAGCTAACGCGCGGCCCTCGTCGGAATCGTAAGGGAACCCATAGCTCATGATGAGCGAACCGAGGTTCGCGTAGCCGAGGCCGAGCGTGCGGAAGATATGGGAGTTCTCGGCAATTTCCTTGGTCGGGTAGCTCGCGTTATCGACGATGATCTCCTGCGCGGTGATGAAAATGCGAACGGCGGCCTTGAAGCGCTCAATGTCAAACACGCCATCTTCGCGTTTGAATTTCATCAGATTTAACGACGCCAGATTACAGGCGGTATTGTTGAGAAAAACGTATTCCGAACAGGGATTCGTGGAGTGAATCGGTTCGGTGCCTTTGCACGTGTGCCATTTCTGGATCGATCCGTCGTATTGCAAACCGGGATCGCCACAAATCCAGGTGCCTTCGGCAACTTTGTTCAGCAACGTACGGGCATCTTTTTTCGCCAGTGGTTTGCCGGTGGTCACGGCGCGTGTCCACCATTCCCGACCGTCGATGGCGGCCTGCATGAATTCATCGCTCACACGGACAGAAAGGTTTTCGTTTTGATACATGACGCTGCCGTAAGCCTCACCGTTGTAGGAGCCGTCGTAACCTTGCTCGATCAGCGCCCAGGCCTTCTTCTCTTCCTTCTGCTTGGCGTCAATGAACTCCTCGATGTCCCCGTGCCAGTCGCGCAATGTGTTCATTTTGGCGGCCCGGCGCGTCTTGCCACCCGATTTCACAACGTTGGCCACCTGATCGTAAACTTTCAGGAAGGACATCGGGCCGCTCGGACGCCCACCGCCACTCAACTTCTCTTTGCTGGAGCGAAGAGGTGTGAGGTCCGTGCCGGTGCCGGAGCCGTACTTGAAGAGCATCGCTTCGCTGTAGGCCAGACGCATGATGTCTTCCATATTATCTTGGACCGATTGGATAAAGCAGGCGCTGCCTTGGGGATACTCATATTGAGTCTTGGCGCGTTCAGCTTCGTCGGTCTGACGATTGTAGAACCAGTTGCCCTTGGAAGAATTCTTGCCAATGCCATACTGGTGGTAGAGTCCCACATTGAACCAGACCGGTGAATTGAAGGCGCCGTATTGGTTGACGCAAAGCCAGGTCAGCTCGTCAAAAAACACTTCGCCGTCCGCTTCGCTAAAGTATCCGTCCTGCACGCCCCAATCGGCGATGGTCCGGCAGATGCGGTGAATCAACTGGCGGACGGAAGTTTCGCGTTCGGGCGTGTTTTGTTCGCCATAAAAATATTTTGAGACGACGACTTTGGTGGCGAGAATCGACCACGACTGCGGCACCTCAACATTCTCTTGTTTGAAGATCACCTTGCCGGCGTCATCGGTGATTTCGGCGGTGCGCTTTTCCCATTCAATTTGGTCGAAGGGTTTGACTTCCAAGTCGCTGAAAATTCGTTCAACGCGCATGGTTTTTCCTGGTGAAGGCTCGCCCTTGGGAGCGGAACGCGGCGTGGAAACCCGTGAGATGCGACGGCGGGTTTGAGGCGGG
>CAZYYS010000008.1:39901-42358 GCA_964651015.1 uncultured Verrucomicrobiota bacterium
CGACACTGCTTGTTCGGGTGCGTCAATCATGGCTTCTTCCTCAGTAAATTAAGCTAAAGTTTAACGGCTGACAATTTTTGTCCGACCTCCTTCGCGAGGACAACAAGCCGGATTTTCAGAAAAAACTCCCCAGTGTTGAGGAGTTGGCAAAGTTCAATAAACCACCAAATACCCCATTACTGGGGGAACGGAGACAGACTATCCACCACCTATTGGGGACACAAGAAAAAATTTCAAAAAAATTACTCCAACGTTATTCGCCGACTGCAAGCCCTGCAAAGAGCTTGAGGAAAAGAAGTTTGATGACTTGTTCCCACCAGTGAAAAACGTGCCGGACGAAAAAAATCGACCGCTATCGGGAAATTTGGGCGCGAGTTTTTTTGAATTTGCGGACCGGTTCAACCGTTTTTGGGCGGGCTTTTGGCACCAACACAATCGGGCAACCTTCAAAACCGAACGCGCGCCGCATTTCAGTGGCGAGATGTTTTTTGTAGGACTCGGAAAATAGTTCATCCCGGTTCACGAATAGAAGAAAAGTAGGCGGCGACTGTCGGACCTGGGTGGCGTAATAGAACTTCAGCCGACTGCCTGCCGCACTGACAGGTTGTCGTCGCTCGACCGCGTCCTGCAACATTCGATTCAATAAAGCCGTAGGGATTTTCTGTTGTAACTGTGCCGCGACGTAACGCACTGCTTCCAACAGCCGGTCGAGATGAAAACCGATCTTCGCCGAAGTAAAAATGACTGGCGCATAATCCAGAAAGAAAAGGCGTTCCTGAACCCACTGACCAAATTCGCCCAAGGTGGTGAGCTGCTTCGCCCGACCATCGCGGTTGCGTGTTCTGGCGTTGCGTCGGGCAATCTCCTCTTCGCGCGCCTGACGAACCTTGGTATCCACCAGATCCCACTTGTTGACAACAACAATACAAGCTTTGCGTTCCTCAACAATCTTGTCCGCTACCTTCTTGTCCTGTTCGAGAATGCCGGCCTCGGCATCCAGAACCAAAATCGCGATTTCGCAGCGCGCGATGGATTCTTCCGCGCGCTTGACACTGAAAAACTCGATCGAATCGTCGATGCGCCGGGTTTTCCGCATTCCGGCCGTGTCGATCAGCACGTATGATTGGCGCACGCCTTGCGTCTCAACTTCAAACGGCACATCGACCGCATCGCGTGTCGTACCGGGAATCGGGCTGACAATGACCCGTTCGGATTTGATCAGCGCATTGATGATGGACGATTTGCCGACATTGGGACGGCCAACGATGGCCAATTTCAAAGGCGTGGCTTCGGTATTGGGCGTAGAGTTTTCGACGCTGCCGGAGTTCTGCCTACTAGTCGCCGCATTTTGAGCGGGCAGCAAAGCGAGCGCCGAGTTTATCATTACCTCAACCCCTTCGCCGTGAATTGCACTGACGGAAAAGATTCTCTCGAATCCAAGCTCCGCAAATTCCAATGCGCTTGTCTCCAGACGGTGAGTGTCCACTTTGTTCACCGCGACCAAAATCGGTTTGCCGCTCCGCCGCAACCGCGCAGCCACTTCGCGATCCAATGGAACAATCCCCTCCTGCACGTTCACCACCAAGATGATGACATTGGCAGCCTCAATGGCCAGTTCCACTTGTTCGAGCGCAGCTTTGAGAATGACACCGGCGGCTTTTTCCCGGCGCAACAACCCGATACCGCCCGTATCCACCAACGTAAAGGAACGCCCGCCCCATTCGATTTCGGCGCTCACGCGGTCGCGAGTCACGCCGGGTTCGTCGTGCACTATGGCAATGCGCTTGCCGGCGATGCGGTTAAACAACGCCGACTTTCCGACATTCGGGCGACCGACAATGGCAATTAAAGCGGACACGGTTTCAAGATGAAGCAGAACGGGTAGTGACGGAAGGCAAAAACGGATCGCAATAAGCTACCAAGCTACCGCAAATCGATGGTGAAATTTGCGATAGCCGCCTTTCCTGCCTTCGCTGAAAACTGTTGCGTTAAGCACCTGGATCTCTTCGGCCATGACCTTAGCGATGCGAGTGTAGGTATTCTCGGCACAATGACCGAACTACTGACACTGGCGTTAAGCGGTCACGGTTTCACCGATGCCGGCTTGGAGGGTTTGTCCCGCCTTATCAAACTTCGCGAATCGCGACTCTTCGAGACGGCCGTGACCACACGGCATTGCCAAGGTGAAAGCACGTTGCCCGAACTTCAAATGCAAGCCTGAGATCGTGAGACGGCACGACTGAATTATCGCGATCAGTGGCGGCAAAGCTGGTCACAACGGACGACCGAGCCAAGCTCGATTGCCTTCAGCTCAACGTGGCCCATCATACACGAATGTCCATCCGTTTCCGTTTTGATAGTCCGGCTTGTTGTGAGTCGCCACGAGATAGCCGATATGGCCATCGACGAAGGTCACATTGCCCCAACAGGGTACTTTGTCATGGTGCCAGAGAGCGT
>CAZYYS010000009.1:0-28844 GCA_964651015.1 uncultured Verrucomicrobiota bacterium
GCCCACGTCGTTTACGTGATGGGCAACAGCATCAAAATCGCCAAGAAGCATTACTGCCGTGAGGTCACGAAAGAATGGAGCGACAAATTCTGGTCCCTGAAACCAACCCCATGACGAATCACCCAGCGACCGCAAGCGATTCAAGAAAGCCCCTCCAATGGGGCTTTTTTGTTCCAAAAATCGGTTTGTCAGAATTGTGTCAGAAGAAAACCGGGTTTTTTGAGTTTTCCCAATTTGGGGAAACTCACAAAACCCTTGTAGAGACTGGCGGAAGGGGAGGGATTCGAACCCCCGGTAGGATTGCTCCTACGTCTGATTTCGAGTCAGGTGCCTTCAACCACTCAGCCACCCTTCCTATCGTTTATGTGATACTGCAATACGATACTGCTCGTGTGGATCGGAATCGAACGCAGTCAGCGGCTGCCAAACCCAGCAGGGTGCGGCAGAAATCGCGGTATTGAAACTTGTTACGTTACGTTCCAAACGGAACGTATCTTGCCCGAATCCGTGTCGGCGACAAGCTCATTCACCGTTCGCTCGAAACCACGATGTTCAGTGTGGCCAAGCTGAAGCTGGAGGATTTGGAAAAGGAAGAGCGCGCCAAGCTGGAAAACCACAAGCAGTTCCGGCTCGGGCAAGGCAACCTTCGAGCTTGTAGAGTACCGCACCCGACTGGAAGCCAACCACAACAGGAAGCCGTGCGTGCCCGGCGCGTCAGCACGAATCTCACCGGGATGGCGGGCACGCCTCAGAGTCTCGATCAGGTCGTTGTTTGAAGTCTCGGTATTGCTGACGTCGCCGCTACGTAGATGAGATCCACGTAATCGGCAGACTTGGCAGTTTACAGTGCTCTTTACCGCTTCCGCGGCGTCGATCAATCTCTCCCGTTAGGCCAAGCGCGAGCACCCAGTCCTGATCGGCGACAGGCGATTTGCACTCGGCGGTCTTCCAGGGAGCGATCTCGACGGACGGCCCGTTGCGGCGTTCGCCAGTGCGCGGATCGAACTACTGCGCGGCGAGCTGCGGACCCTTGAGCAAAAGCGTCTGGATCGTCGCCGGCTTGCCGGACGGGAAGTAGATCAGGGTATACGTCCGCCGCCAGCACTGATGCCGAGGCGCCGGTTGATTTCGGTTGGCATGGCATAAGGCGCTAACCGCGCAAAGTGGACATCAGAACGCCTCGAGTCGACGACGTTCGGAGTGTTGGTTTCAGAGTGGGTCGTTCTTCCCAACGCGCCGAAGCACAAAGCAAGCAAGATTACCGCACCGTCTTTCATGTGATGGCCACAACGGCATCGCACGGTGTCAGCGGCTCCGCATCGCGGAGCGCGAGCCAGTCGAAGAGGGCGCGATCGGCGGTGAGTGAGTGCATCGGCTTCATCGAGGGGAATTTAATATCCGCCCGCACCGATCGGCGCGGACTTGTCTTCCACTTTCGGGCCCGCCTTCTCCGCCGCTTCGCGTCGGCGATACTCGTCCATCATTGCGGCGGTCGCAGTGGCCCCGCAGCGGGTGCCGCCGAGATCGCGGACTTTGATGAGACCATCGAGATCACGCACGCTGCCGGCGGCTTTTACCTGCACCTTCGGGGAAACGCTGGCCCGCATGAGCGCCAGATCGTGCTCGGTCGCGCCCTTGTAGTTGTAGCTGCCGTCCGCCTGTTTCACGAAGCCGTAGCCGTTCGAGGTTTTCACCCAATCAGCGCCGGCGCGCTCGCAGAGCTGGCAGAGCTTCTTCTTGAAGTCATCGCTGCTCAGGCCCGCGCCCCCTTTGGTGAGATAGTCGTTCTCGAAGATGACCTTCACCTTCGCGCCGTGTTGGTGCGCTTCGTCGCAGACGACTTTCACGTCCTTCTCCACGTAATCCCAGTCGCCGCTGAGGGCCTTGCCGAGGTTGATGACCATGTCAATCTCGACCGCGCCGTCGCGGCACGGCAATTCGGTCTCGTAACGCTTGGACTCGGTGCAGGAGTTGCCGTGCGGGAAGCCGATGACGGTGCCGACGAACACGCCCGTGCCCTTGAGGAGTTCCGCGGCGCGCTTCACGGCGTAGGGTTTGATGCAGACGGAAGCGACACTGTATTTCGCGGCGAGCTTGCAGCCGTCTTCCAGTTCCTGATCCGTCATCTTCGGATGCAGGAGCGAGTGGTCAATCATCTTGGCGAGTTGTTCGTAGGTGTATTTCATAAGTGTTTGGTTGGTATGCCCACGAGGTTCGGCGTTCTCGAGATAATCGGAAACTTGCGATTCATCTTGGCAGCGCAAACGCCACGTACGCATCGCCGTAGGGCGTGCCCAGTTTGTTGCCGCCGCTCGCGGCGATGACGATGTATTGCCGGCCGTTCACTTCGTAGCTGGCGGGCGGCGCGTTGCCCGTCCACGGGAGTTGCGCGGACCAAAGCTCTGCACCGGTGTCCTTGTCGAAAGCGCGGATCAGGTTGTCCCGCGTGCTGGCGCAGAACACTAGGCCGCCGGCGGTAACAATGGCGCCGCCGTAGTTCTCCGTGCCGGTGTTCTTCAAATGGCTGTCCTGCAGCCGCGGATCGAAGCCCAACGGAACCGTCCAAAGTTTCTTCCCCGTGTTGAGATCAATGCAATTGAGCGTGCCCCACGGCGGCTTGTTGAGCGGGAAACCGTCCGGGTCGTAGAACTTCAGGTAACCGCTCACGGTGTAAGCCGGACGCTCGGGTTGCGACACCTGGGGCTTGATGAATCCGTCCTTGAGCAAGAGGAAAGCGACGAGCGCGTCCATGTCCGCCTCCGGCATGTCGCGGAAGCCGGGCATGGCGTTCTTGCCCTCACGCAACTGCTTCTTGACGGCGGTGGCATCCAAGCGGTGCCGCAAGCCACGCAACGGCGGGCAGGTGCTGATGCCCAGCCGCGTCGGCCCGTGGCAGGGCATGCAGGCTTGCTCATAAAGCTCGCGCCCGCGGGTTTTCGGCGCGGCCAGATCGTCCAGCAGTTCGTCATCGCGCATCGCCGAGATGATCCAGCCGACGTGATTCGCGGTGACGAAAAGCCGGCCGGTGTCCGCATCAATGCACGCGCCGGTCCATTCCGCGCCGCCGTCAATGCCGAAGAACAGGTTCGCCCGGCCCTCGCTGCACGGGACGAAGAAACCCTTCGTGGCGCTGGCAAAACGGGTGCGGCCCCAGTCCGCCATTTCCTCGCTGCACCCGCCGAGGTCGGCCTCGGTAAATTCCATCCGCAGAAATGGCTCGGGCAGTTCCACGTCCGGCTGATACGGTGCGGTGCGTTCGCCCTTGAGCCTACTCGTCGGCGCGCGGCGCAGACGGAAGGGAAAGACCGGTTTGCCGGTCACGCGATCCAGCAACAACGTGTTGCCGATCTTGGTCGTCGCGGCGACGATATCCACGCGCCTGCCGGCGCGCGTGATCGTGCCGAGGTTTGGCGGCGCGGAGATGTCGAGATCCCAGAGGTCGTGACGGATTTCCTGGAAGTGCCAGAGGTAGTTGCCCGAGCGCGCGTCAATGGCCACGACGCAATTCGCGAACAGGTTGTCGCCGAGATGGCTGACGCCGATGAAGTTCGGCTTCGGCCCGCCGGTGGTGATGTAGGCGATGCCGCGCGTCTCGTCCATCGCCATGCCGGCCCAGCAGTTCGCGCCGTAGGGTTCCGTGCGATCCCAGGTGTCGTAGCCGAATTCACCCGGCTGCGGCACGGTGTGAAACGTCCAGAGGTGTTTGCCGGTGACGACGTCGAAGCCCCACACGTCTTTCTCGAAACCCGGCACGACCACGATGTTCTCGAAGGTCGCCGGTCCGGCGGTGGCCGCGCCGAAATTTCCCTGGGCGTTGCCCGGAAGCTCCGTTCGGCCGGCCACGCCGAAGTCCGCGAGGGGCTGGCCCGTTCTCGGATTCAGAGCGTAAAGGTGTTTCCCGGATGGGAACAGGACCCGTTCGCGCGCGCCGCCACGACCCGGCCAGTACATCAGCCCGCGCCACGCCGGCTTGCCCTCCGGCTTGAAACGCCAAAGCTCGACGCCCGTTTCCGCGTTCACCGCGACGATGTGTTGGCCGGCCGTCGGACCGAACATCACGCCGTTCGCAATGATCGGATTGCACTGGATGAAATTGCTGCCGTCGCGTGAGTGATAAGTCCAGGCGACCTGTAAATTCGTGACGTTGGCGCGATTAATCTGGTCGAGCGCGGAAAAGCGTGTGCCTCCGTTGTCGCCGTGCGAGCGGTGCCAGGTGCGGTAAACGTCGCGCTTGGGCAGACCGTTGGCGGCCGTGAGTTCCTCCGGCTTTGCGGCGGGGATGGTTTGATAGAGCGGCAGTTGTTCGCGCGCCTTCGCGTCCTCCACGGTCCAGTAATCCTGACTGGCGGCGGCGCGCGCCGGCGGTTTTGTCGCGCCCGGCAACGGCGCGCGTTGGGTGGGAATCGCTCCCGCCGATCCCGGCTTGGCCAGTTCCTTTTTCAGCCACTCCAAACCATCGAGATTGTCCGCGAGCACGAGTTCCGCATCGGCGTCGGCGCGATGGCAAAGAATTCCAATCGGCCCACACCAGCCGCTGGCTTCGACGGCGCGCAACATCGCGAGTTCCTGATCGCCTTGCGCGAGGGTGAGAATCTTTCTGCCGCGCGCTTCCGCATCGCGCTCCATGCCGTTGAGGTTAAGGCAAAGCAGATACGGCTTCATTCGCGCCAGCGCTTCGGCGAAGTCGCCAATGTGCCCGTGGCCGTGATGGAAGTTGTAAACGATGCCGACGTGTTTCGCGCCATGGTGCTGGCGGAGGTATTCGCAGAGCGCGACGAGGTTTTCCGGTTCGCCGCCCCAGCCGCCGTGGTTGTAGAGGCCGAGCGCGCAGCCGGCCTTACGCGTGCGCTCGACGACCGGGAGCAATTCGGCGGCGGCTTTGCGGATCTGTTCGTCGCGATTCGTTCCCGCCGGGCTGGGGGGCGTCACCCAGATTTGTGGATGCAGGTTGTATTTCTCGAAGATCGCAAAAGCCTTCTCGTGCGTCGCCCAGAAAGCGAAGTATTCGATGCCGCGCTTCTGGTATTCGAGAATCTCCTGCTCGAACGTCGCGACGTGTTTTTCGCGCCAGTCGTAAGCCACGCGGCGCAGCCCAAGTCGCAGGACCATCTCTGCGCGCTCGGCGGGCGGGCGCTCTTTCGCATCGAATGGCACGATGCACCAGGCGACGAGGTTGCTCCGCGCGAAGAGACCGGTGTCTGCCGCGGCGCTCACGCCGAGCCATGGCAACATCACGGCGGCCAGAAAAATTTTAAGTTTCTTCATGTTGATTCAGTTGGCGGCGGTCAGGCGCGCATCGCGCCAGAAACTCGCGCCCATGTCGAGGATCAAACGGTTTGCCCACGCCGATGCTGTAGACGCGCTTGCTTCAAGAGGCCGCCCAAGGCAAACTTGTTTTGCACCGGAGTCAATCAAGCTTACGCATTTGCCGGATCACTGGAACAACCGAATATGCCGAATAAACGTTGGACTATCGCAGTCGCTTGCCTGTGGCTCTCTGGTTCCGCTTCAGTTTTCTCCGCTGCGGACAAGGCACGTTTCACCATCGATGTTTGGGGAACTGACGAGGGTCTGCCGGCAAGTCCGGTGATCGCGATGACCGAAACACGAGATGGCTATCTCTGGTTGGGCACGCTCAACGGTTTGGTGCGCTTCGATGGCAATCGTTTCGTGGTTTTTGATGAGAGCAATACGCCAGGTCTGAAAAGCAGCCAGATTGTCAAACTCTTTGAGGATAACAAAGGCAATCTCTGGATCGGAACGGAAACGGCTGGTATTGCATTTGTCAAAGACGGGCTGGTTAAAAGTCTGGATATTGGGCGAGGGACTCGTGAGGGACGCTTGGTGTCGGTGTGTGAGGATAACACAGGTGCCGTCTGGCTTTACACTGCGGATGATCAATTGTGTCGCTATAAGGATGGCAATACAAATGTCTGGAGACTCGGCGCACAGCAGTTCAACAGCAGCCGGATTGTCATCGCTGAAAAAACTGGTCCGCTGTGGGTGGGAATGGACACGAACCTCCTTACTATAGACCCGGCTGCCGTGATCGCGCAGCGCGCACTCCCGGTGACGCATGATTTGCCTGTGAGAAAGCTCGACTTCCTTCTCGCCAGTCAACGGGGCGGATACTGGCGTCTGGCCGATGGCCGCATACAAAAGTGGAAAACAAATCACCTCGAACTCGATTTTGGGGCGTATCCTTGGGGTGGCAGCCCCGTTTCCGCTGCGTGTGAGGACAGGCGTGGCAATCTGGTGGTTGGGACCTTGGGAGACGGGATGTTCTGGTTTGATCCGAAGGGCAAAGCCACGGCGCTTTCAACGAACGAGGGTTTGTCGAATAATTACATCCTTTCACTGCACGCGGATCGTGAAGACAGTCTTTGGGTGGGAACGGATGGCGGCGGCCTAAACCACGTCAGTCCTCAAGTGTTCAAACCCTTGGATGAATCGGCGGCGTTAAGCATTCGTTCGGTTTGCGAAGATGCGGAAGGAGGATTGTGGTTCAGCGGCCTGGGAGTTGGTTACCTAAGAGACGGGGTTGTGCGCCAACTCGTCGCCGGGTCCTATGTGCCGGCCATGTTTGTGGATCGTGCCGATAGAGTCTGGGCCGGTACATTTGGCGCGGGTTTGTTTCAAGTGGAGAACGGCATCTTCTTGCAGGTCTCCGGGCTTGAGATGCCAAGCCCGGAGATTTCGGCCATCTATCAGGATCGCACCGGGCGGGTCTGGGTAGGCACGCAGAACGGGCTGGGACGTTGGGACGAGCAAGGTTGGAAAGTGTTCACGACTCGGGAAGGCTTGTCAGCAGATGTGGTGCGGGCGATAACCGATGACACAGAGGGAAACCTTTGGGTCGGCACCGAAGGGGGAGGACTGAATAGTCTACGCGGCGACCAGTTCACCGTCTTTCGCAAGAAGGATGGACTTCCGAGCGATAACATTTCTTCGCTGCTTGTCGATGTCCAAGGCGTTTTGTGGGTCGGGACCAAGGGTGGTTTGGCGCGGTTTCAATCCGGCAAGTGGACCCGCTACACGACCCGTGAAGGCCTCATCGGCAACAGCATCGGCTACCTGATCGAAGATGACCAGGGTTACTTGTGGCTCGGATCGAACCTGGGTCTTATGCGTGTGCTGAAGAAATCGTTGAACGACTTTGCACACGGACTGACTGATCCAATCTCCTGCCGTGTTTATGGGAAACCAGATGGCCTGCCGACCGGTGAATGCACTCAAGGTTCGCAGCCCGCTGCCTGTCGCGCCCGGGATGGAAAACTCTGGTTTCCTACGACAAAGGGACTTGCTTCCGTTGACCTGGCTCAACTTTTTCGCAACACAAATCCTCCGCCCGTCTTCATCGAGTCGATCCAGATCGAGGGGCAGGAGCAGATCACCAACGGCTTGCGAGCCACACGACCACAATCGGTGACCATTCCAGCCAGCAAAGAAGGCTTGGACATTGAATACACCAGCCTCAATCTCGCAGCAGCAAATCGGGCGCGCTTCAAGTACCGCATGCAAGGTCTGGATCGGATAGAGGGGGGAGAGACACGCTGGACTGACGCTGGCAAAGACCGTGTTGCGCGCTACCCGAAACTGCCCCCGGGGCAGTACCATTTTCAAGTAACCGCTAGCAACGAGGACGGAATATGGAACCTGGAGGGCAGCACCCTGGCCGTAACTGTGTTGCCGCCATTCTGGCGCACCTGGTGGTTTCTTGGCGCCACGATTGCCTTCCTTCTGGGAGCGATTATTGGGTTCGTCCATTATTTCTCAACGCAGAGATTGCAACGCCAACTGGAGGCACTTCGTCAGCAGGAGGCGCTTGAGAAGGAGCGTTCGCGTATTGCGCGCGACCTGCACGACCAGCTCGGTGCCAACCTCACTCAAGTTTCGTTGCTGGGTGAAATGGTTGAAGACGACAAGAATTTGCCGGATGAAGTGGAGTCCCATGCCCGTCAGATTTCACAAACAGCGCGTGAAACCACGCGTGCTCTCGATGAGATCGTCTGGGCCGCAAATCCTTCAAACGACACGCTCGACGGATTGATCACATACGCCTGCAAATACGCGCAGGAATATCTCGCCTTGGCGGGGTTACGCTACCGATTGGATGTGCCGAACCAATTGCCAGCCGCTCCCATTCCGCCGGAAGTGCGGCACAATGTGTTTCTTTCGTTCAAGGAAGCGATCAACAACGTTGTCAAACATGCCAGGGCGTCCGCTGTCCAGGTCCGGCTGCGTTTGGAAGCAAATCGCTTCACACTTGAAGTCGAAGATGACGGCCGCGGCTTGACCGACCAGGATGAGAAGAAAGGCAGAAATGGGTTGCGCAACATGCGCAAACGGATGGAAGATGTCGGCGGAATTTTTTCGATCGGCCCTGGCGCAAATGGTGGCACGCTCGTGAAATTCACGGCGCCAATCGAAAAGCACTGAAACACGCATGCCCATTACCGTATCCATCGTCGAAGACAACGACCAGTTGCGCGGCACCTTGGCGCGCGTGCTGAACCGGGCGGATGGGTTTGAATGTGCCGGTCAATATCCGAGTGCCGAGGCGGCGCTGGAAGCCGTGCCAAAGGAACGCCCAAACGTCGTGCTGATGGACATCAATCTGCCAGGCATGAACGGCGTGGAGTGCGTGCGACGTCTAAAGCAACTTGTTCCGGAAACGCAGATCATCATGCTCACCGTTTACGAAGACACGGATAACATCTTCAATGCGCTGGCCGCCGGTGCGTCGGGTTACCTGCTCAAACGCACCAAGAGCGCCGAGCTTCTGGAGGGCGTCCGGGACGTGTTGAAGGGCGGATCGCCGATGACCACGCACATTGCGCGCAAGGTAGTGCAATCATTTCAACAATCCAGCGCCTCGGCTCAGGCCACCGAAAATCTATCGCCACGCGAACAGGAGGTCTTGGACTGCCTTAGCAAGGGTTTTCTGTACAAGGAAATCGCGGAAAAACTTGGCATCAGTTATGAAACGGTTCACACCTACATCCGGCGCATTTACGAAAAGCTCCAGGTCCGGACACGGACCGAAGCCGTTGCCAAATTCCTGCGACGCTAATCCACGTAGAGAAACTCGTTCGCACTCAGCAGTGCCTGGCAGAGGTTGGTGAGCGCTTGCAATTCAGGTGAGGGCTTTGCAACAGGCTTTGTCTTTTCGTCTTTTTTTGAGTCTTTGGATTCCACGGCCTCCTTCTCAGCCGCGGTTTCCAGTTGATCCGTTTGCTTCGCCAGGAACGAAAGCGCATCGGTCAACTCCAGGGCATTTGGCTTTCGGCTGAAGGCCAGTTGCCAGGCGCGGGTCACTTGGCCGGTGCGGTCGTTACCGCATTCCGTTTGCAGGCGCGTTGCAAAACGCGCGGCCTGATCGAGAATGAACTTGCTGTTCATCAGCATGAGCGACTGCGTGGCGACAGTGGAGGACTGCCGGCGTTCGCAGTTGACTTCCATCACCGGCGCATCAAAAGCATGGAGCATCGCCAATGGACGACTGCGCCTAACCTGAATGTAAATCCCGCGCCTGAACTCCTCTCCGTGCAACGGCACTTCGACCGGCATTTTATTGTCGCCTTCCGTTTTATCGACGCCGACGACGATCTGGCCTTGCACATCGGGCCGTACCGGCACGGGTGGGCCGAAGAGTCCCTCGTTGAGAACACCTGATGCGGACAGGATCGAGTCGCGAATGGCTTCGGCATCCAGGCGCAGAACTGGTTTGCGCCAGTAGAGACGGTTCTCAGGATCGCGCTGCTCACGTTTGGGATCGCGGCGGGAAGATTGACGATAAGCGGTCGATGTCATGATAAGCTTGTGCAAGCGCTTCAACTGCCAACCGTGATCGACAAAATCAGTTGCGAGCCAGTCAAGTAATTCGGGATGGGTTGGACGCTCGCCCATTGCGCCAAAGTCCGACGGTGTGCCAACAAGTCCGCGTCCGAAATGTTGCAGCCAGACGCGGTTGACGAGGACGCGCGTAACCAGCGGGTTCGCATCGCTGGTGAGCCAGCGCGCGAAGGCAAGCCGGCGGCCACTGGTCGGGATATTCGAATCCTTCTCAGGCAGGTCGGCCGATTGGTCAGGCTTTGCAAGCACAGTCAATATGCCAGGCTGCAAAGCTTGCTTAGGCTGCTTCGGATCGCCGCGATGGAAAAGATATGTCACCGGCGGTTTGTCTGTCGGCTCGTTCAAGACGCTGATAAAATCTTCTGGCGGCTTCCGCCCGCGAAGCTCGGTAATCTTCGCGTCCATCGCCTTCAAGTCATCAGCAGCCTTTTGGTTGTATTGATAAAGCACTCCGGGGGTGATGTTCACGCTGGGATTGTCGGCAAGGAGTTTCTTTTGTTCGGGGGTGCGCTTGTCGGCGGGCATGTCGTAAGCGGCGCGCAGTTGATCGCGCAAGGGAACTTCAAATTTCTCCAAGTGCTTCACCAACGCTTCCTCAATGTACTGCTTCTGCTTTGCCTCCTTTTCGTCGGCAAGTTTCTTCGCTTCAGTTTCGACTTCGGCGGCCTTTTTGCGGTCAGCTTCCGTGTAGAGTGAAATCAACCGTTGCTCAGGCGTGCGCCAATTTTTCCAATTGTAAGCTGGCTCGATCACGGCGCGAAGACGGTAGTAATCGGTCTGGAGAATCGGATCGTAACGATGATTGTGACACTGCGCGCAGCCCACGGACAATCCGAGGAGCGACGAGGACACAATCTTGATGGTGTCGGCCACCACCTGGTTGCGCACCATATCCTGGTCAACGCCGGACGTGGCACTGCCGTCAGCGCCCATCCGCAGAAAGCCCGTGGCGATCAACAACTCGCGCGTTTGCGGATCGAGCGCGGCTTGAGGATTGCCTTGCGTCGCGCGGGCGAGTTCATCACCGGCAAGCTGTTCGGTGATGAACTGGTCGAATGGTTTGTCAGCATTGAAAGAGCGGATGACGTAGTCGCGATACTTGTAAGCATAATCACGCGGCGGATCGGCATCGCTGTAGCCGTCGGAGTCCGCGTAGCCTGCGACGTCGAGCCAGTGACGTCCCCAGCGTTCGCCGTAGTGCGGCGAGTCGATTAACCGGTCGATCAACCTTTCGTAGGCCTCAGGCGCAGTGTCTGTAAGAAAAGCTTCGACCTCGGCGGGCGTCGGCGGCAATCCCGTAAGGTCGAGGCAGGCGCGGCGAAGCAACGTGACTTTTTCAGCGTCGGGCGAAAATTTGAGTTTTTGTTTCGCCATCGCTGCAACCAGGAACGCATCAACTGGTGTGCGGACGCGGTCCTTGGGTTTCGTTGCTGGAATCCTGGGTTGGCGAATTGGTTGGAATGACCAGAACGCGCGCTCTTCCTCAGTAATGCCGCTGCCTTTGCCCAGTTCGGTGGGTTCAGGGCGGGCGGTCCTCGCCCCACTGGCGATCCATTGCTGGATCAACGCTACATCCGCGGGAATGAGCTTCTTGTCGCGCTTCGGCATTTCGCCGCTCTGAACCTTCTGAAACAGCAAACTCCGTTCGGGTTTGCCGGGGACGATGACCGGACCGTCGTCGCCACCTCTGATCATCAGCCGTTGCAAACGCAGGTCGAGACCGCCGTTCAACTTCTCTCCTTCACCGTGACAATCGAAACAATGCGCCTTGAGAATGGGCCGGATGTCCCTCTCGAACGTCGGTGGGGCTGCGCCGATGACCGGCGTCGAAGCGAGCATAAGCCAGCCGACTGAAACACAAATCTGGTAATGGCGCATTACGAACCACTACGATTGCTTGGCCAAAAAAGCCAGCGGGAAAATGACCTCATGGCGTGATTACGCTTGGAGACCTCTTGACCTTGGTTCAGAAAAAAGCTACGCTAGTGGCAACAAAAATCCTTATGAAACGGCACATCAAATCCATCCTTCAGCCACGACCGGTGAAAAACCGGGCGGCATTCACTTTGATTGAACTTCTGGTTGTGATTGCGATCATCGCCATCCTGGCCGGTCTGCTGTTGCCGGCACTGTCGAAAGCCAAATCCAAGGCGTTGGCCACCCAATGCCTGAGCAACACAAAGCAGCTTACCCTAGCCTGGATCATGTATAGCCAGGACAACAAGGATGAATTGATACGAAACTACATAGCCGACCAGACGTACGCTTGGGTTCAAGGCGATGTTAACGCGGCTCCGGGCGACACTAACATTAACAACATCAAAAACGGAAAACTTTGGGCATACAACACGTCGCCAGGAATCTACGTGTGTGCGGCTGATGAATACAAACGAGGTGGGAAGACCAAGATTGCCAGGGTGCGCAGTTTTTCCATGTCAGGGCAGATGAATAGCGACGTTGATTGGGTCAATCCTCGTTATCCCGTCAATAGGAAGTACACAGACATCCTTTTTCCAAGGCCAATAGGTGCCCTTGTGTTCATCGATGAAGGCCTGACCTTGGAGGATTCTTATTTTGCGATCCAAGTGGACAATCGAGTCTGGCAAAACAGTCCTTCTGACCGGCATAACCACGGTGCCAATCTGAGCTTCGCTGATGGGCACTCCGAAATCTACAGATGGAAAGAGCCTAATACGGGGAGAACTGCTGATTACAATATTCCGGCGAAGGTTGGGGATCGAGACTTCGAGCGCGTCGCGGCGGCGATAGCCACGAAACGGTGACCGCCAGTCCATGCCGACTTGCCAAAAAGGGGTCGGTTCGGTCGCAATATGGGCCGCTTCCTAACTCCTAGCCCGTCACTCGTACAGGTTTCGTCCTCTCGCCAAGCTTCACACGTTTTGCAGAATCTCCTTCACCAAGCGGCAGGACTTGCCGTCGGTGATACGCTCCTCCAAGCCGTTATGGAAGTAAAGGAGTTTAGCGTGGTCAAGTCCGAAGAGGTGCAGCAGCGTGGCGTGATAATCGTTTGGGCTGACCGGATTCACAACCGCCTTGTGTCCGAATTCGTCGGTTTCGCCGTAGGTCATGCCCCCCTTGATGCCGCCACCCGCGAGCCAACTGCTGAATCCCTGGCCGTTGTGATCGCGGCCAGCCTTCTCGGCGGCACCGTGGTTCTCGGTCACGGGCAGTCGTCCGATCTCTCCGCCCCAATGGACAATTGTGGTGTCGAGCAGGCCGCGCGCCTTAAGGTCTTTGACGAGCGCGGCGGACGGTTGATCGGTCTTGCGGCAGCAGTTCACGAGGTTTTTGGTGATACTCTCGTGGTTATCCCAGATCTGTCCGTTGATAAATAGTTGCACGAAGCGGACACCGCGCTCGACCAGTCGGCGGGCGATAAGGCAACGCGTGCCGTATTCACGTGTGACGGAATCATCCAGGCCGTAAAGCTTCTTGGTGGCCTCGCTTTCGCCGGAAATATCGAGTGCTTCTTTCGCAGCGGTTTGCATCCGTGCGGCGAGTTCATAGCTGGCGATCCGCGCTTCCAAATCAGATTCGCCAGGATGACGCGCGAGATGGTCACGATTTAACCGTGCGAGGAACGCAAGGTTCTGCTCCTGCAACTCGCCTTTCAAATGCGGCGGTGGTTCGAGATTCAGAATGCGCGGTTCGCTTGAGCGAACGATTGTTCCTTGAAATAGTGGCGGCATCCAGCCGTTCGACCAGTTGCGCACGCCGTCCACCGGATGCCCGCCAGGATCGGTCAACACGACGTAGGCGGGTAAGCTCTGGCTTTCCGAGCCGAGACCGTAGGTAAGCCACGAGCCGAGTGCGGGCCGGCCCGGCTGCGCCTTGCCGGTGTTCATGAACCAGATGGAAGGTTCGTGCCCGTTGATGTCCGTGTGCATCGAACGCACCAAACAAACGTTGTCCACAATGCTCGCGAAGTGCGGCAAAAGTTCGGAGACTTCAATTCCGCTCTGACCGTGCTTCTCAAATTTCCAAGGGCTGCCGAATAGTTTTTTGGTCGCCCGATCAATGAAACTGAAGGTTATTTCTCCAGCGAAATCCTGACCGCTGCGCCGGGTCAATTCTGGTTTCGGGTCGAATAGATCAATATGACTCGGCCCGCCGTGCATGAAGAGGGAGATCATTGCACAGGCACGTGGACGAGCCAGCGGAACCTTTGGCTTCAAGTCAAACGACTGCGGCAGGCGCGGAATTCCGGGCGGTGTCGCGAGGAGATTATCTTCGCGCAACAACCATGCGAGAGCGACGCTGCCCAGACCCAAAGCATTCCGCGAGAGAAAGCGGCGCCGGGACCAGCCTCTCATTGGTGCATCAGCAGGGTGAAGAGTCACTTTCATTTCGCGTGCTCACAAAACATAGACGCATCGGATTGAAAAAGAAATTCAAAACTGTTGGTAGGGAGATTGATTTCAACCCCTTCTACCCAGCAAAACCAAGTGCGACTCCCTGCATTTGGTTTTGCCGCGATTTGACTGGCCAGATTACAGGCCACGTTTGGTTTGAGCTGAGTGATCAATGCGATCACGCCGAGCGGTCACATTTTTCAACTAATTTGCGAGCGGAAGATGGAGACCTTCACGAATGGACTTCGCTTCGTTCAGGGCTTGTTCCTCCCCAGACAAGTCACCGTCTGCTCTGGAAATCTTTGCAAATCCGTCGAGTGCCCGGGCCAGGACGAGAAGTGCATACGGCCCTTGAAGTTGGCGGCGGTATTCAATTGCACGTTTCATAGCTTCTTTGGCGCTTTGAAGATTTCCTTGCCGCTCCTCAAACTGGCTCCTCACTTCCCACCAATTGGCCAGTGTGTGGATTGGCCCCGGCATTATACAGGAGCCGGATTGCGCTTGAAGCAGTTCCCAACCTGAAGCGAGGTCCGTCTCCGCGCTAGCTAGGCTATCGTTGGCAAGCCAGCACCTTGCGCGGGCTGTCAGCGCCTTCGCGCGCGTCTGGTCATAAAGCTTTCCAGGTTCAATGACCTGCACCGCCTCTGAAGCAGCCGCCAAAGCCTTGGGAAAATCTCCTCTGTCGAGAACACAGAAGATTTCGTTTTCCAAAGCCATCACGAGCAAGGGAAAAATCCCGGTGCGACGGGCGGAATCGGTCGCGACACTGGCCAACTCGCAAGCCTCATCACTTCGCCCGACCGAGCGGAGCAATCGGCACAGTTCCATCTGCGCTTTGACAGCAATGCCGAGATTTCCTGACGACGCCTCCAGCGCCAGGACCTTCCGGCGCACTGCTTCTGCCCCGGACCAGTCGCCTTTGCTTTCGAGATCGTCGGCTTCCTCCCGGAGCAGCAAAGCGGGAGTAGGATTCTTGAGCGCTTCCGCGCCAGCCATTATCAATGCCTGTAGCGCGGCGCTATGGGCTTCCTCGGTTTTGCCTGCTGAAGCGGCCTCGGCGTAGGACATGATAACCTTTTCAAACTCCTTCATGAACTGCGCATCAGGCGCGTTATCCGATGAGGCTTGGGTTGTGGTTGAGGTCGTGTGGTTGTCGCTCATGCGCTTCTCATAACGCGCCCGCCGCCCAGAAGCAATGCTGCTGCTGTACCTTTAGTACTCCCGACAGTGGTATGAACCGCTCACAGTTTCGCACCCGCGTCAGCAGCGAACGATTCCATTATTCCTTCGTCGTCTGGCCACTGACCGCGCCAAGGAGAACCATCTCAAATCCGCCAGCAGTTCCATTGATAGAATGTGAGGGGCAGTTTCGGCAGTGAGCGAAATGCTCTTGTCGGAAAGCGATTCCGGGGAGCCGAGAGCAATCCAACTTCCCACGCGGACATCATTGAAGACTTGTAGCAGCCATTCAACCTCTGATCTGGACAGTTCAAGGTCATAGCCGGAGGCTTTTGCCCGAAAACGCTCCGGCTCATTCAGCATGGCCAGAACACGCTTTTGATTTTCCTGCCGATGCGCTGCGAGTGATTCTTCCAACAATCGTTGGTTCTCGCTTTCCTCGGTCGTCTTGGGACTCTTGCTCAGGCGATGGTGCGTCGCGGGGATCAGAGGGTAGAGCTTGAGAACGCCCAACAACAACTTTCTTTCCCGTTTGCTGATTGCAAAAACAAAATGCTCCCCGCTGGCCTGGATAAGTTTCACCTAGTCTCGCTCCATGGTTGCGTGAAGGCTGTAGCGCTGGAGCGCGTGAACGTAAAACTCCGCCTTTTCCATGCTTTCTCGAGTCAGCACGCTTTTCCCCTGGTTGTGAACCTGCAACATGTGAACCTCCGCCTTCTGCCGTGGCCAGCCGAACACAACCTGGAATACATGCGTTACGTAGTCCATTAGGTTCACCGGATCATTCCAGCAAACGACGAGATAACCTGGTTCGCGATCCGTGCGTGAATCAGTTTTCGCATCCTGCCCCGTGTCGGGCCGCTGCTCTGGTATCGCTGTCGCCGCCATGACGGGAAAATAGAACTTCTGCAGTGAAGCGTCCAGCGCCTTTCACACTTGACGAATGTAATCAATCCAGTTACTTATCTACAGAGTATGAGAACAAGTTGTCGATTTGCCATGGCGGTTCACGTGCTGGCCGTCCTCGCTTACAAAGAGGGCGATCGGGTCACGTCGGCGTTTCTCGCTGGCAGCGTCAACACCAACCCAGTAATAATCCGACGGTTGCTGCTCGCTTTGCAGCGGGCCAAACTGGTGGAGACGTGCAAGGGGGCCGGGGCTGGTTCCCGTCTGAGTCGATCGCCTGGCCGAATTAATCTGGCTGAAGTGTATCGCGCGGTCGAGGCGACTGAAGCCTTTGCCGCCCCGTCGCGAAAGCCAAATACCGCCTGCCCGGTGGGAAATTGCATGCGCGAGACACTGGAAAGGGTTTTTGCGTCGGCACAGGATGCGTTGGAGCGGGATCTGGAGAAAACCACTTTGGCAAACGTGATTGATGCGGTGAAAACCTCGGGAAAATGCGCCCAGAAAAAAATCAGTTGACGGCCTTTTTTTTTGAGATAGTATGTAATCGTAAAGATTACATAATCGGAAAGATTGAGCGAATATGAAACTGATAAATACGAATGAAAGCAAAGTAAGCACGGGTATCGGAAGCGTGGTCAGAAATGCTTGTCTGGCGTCGTGCCAGAAGATTCTCACGCAGGTCGCAAAGGTCAGGGCCTCAGTTTTCGCCGAGTCATTCAAAGCGCTCAAAAAGCATGGACATCTGCTCCGGCTGGCGCTGAATGAGGCTGAGGCGACGGCATGGCAAACCAATTATCCTCACTTGGTTTTTCCGACCCTCGCAACGGAAAAAGTTCAAGCGGTCATCGCTTGGAACGAACGGCAGCAATCCATAAGGCGTAACAGCTCGATGATCGAATTGGTGGCCTGACTGGATGCCGAGAGATTCCGATCATTGAATAAACCATCAATCAAAACTGAAATATGAAAGCGACCATAGAAATCAACGAAGCAAACTTTGAAACCGAGGTTTTGAAGTCAAATCAACCTGTCCTGGTGGATTTTTGGGCCGAGTGGTGTGGACCATGCAAGATGCTGTCGCCCATACTGAATGAAGTCGCCGCCGAGCAAACAGGCCGAGTCAAAGTCGCCAAGGTCAATGTGGACAACAACCCCGCGCTCGCCGAGCGATTTGGCATCCAGTCCATTCCGACCCTGCTGTATTTTGCCGGCGGTGACGTACGGCACAAAACGGTCGGGGTCGTCAGCAAAAAGGTGATAAGCACCACACTGGAAAGTCTGGCTGTGGCGGCGTGATCAGATTTGGCGCATAACCACGAACAAACAAGCATCTATCAACCCATGCATACAAAACCCGTCACTAGCGAAACCTTGATCGCTCAACTCACCTGGCGTTACGCCACGAAACAATTCGATCCCGAGCGCAAAATCAGCGCCGCAGACTGGGCCACGCTCGAAGAATCACTTGTATTGACCCCATCCTCTTTCGGCCTTCAGCCGTGGAAGTTTGTGGTCGTCACCGATCCGGCGGTACGCGAGCGACTCGTTCCCGCCTCATGGGGACAACGCCAGGTGGCCGACGCATCACATCTGGTCGTCTTCACCGTCAAAAAGAATCTCGGCGAAAGTGACATTGATGCTTACATAAATCGGATCGCCGTCGTGCGAGGGACAAACCGCGCCTCACTCACGAGTTACCGTGACATGATGATTGGCAGCATCATTCAGGGCCGGGACGATGCCGCGCGGAAAAGTTGGGCCACGAACCAGGCCTATATCGCGCTTGGCAATTTTTTGACGAGCGCCGCTTTGTTGGGTATTGACGCCTGTCCGATGGAAGGCATTGAACCCGCGAAGTACGACGAAATTCTCCGCTTGGATCGACAGGGCTTGAGCACGGTCGTCGCGGCTGCCGCCGGGTATCGCACCACGAGCGACAAATATGCCGAAGCCAGGAAAGTAAGGTTTCCCAGAACTGAAGTGTTGGTTGAAGTCTGATACAAAGATTTCCGACGCTTTGCCAAAAATTTGGAAAGAACAAATGAAGACAACCATCGAACAAGATTACCGGTCGAGGTTAACGAGTCTGAAACCGCCTCGTGTCCGCTTGACGCCGTCGCGTTCGCGCAAACGGTGTCGGGCTTTGTCGCCCTCGCCGACAATCGAAGTTTTGGGCGGGAAACCGGTGGTTGCGGAAAGTGAGCCGGCGCAATTGCCGGAAGCCGGCTTTCCCCGCGGTGACGCCTTGCAAATCTATCTGAGCGAGATCGGCCGGGTAAAACTGCTGAGCGCGAAGGAGGAAATTGCGCTCGCGCGGCGAATCAAACACGGTGACAAAGAGGCCCGTGAACACATGATTAAGGCCAACCTGCGGCTGGTGGTGAAAATCGCCCGCGACTATGAAGGGCTGGGCGTGCCGCTTCTCGATCTCATTAACGAAGGCAACTTGGGCCTGATCAAAGGGGTTGAACGGTTCAAGCTTGGGAAAGGGGCCAAGCTATCCACCTACGCATCGTGGTGGATCAAACAACGAATCAAACGGGCGCTGGCGAATCAATCGAAGACCATCCGGTTGCCCGTTCACGTTGTCGACAGGCTTGCTCATATCTCACGGGCCGAGCGCAAGTTCCGCGAGGTTCTTGATCGAGACCCAACTGATGAAGAACTTGCGGATGAACTGGAACTCAGCCCGCAACATGTGCGCGCATATCGTCAGGCGTCCCGAGCGCCAGTCTCACTCGACGCGCCGATTGGCGACGACGAGTCGAACCGCGTCTCCGACATCGTCGCCGATCCAAATGGGGCGGCGCCTTTTGACCGGCTCATCAAGGAATCCGACACGGACTTGGCGCGCGAAATCCTCGCCACCCTGACCGAACGGGAAAGTGCAATCATTAGTCTCCGCTACGGGCTGGATGGCGGCCCGCAAAAAACCTTGGAAGAAATCGGCAAGCTATTCGGTCTGACCCGCGAACGCATTCGCCAGATTCAAGAAGCGGCGCTCAAAAAATTGCGGGCAAAAATGGAAGCGCGCGACCGTCCTCCCGCGGATGAAACGGTCGCATCAGCGGTGGTGGCATAAGCATGAAAGCCTCTCTGTGGCAGGCTGCGCTCTCCGCTAGATCAGTGGGAGGTGCCGTTACCAGAGTAGCGGCCAAACGGATTCTTCGCGGGTTCGACGAATGCGCCAGGATCAAGTAGCAATTCCTTCCACTGCATATCGAATGGTTGCCTTCCGTCGCTTCTCTCGCGTATTCTTTTTGGCCTGTGACGAAAACCGCTTCCCACAAGCATCGCGTGCGCGTCGGTTTGATTTCGCTCGGGTGCGCCAAAAATCTGGTCGATGCCGAGATCATGCTCGGCTCGCTCATCCAGAGCGGCGTGGAAATCACCAACGACGCCGCCAGTGCCGACGTCGTCATCGTCAACACCTGCTCGTTCATTGACAGCGCGCAGGAGGAAAGTGTCGATACTATTCTGGAGTCGGTTGAACTGCGCGAGGCGAAGAATCGCGGCCAAGGCCTGATCGTTTCCGGCTGTCTGCCGCAACGGTTTCGCGACGAACTCCCAAAGCTCCTGCCCGAAGTGGATGCGTTCATGGGCATCGACCAGGTCGCACAGGTTGGCAACATTGTTCAACAGGCGCTCGCACATCGCGCGGAGCGAATTCAAAATTCAAGTCCCAACGCTCAAAACTCAAAATCGACAGTTACGGTGCGCTTGGCTGAGTTGGATAACTTGCGCCCCCTTTCAGATCACGAAAAAGCGGAAGTGGCCCGCGGCAAAGATAATTTAGGCAAAACCAGGACTGTCGTTTCACCGATTCCGAATCACGCGGCGCGCAACTCCTCCCACGCTCCGGTAATTGAAGTCAACGCGCGGCCGCGTTACATCCCGGACTTCGCCACGCCCCGTTTCCGGCTCACTCCGCGTCATTTTGCCTACGTCAAGATTGCCGAGGGATGTAATCACCCATGCAGCTTCTGCATCATCCCAAGAATGCGCGGCAGTCATCGCAGCCGGCAGCAAAGTGACATCGTGCAGGAGGCCAAACAACTTCTCACCGATGGGGTGAAGGAACTGAATTTGATTTCGCAAGACTCGACGTACTATGGCCTCGATTTGCGAGCGGGCCACAGCCGCGCGATTTCTTCGCCAGAAAAATTCAACGCTGCCGCAAAATCGCTTCCCGCCAACGCCACCACGCTTTGCACTTTGCTGCACGAACTCAATTCACTGCCCGGCGATTTCTGGATTCGCCTGCTCTACACACACCCGGCACACTGGACGGATGAGTTGATTCAAACGATCGCCGAATGTCCCAAGGTCGCGCGTTACGTTGATATTCCACTCCAACATATTCATGAGAACATGCTGGAACGGATGCGCCGCGAAACCAGCGAAGCATACATTCGCGATCTCATTCAGAGGATTCGCGCGGGGATTCCGGGGATTGCCTTGCGCACGACGTTCATTGTTGGCTTCCCCGGGGAGACGGAAGAGTATTTCCAGACGCTGCTCGACTTCATTCGCGAAACGAAGTTCGAGCGTCTGGGCGTGTTCACTTACTCCAAAGAAGGAGCGACCCGCGCCGGCAACATGCGCGGTCAGATTCCCGACAAGATCAAGAAGCGACGACGCGACCTCGCCATGGCTACTCAGCACAAAGTGGCGAGGCAAGTTTCCGAGTCATTCGTCGGGCGGTCTTTTAAAGTGCTGATCGAAACGAAGGCCAGCGCAGAAGCACTAACGAGGTCCAACGTGATTTCGTGGGAGCACGGTTTGATCCGCGAAAGCAAGTCGCCTGATACGAAACTAGAAGTCGGGAAATTTTTGGTCGGTCGAGGCGAGGCGGACGCGCCGGGCATTGACGGTCGCGTTTATGTCCGGGGTAAACTTCAGATGGGCGAATTTGCGCAAGTAAGGATCATCGGCCACACGGACTACGATTTGATTGCGGAGCCGGTTTCCTGAAGTACGAGTCACAAGTTGCGGAATCGGGCTTTTTGGAACTTGCAACGTTTGACCTTCAACGTTCAACCTTCTGCACGAAGATGAACCTGCCAAACAAATTGACGCTTTCCCGGTTCGTGCTAACGGTCGCTTTTCTGGCGGTCATTTTTTCACAGATTCGCTATCATCAAACATTGGCGTTGCTGTTGTTCATTGCCGCCAGCCTGACGGATTATTTTGACGGCAAGATTGCCCGGCGCGACCGGCTCGTCACGAATTTTGGTGTGTTGATGGACCCGTTGGCCGACAAAATCCTCGTCTGCTCTGCATTTATCTCCTTCGTGGATCGCGATTGGATGCCGGCATGGATGGTGGTGATCATCGTGGCGCGTGAACTGGCCATTACGGGGCTGCGTCTACTGGCGGCCTCGAAACAGGTCGTGCTGGCGGCGGAAGGCTACGGCAAACACAAGACCATTTCGCAAATCGTGGCGATCATCGCGATTCTGGTGCATGAGAGCTATCCCGAATGGGGTGCGTGGGCGGGTACGATGGTCAACTGGTGGGTGCCGGCCTTCACCATCGTGGCGAAATGGGTGGCCGTGGTGCTGACGTTTACGTCCGGCGCGCTCTATCTTTGGAACAATCGGCGGCTATATTTGGATGAACTTTAGCGACGAGGAGTCGGTGGCAGAGGGAGCACTTCGCCCGAAATATTTTGGGTGGGCTGGTAAAGCCCCGGACCGACTCCAGCCAGTGGGTCTTTGGCCTGATAATGCCGTCGCAAAAGAAAGAAAATCGCGACGCACGCCAGGACAAACGCAATGCCCAAAGCGATCAGCCCTCTGCGCCAGTTCACCTTGGAGAACTGTAACATCAGGAAATCCAGCGCGGTGCGCGGCTGGTTGGACAGCGGCGGCGGCGCACTGAAGTTTTCGGTGCCCCTCAACTCGTCGTCCAGTTCCACCATGATTTTCGGCACATCAAGCTTGAGCAAGGTAGCGTACGTGCGGACGAAGCCGCGAATATAGACGGTTGCGGAAAAGAGGTCGAAGTTGCTCTCTTCCAAAGCGCGGATATGGTCGGTTCGGATTTTGGTGATTTCGGCCACTTGATGCACCGTGAGGTTCCGGGCCTCCCGGGCCGCACGGAGTTGTTCAGCAACCTTCGGCATGATGGCTTTTCATAGCGATTTTGGCGGTGGGTTGGCAATCAAAGAAAAGTTGCAGGGGAAGAAGTGGCGGAACTCTCCTGCCTTCAAACAACTTCAAGACGGCCATTCAGTTTTCAAAATTTCATCCGTTTGCTGCCGCCGCTGTCTCCAGAACCCGAAAGGCCAAGGTAGGGAATGAAGAATAAATTGAGGATTGGAATGAAAATCATGATGACCAGCGCTGCGCTTTTTCGCAGCACCCGGCAAATCTTCACCGACCAGTAAATGAACACAAGAACGCCTATGGGCGGAATGAAGTACAGCAAGACAAGTCCCGGCGAAATCCCGGCAGCCCGATGCAGCGGGATGAATTGCAGTATCGGTATCCAAATGATCCCTCCCGGATCCTGGTTTGCCTTCAAGCAGATTTTCCGCATGCAAACAGAATAGAATATGTGAATCACCAACGCGCCAGCCAGGAAGATGGCCAAAGCGATAGCTGGATTGATACCGCTCGCCTTGAGCTTGTCTTCGTAAAAACTGCTCAAATTGGTGACGGCTTCGTTGGTCGCGCCCGGCCTCAATTTTTCCGTCAACGCTTCCATTTTGGTGACCAGCGGGCTGGGCTTGGGTGGTTCTTTCGGTACGTATCCGAGTTTTTTCAGGTCCTCCACGCCCAAATCCTTGACTTTGACACCGGTCAATCCGCCCGCATGTTTGATAAAGACGTCCGTCGCATTTGTATTCAGCACGGTTGCGTTGGTGTAAACCACCCCCCGGAGTTCCAAGGCATCGAATGTTTGCTCTGCACGCAGAGGATCGCCCGCCAACACCGTGAACAGCGTCAGCCACAAAGCGGGAAAGCGTTGTTTAATCATTCGATGGAATTGTGTGGGTTCAAACCTCGCGACAGTTGACCACCACGTCTATTTGTCTCTGTGAATAAGAGCAAATCTGATGGATTGCAATTACTAAACCGTGAACGGATGGATTTATTGTGCTGCTGCTCCATCCGCTCCGCCCTCATCCAGATCGATAAGAATGTCACGCGGTTCGGCGCCTTTGCTGGGGCCAACGATTCCGCGGTTCTCAAGTTCGTCCATGATACGCGCAGCCCGGGTGTAACCGAGACGCAAACGGCGTTGCATTAGCGAGACGCTGGCCTTTTGCTCGCTACGAATCACTTCAATGCATTGCTGGATCAGTTCTTCATCTTCATCGCAACCGCCGTCGCTGTTCAGGTTGCTCACCGGCTTGGAAAGCTGCTGGTGAATCTCCATTTCGTAGCTTGGTTTGCCTTGGAGCGCGATGAAGTCCACGATGCTTTGAATTTCCTGGTCGGTAATGAGCGCACCTTGGGCGCGGATCAGTTTGGCTGAACCGGGCGGCAGATAAAGCATGTCGCCTTTGCCGAGCAGTTTGTCCGCACCCATCGCGTCGAGAATGGTGCGCGAATCCACTTTGGCGGCAACTTGAAACGCGATGCGCGCGGGGATGTTCGCCTTGATGACGCCGGTAATGACATCCACACTCGGACGTTGCGTGGCGACGATGCAGTGAATGCCCGCTGCGCGCGCCATTTGGGTGATGCGGGCGATCGCCATTTCAACATCAGCCGGGGCAACCAACATCAAATCTGCCAGTTCGTCGATGATGACCACGATGTAGCTGAGTTTTTCGGGAATGACAATGTCCTCTTCCCGAGGCACCACGATTTCTTCATCCACTTCGACGGCGAACCCATCCGAGCCGGGTTCGATTTTTTCCTTTCGCGCCATGAGCGGAAGCTCGGGTTCGGACTTCGGCAGTGGTTTGTCCTTCGGGCGCTCGTTAAAGGACTTGATGTTACGCACGTTCACTCTCGCGAAAATCTGGTACCGCTTTTCCATTTCGTTCACGACCCAGCGCAGCGCCAGGATGACCTTCTTCGGGTCTGTTACGACGGGCACGACGAGATGCGGCAAGGCATTGTAATGCTGCAACTCGACGACCTTCGGATCGATCATTACGAAGCGCAACTGATCCGGCGAAAAACGATAGAGCAGTGACGCAATGATCGCATTGATACAAACCGACTTGCCGGAGCCGGTGCTGCCGGCAATCAACAGGTGCGGCATCTCAGCGAGGTCCGCCACGATTGGGTGACCGTAAACATCCTTGCCCAACGCGAGAGGAATTCGCGTCTTCGTGTTGCGCCATTCGTCGGATTCCAACAGGTCCCGCATGATCACCTTGGTCTTGATCAGATTCGGGACCTCGACACCGACCGAACTTTTGCCGGGCACGGGTGCCAAGATATGAATGCGCTCTGCTTTGAGTGCGGCGGCGATGTTGTTGCTGAGCGCGGTGATTTTTTCCAGCTTCACACCCGGTGCCGGGTGCAACTCGTAGCGAGTGATCGTGGGGCCTTTGGTGATGTCGCCCAGTGCGACTTCGATTTCGAACTGCGCCAGCGTCTGCTGCATGAGCCGCGCGTTTGCCATCAACTCTTCCTTGGATTCAGTGGGCTTCAAATGCGGGTCAGGATGTTGGAGGAAATCGAGTGACGGCAACCGATAATTCCCAATGAGCGGGGTTGAGGCGACCGTGATTGGCTTCGGTTTTTTCGGCGCCGGCTTGGGTTTGGTGGTTCGGGGCGCCAGTTCGGCTGACGCAGAATCAGATTGAACTGTGACTGGTTGACCGGTTTCGGCTTTGTCAGAAATGTTTTCCTCGGGCGTCACCTCTGCCATCTTTTCCTTTGGCTTCCCGGTTGATTGCACCTCTTTACCGAGCACTTCGGCAGTGGTCGCGGCAGCAACTTCGCGGGCAGGAATGACGACAACCTCATCGGGCGGTTCCGGCTCCTTTGCCGGCTGAGCGGCTTTTTTGGTGCGGGATGCGACGTCGGAACTTTTGGTTTGTGGCACGCTTAGGTCGCGCACGTTCGGTTCGGGAACGGGACGGAGATCGGCGCCAAGGCTTTCCTTCTCTACCTGGTCCTGCAATTTACGCGCCTGCTTTTGGAGGTCGCGGTGGCGGCGTTCGAGCTCCTTTTCTTCCGCCGTCAGGCCCGCCGCTGTTTCCGTTTTGGGTGGCCACAAACCGCGCAGCCACTCGCCTAGTTGGAAATTGGTCAGGAACAACAAGCTGATGAAATAGAGCGCCAGGAAAATGATGGTGGCACCCACCGTTCCAAAATGGTCGAAGATGTAATCGTTCAAATTCATCCCGACGATGCCCCCGGCGCTGCCGGCATTGATATTTTCCGTGAGCCTGCGCAGGTGTCCCGTGTACAAATCCAGCAACCCCATGCAACACACAAACAACACGGCGGCCCACACCCAACGGGTCCGCAAATAGGCCATGCTCTGAAACAAATAGCCCAGCCCAAAAGCCAGCAAGACCAGCGGCAGCAGGTAAACCGTGGCGCCGAATCCTTTGAACAGTAGATTGGCCGTCCAGGCGCCGACGGGGCCGATCCAATTATGCGTATTTTTGTTGGGTGGAGCGATGTTGGCGGCGAGGTCGTGGCGGTCAAAGGAAAGGAGCGATACCATGAGCAAGAACGCACCAGCGATCAGCACCACGCCGATGATGTCGTCAAACCCATGCGCCGATGTCGAACCGGTCGATTCCTTCCGAGCCATGCATCCAGATTAACAAGGCCGGGCTCCAAGTTAGAAGTTCAAATTTGAAAGCGGCGCGCCGCTCCGGTTGACTTGCTCTGATGCTTTGTTAGCGTTGCGTCAGCGCATGTCGAAGAAATCTTTTGCCCGGCTCATCCGCATCGTGAACGGTGCTTTTGTCACCTCCGGGGAGGAACAGTTTTCATTCGAAGCCAACCTCACGCGATTCGAAAAATTCGTTCATTTCTGGGTGCTGGTCTGGCGGAGCTTCGTGCGCAACCGTTGTCCCGTGCGCGCCTCGGCCCTTTCCTACACCACCCTGCTCGCGCTGATCCCGATGCTAGCCGTGGCCATGAGTGTGAGCAGCGTGTTCCTCAAGTCCCGGGGGGAGGAACAGATCGCGAGTTTCATCCAGGGTTTTGTGGATAACGTCGTTCCAGCCGCTGATGCGGTTGAAGCGGAAATGCCCGACGCCACAGATGCACCCGGATTCGCCGCTACCAACTCCCCGGTGGTGGTTGAGTCGAACTCAACGAATGTCGTTGCCAGCATAACGGAGACAAACACCCCAACCACCGAGGCAGTTGCCGCGGTGGCCAAGGTCAAACGCGATGTGTCCAAGGAGGTGGCGGGCTACATTCACGGTCTCGTGACTCGAACCTACAGCGGGACGCTCGGTGTCACGGGCATGGTCTTTCTGTTTTTAACGGCAATCCTGACGCTGACGCGCGTGGAGGAGACGTTCAACGACATCTGGGGCGTGACTCGCGGACGAGATTGGTGGTCGCGCATCGCGAATTATTTCACGACGATTGCGCTGGGACCGGCGCTGATCATCGCCGCGCTCGGGCTGGCCAGCGGGCCGCGTTTTCAACAGACCCGCGAGATCATCAATGCCGTGCCATTTCTTGAACCGCTCGTTTCGACGTTTCTTCCGGTTGTCGTTATCTGCCTCACGTTCGCGCTCTTTTACAAGCTGGTACCGAACACCAGGGTGGATTTTAGTGCAGCGCTGGTCGGTGGAGTGCTGGCAGGTGTGGCGTGGCATTTTTACAACCAACTTGGTTTCCTGCTCGCATCGCGTGCCGTAAGCACGAGCAAGATTTACGGCGGCCTTGCGCTCATCCCGTTGCTGATGGGGGGGCTTTACGTGGTGTGGGTGACCGTGCTGTTCGGCGCGCAAGTGGCCTACGCGTTCCAAAACCGCGCCGCCTATTTGCAGGAACAACTCGCCGAAAACGTGAACCAACGCGGGCGTGAATTCGTCGCGTTGCGGTTGATGACCTGCATCGGGCAACGCTTTCATCGCGGCCTGCCCCCGGTGACAATTCGCGAAATCTCCGCCGAGCTGGGTGTTCCAAGCAAGCTAGCCCAGCAGGTCCTGCGAACGTTGCTCGCCGCGCGACTCGTGGTCGAAGTGTCCGGCATGGAAACCGGTTACTCGCTCGCGCGTTCACTCGACGCCATCAACTGTCACCACATTCTGCTGGCGATGCGGGCGACGCAAGGACAGGAACCGGTCACGCGCGACGAGCCGGTGCGCACGGAGGTGTTGGGTGAGTTTGCGCGGATTCAAGCGGCGGAAAAGGAGGCTGCGTCGTCGGTGACAATGCTGGCGCTGGTCAACCGGGCACAGGCGCGATTGGAAATCGCGCCATCCATTGAACTGGCGAAAAAAATAGCTGCGACACCTGAGGAAATCGAAATGAAACAATTGCCCGACGAGCAAGCAACTGCAACCAGCCGCGAAGCTCCCGCGACAGGGGAAGAAATCAAATCCGCTGTGCCCACGACCCACGCGGCGGCGGCGCCGATGGCAGCGTCCCCAACAGACGACAATCAAAGTTTCCCATTATGACGATCGGCGTTCCCAAGGAGATCAAAGATAGCGAATACCGGGTGGCGTTGCTGCCTTCCGCCGCTTATCAACTCATCAAGCGCGGCCATCAGGTCGTGGTTGAGCAGGGCGCGGGAATCGGCGCGGGCTACTCCGATCTGGAATACCGGCAGGCCGGCGCCAAACTCTTAGACTCGCACGCTGGTGTTTTTGCGCAGGCCGCCCTCATTGTAAAAGTTAAAGAGCCGCTCCCCGTGGAGTATCCCATGCTCCGTCCCGGGCAATTGCTTTTCACTTACCTCCACCTGGCGGCAAACAAGTCGCTCACCGAAGCGTTGATCACATCCGGTGTCACGGCGCTGGCGTATGAAACGGTGGAGGTCAACCGACGACTGCCGCTGCTCGAACCGATGAGCGAAATCGCCGGCCGCATGTCGGTGCTCGTGGGCGGATATTTTCTCGCCAAACATTTCGGTGGCAGCGGCGTATTGCTGGGCGGTGTGCCGGGAGTGTTGCCGGGCAAGGTGGTCGTGCTCGGCGGCGGTGCTTCGGGAATCAATGCTGCGCGCATGGCTCAAGGGCTTGGCGCGGACGTGACCATTCTCGAAGTGGACCTGGAACGGATGCGGTTTCTCGACATCACTCTGCACACCGCGCACACGCTTTACTCGAACGAGGCGCATCTAATGGAACTGCTGCCGGACGTGGACTTGCTCATTGGCGCGGTGCTTGTGCCTGGCGCCAAAGCGCCCAAACTGATCAACCGAGAAATGCTTCGCCGGATGCGGCGCGGCAGTGTGCTGGTGGACATTGCCATCGATCAGGGTGGTTGCGCGGAAACGTCGCGACCGACAACACACCACGACCCAGTATTTGTCGAGGATGGCGTGACGCATTATTGCGTGGCGAACATGCCCGGCGCCTACGCGCGCACCGCTACGCAGGCGCTGACCAACGTAACGTATCGCTATGTGGAAACG
>CAZYYS010000009.1:28854-40942 GCA_964651015.1 uncultured Verrucomicrobiota bacterium
TTGTACTCCTTGCGCTGGCTGACCTCGGCCTCGCGGAAGCCTGCCACAAACAATCGGCGCTGCTTGGTGGTATTAACGTGATGGGCGGCAAGGTCACACACAAAGCCGTTGCCGAGGCGCACGGGATGGAATGGTCAGCGGCGGTGGTGTAGTTAAAGCTCAACAGCAGGTTCTCCAGCCGCCTTAAATTGGAACCTGATTGTCTGTCGAGACAACTGCGATCAAAGAATGAAACAGAAATACCGACTACGCTTGATTGCTGTCAGCGCTGCTGTGTTGACGGGTATCATCGGCGCGTGGATTTACTTCACGTTCAGTCAGCCTATTGGTCACGGCCCGGCTGGCCCGCCCGTTGCACGCGAGGAATTCCAACGGCCTTGGTCGCAGCGCGAAGTGATTCTCGTGGGCTTTGGTGATAGCGTGACTGCCGGATTTGGCGCGCGAAAGGGATACGGGTATTTCGACCGTCTGATAAAAAACCCTGCTGATGAGTTTCCCGATATGGCCGGGCTTTGCCTGAGCGCAGTCTTCCCCAAGCTCCGGGCAACCAATCTGGCTGTCTCAGGCACCACCTCGTTGGAGCATGTTGCCAAGCAGCTTCCGCGATTGCCCCACGCTGGTTCAAATGTGTTGGGCATAGTGGTCATGACCACGGGAGGCAACGATTTGATTCATAATTATGGCCGGACTCCTCCTCGAGAAGAGGCGATGTACGGCGCCACATGGGAGGAGGCTCAACCGTGGATCAAAAACTTTGAACAGCGCCTGGGGCTTGTCCTTTCTGAAATCGAGACCAGATTCCCTGGTGGTTGCCATATTTTTCTCGCCAACATTTACGATCCCACGGATGGAGTAGGGGACATTCACCGCGCAGGATTGCCAAAATGGAAAGACGGGCTGCTAATTCTTGAAGCCTACAACGGCATCATCCGCAAGTGGGCGGAGCAGAAGCCAAATGTTCACTTGGTGGAGTTTTATTCCACCTTCCTGGGACACGGTCTCCACTGCACACAGTTCTGGCAGCCGCACTACGACCGCCGTGACCCACATTATTGGTATCACGTAAATCTCGAAGACCCAAACGAACGAGGTTACGATACCATCCGCCGCCTTTTTCTGAACGAAATGGTGCGAGTTTCCAAGCAACTTCAATAAGGTCACCGCCGGTCAGTGTCGAAGCCTCCGATTGCCATGCTGCGGCAATTTGAAATCGCGATCAGTGCGGCTTGCGTTGCAGGTAGCCGGGCAAAAACGCTTATCAATCCCAAATCCGATACGGCATGAGCGTTCGCTCCAAGTAGGTGCCACAGCGCGGACATCGCCCCGGCGAATTCCAAGGCCGCACCCGATGGCGGTTGGACTTGGGACAGACTGGTTTCAGGATCGACCACTTCGCTTCGGTCAAGCCGGCGATCAGCATTCGGTCAGTCAGTGCGGAAAACAGGGAAGGCTCGCTCCCTCCCGCAATCGCCGTAAATGGCTTTGCCCCCCACTTGCCCCGTGAAGCGCGGACCTCGGTTTCCGTGGCCCGGATGCGGATCGGCACATCGTGCAGTTCCTTGCAATCACGGCATTCAATGGTTTGGACGATGCGGCGGAATCCGTCATCGACGCCACCGCTGACTTTCGCTTGGTAGCCACAGCGTGCGCAATCGAACAAGTAAGTCCTGCCCATGAGATTCTCAAACTTTGGTTGACCAATCTCCCCACGCAACAAGGATGGTGCGCGCTGCAGGTTTCGAACCTGCGACCCCTACCGTGTGAAGGTAATGCTCTACCACTGAGCTAAGCGCGCTACCGGCAAAAAAGCTAACGGAGCAGCGGCACATTTCAAGATTTTCTTCGATCGTTCCAACGGGCTGCCGTCGGACGCTGTAGCCGCCGAGATAACGAGGCGGATCCTTCAGTTGAAATCGCATGTTAATCCGCCTTCTCGCGGCGGCGGCTACACTCCGGTAACGAATCATTGCTTGGCGGTGCGGTGTCGCCTTGTTTTACTCGCATCGTTGAACTCGTTGACATCAGCGATGGAGGGCATGGGGCCATGGAGTCCGTGGTTGTTTCTCGGTTTGTTCATTGCCGCTTCGTTTTTGATGATCTGGCGTCTCGAGAGCATGACCGAGCAGGGCGTGGAGGGCACGGTTCTCGGCACGCTGGTCATGCCGTACTGCTCCGGATTGCCCAACCTGGTTCTGGTCTTCGTCCTCGCGCGCAACGGCGGCGCCGGCAAGGAGTTGATGACCAATTGCCTCGTCAACAACGTGACCAACATGACGTTTCTGATCGGGCTGCCGGCCATTTTCTGGGGCATGAGAATTCTGCCCGCGCGAAAAGGAAAAAAGAAATCCAAGAACGACGAAACCCAGCGCATCAATCGTCTCTCGCTCCTGCTGACCCTTACAGCCGTCCTCTTCTTCACAGGAGCAGTCTGGGCACTGGCCGGGGACGGCAAACTGGACTCCGGCGACGGGCTGGTGTTGGTCGGCCTCTTTCTCTTCTGGCAATGCTTCCACGTTTTCGACGTGTTGAAGAACAATGTCCGGCAGAACAAATCGTTCCGTTGGTTTCTCGTTCTCGACCTGATGATGTTGGGCATCGGCGCCTACGGCATCTACGTCAGCGTGGACTGGCTGGTGAACTGGCTTTCGCATATTCAAACCGGCTTCATCAGCGCCAAGCGGCTTGGTTGGTTGAGCGGCTGGCTGATGGTGCTGCCCAACGCCCTGCTGGCGCTTTACTACGGCTGGCGAAAGCGGCCCGACATCATCTACACCTCGCAGGTGGGCGACGGACACATCTGCATTCCGCTTTGCGTCGGAATTTTTGCGTTGTACCAGACGATTGCTGTGCCGGCATTTTTTCGAACGGGCGTATTGATTCTTGCGGTGACGACGGTCGTCCACTTTTTCTTCGTTGCTATTTTCAGCCAACTACCGCGGTTCATGGGATGGATTCTCGTCGGCGTTTACGGAGTTTTTCTCTACCAGGGATTGACCGGATGAGGTTCATCTTAGCGACGCAAGACATGACGCATGATTGGTTGAGATTCGATTGTTCCGCAATTGCGCTTGCGACACTTCCATCGGTGGTTATCATGCTTTCATGGAACTCGTCATCATGCTTTTGGTGGCAGGTGCACTGTTGTTGCTGCTGGAAACGGTGCTGCCGGGAATGATTGCGGGCGTCGTCGGCCTTTTGTGTCTCGGTGCCGCGGTGTACGTGGGTTATGATCGGTTGGGCACACCGGCAGGGCATTGGGTGCTGCTGGGCGTCCTGTGTGGACTCATTGCGGGCACGATCGTCTGGCTCAAGTATTTTCCCACCAGCCCGCTGGCGCGGCCGTTTGTGTCGAAGGGCACGGTGGGCGAGATCGGCACGGAAAGGCCCGAATTGCTGGATCAAAACGGCACCGCGCTGACACCGCTCCGTCCTTCCGGCATGGCGCTGCTCAACGGAAAAAAGGTGGACGTAGTCACAGAAGGGGCAATGATCGAGCGCGGCAAATCAATCAAAGTCGTGGCGGTCGAAGGCATGAGGGTCATCGTGCGCGAGATTTAACCAACAAGAAACTCAACATCACAAACTATGAATATGGATTCGATTCACTTCGGTGCCATTCCGGGACAACTGATTATCTGGGGGATTGTGCTGGTTCTGGGACTGGGACTGCTGATATGGGCCTTCAATTTCTTGAGCATCTTCATTCGCGCGGCGGTGTCCGGGGCGCCCGTCGGGGTTTTCGAGTTGATCGCGCTCGCCTTACGGAAAGTGCCCGTTGGCATGGTCGTGGACAGTCGCATTACCGCCATCAAGTCCGGCCTGGATGTTAGTATCGACGATCTTTCCACCCATTACATCAGTAGCGTGGACCTCTTTTATCGGCGGCAATGTCGAAATGGTGGTGCTGGCGCTGATTGCTGCGCGCAAAGCGAGTATTCATCTGGTCTTTGATCGTGCCTGCGCGATTGACCTCGCCACAAAGGGAACCGGCAAGACAGTGCTTGAAGCCGTGAAAACCTCGGTCAACCCCAAAGTGATCGATTGTCCGAATCCTGCTTCCGGCAAAGTGACCATCGATGCCGTGGCCAAGGATGGCATTGTGATCAAAGCCAAGGCGCGCGTCACCGTGCGCACGAACCTCGACCGGTTTGTCGGCGGCGCCACGGAAGAAACCATCATCGCGCGTGTCGGCGAAGGCATTGTGACAACAATCGGCTCGTCGCAGAGTTACAAAGATGTGCTGGAGAACCCAGACCGCATTTCCAAGACCGTGCTCGACAAGGCGCTCGATTCGAACACCGCGTTTGAAATTCTTTCCATTGACATAGCGGACGTGGACGTGGGTGAGAACGTGGGGGCGAAGTTGCAGGCGGAACAAGCCGAAGCCAACAAACTCATCGCCCAGGCGCAGGCTGAAGTTCGTCGCGCGGCGGCAGTCGCCACCGAACAGGAAATGGTCGCGCGCGTTGCCGAAATGCGGTCGCGGGTTGTCGAAGCGGAGGCGCAGGTGCCGCTCGCCATGGCCGAAGCATTTCGCAAGGGCAATCTGGGGGTCATGGATTATTACCGGATGAGGAATGTGCAGGCGGACACCAGCATGCGCGAAGGCATAGCGGGCACCGGCAGTTCGGAAAAGAAGTAGTTGAAGCTTCTGCGAACGGGCCGTGAGCGTGCCATCACCAATTGTGGAAATGATTACAGGAGCGACAGGAGTGAACCTGGCTGCCGGAGTCACGTTGGCCGGCGTGGATTCTTTCTGGGTCGTAGTAGCGATCGCCATTGGCTCGGCAATCTACAATTGGCTGCAAAAGCGCAACGAAGCCGCCAAGGATCAGGATTCCCAACCGTCTCCCGATCCGCGGCAGCGCAAGCAGCCACTCACGGGGAAGCAGCCAGTTGCTCCACGTCAAACCAAGCCCGCGAGTTGGGAGGAAGAACTGCGTCGGCTGTTGGAAGGCGAGCCGCCTGCTGAACCGGCGCCACCCATAATCATTTACGAACAAAGGCCGGCTGCCCCAGCGCCGCCGCCGCTCCGAAACGCGCCTCCGGTTGTTGAAGAGCAGTCGCCAGCACCCGTTCGTCCATTGGCTACGTTGAAGGAGTCTTCCTCCGCTTATGAACGGGCCGAGCAGATCGACAAGCAGGTCGAAGCGCAACTGGGCCGCATCGGTTCAATGGCCGAAGCTACAACTGCTCTTCAAAAAGCCGGTGGACTTGATGTGGCCGTGGCGGATCGCCTCAGCAAAGTAACCGGGCATCTGGTTCCGGAAGCGGCGGTCGTTCATCGCAAGGTTTGCCCGCCAGAGGTGGAGCAAGTCGTTGCCTTGTTCCGTAATCCACGCTCGGCACGGCAGGCGGTTCTCGCATCGTTCATCCTCGGCCCGCCCAAGGCATTTGACGAAACCGGAAGCTTATGAAAACGGCGCCGCACTGGAGCGAATGCACGCCGGTATGTCAGTATCGCTTGGGCCGGTTGGGCTTCACGTTGATTGAGCTGCTCGTTGTCATCGCCATCATCGCGATTCTGGCTGGACTGCTATTGCCGGCGTTCGGCCGGGCAAAGGAGAAAACGCATCGCGCCTCGTGCTTTAATAATCTGCGTCAGGTTATGATTGGCGCGCATTTGTATACTGAGGAATGGCCCAACTACTTTTACTATACGACGAGCATTGGTGATGATTCAGCGCCGCTGTCCTTTTATCCGAATTTCATTTCCAATGTGAAGACCTTCATCTGCCCGAGCACGCGCAATCAAATTCGCCTCAACGCGGTTGATGCCAGAGGCCAGTTGCTGGACTTGGCGGAAACCTGTCATGGCGACCGGATTTCGAGGCTCTACAAAAACGGGCACAGCTACGAGTTTTTCGGCAAGTTTGAAAAGGCTCCATACGCAGATGTTTACAAGTCACCGAAGAACGTCATCTTCAACCCGACCGCGGTGGTGATTGTAGTGGATGCGGATGACGACCTGCCGTTCTCGAACACCGACGAGAACAACTGCCCGGACCCGGAGAACAATCACGGGGCGAAGGGCTGGAATTGGGGCTTTGCTGATGGCCACGCCGAATGGGTCACCTGCCTGAAGACCGGATATATGCTGACCAACAGCTACATGCTTACCGGCGCCAACTGCAGTTGCAATTGACCATTGAAGTTCTTTCGGTCAAAGACTGCAGGATTCGCGACCAAAATCATTCTTGAACTTTTTGAACCTACTGCCGGCTCGTTCCGGGTTTCTACTTTTTTCTAAACACGATGATATGTTGGCGCGGCAGAGTACCAATCGTTTCTACCCAAGTTAAAGGATGAACGGAGGCTTCTTTTCGCACTTGAGCCTCGGACATTTTGTGGACGAGTTTGATGGGAATGGTGGGGTCTTCACCGCGATACTCGACGAAAACGACGCGACCTCCCGGTTTCAGCGCGTGGCAGATGGCCTGCATCATTTCGTGGGGATGGTCGAATTCGTGATAGACATCGACCATGATCACTAGATCGACTGCATTGGCAGGAAGCTTGGGGTCGGTGATGGTGCCGAGGACCGGTTTGACATTGGTGATTTTGCGCTCGGCCATTTTCGCGCCCAGCAAATCGAGCATCTCCTGTTGGATATCGACCGCGTAAACGACGCCTTTTTCGCCAACCTTTTGCGCCATTCGCCAACTGAGATAACCGGTGCCCGCGCCGATGTCCGCCACGGCATCGCCTGGTTTAAGCTTCAGGGCTTCGACCAATAACGATGGCTTCTCTTCCTCCTCACGCTCGGGGCGTTCGAGCCAACCGGCGCCCTCATGGCCCATGACGTGCGCAATTTCGCGGCCCATATAAAACTTGCCGATGCCGTTTGGGTCATGTTCCGCGCGAGTTTCGTAGATTGGCTTCGCGATGTTGTTGGTTTTTTGTTGCGCTGGGCAAGGGGAGGCGACCAAAACCAGAAGGCAAAAGCGCAACAAGTAGGAAGGGACCGTGGTTTGCATTGTGAAAACCTATTCTGAAATCGTTTTGACTTCAACCCATCAAACGGCGACCTTTTTTGCGCGCAACAAACGGAAGGATGGCTGAGTGGTTTAAAGCTGCGGTTTACTAAACCGCCGTGGCGCTTGCGTCACCGGGGGTTCGAATCCCTCTCCTTCCGCCAGTTTGATTTGCGAGCATCGCAGCGCCGCCAAGATGAGGGACCTTTTACAGGATTCCCAGTTCGCCGCGAATCTGGACGCCGTCCACGCTGGAGACTCCGCCAGCGAAGAGATTCTCGCTGGGGTTGGCATAACCCGGAATGATTCGATTCAACTGGTTTTGGGTCGCCCCAAGATGCTTGCGGATAATTTCACCAAGGATGGAGCGGTAATCCGACGAACGTCGTAGGTAACCTGCAGCGACCGGGAGAGCGTTGTTGGAAAACGGAAGTCCGGCGGCGTACATCGTGTTGCACGTTGCCAGATTGTTGGTCCGCGTTCCCGTGATCCATGGGATTGGGTCGGACGGGCTGCAACCGAAAACGCCGGAGGCGTTGCCCTGACCATAGCCCTTGACCGCTCCACCCGCAACGTACATGACACCCGCTTCGGCGTGATCCGTGCCCGCGTCGGAGTTCTCCACCGAGGTGCGCCCAAATTCCGAGAATGTCACTACGACCACGTCGTTCCAGTTCACCTTCTCCGCGTACTGCGTGAAGTATTTTTGCAGCGCATACAGCGACCAGCCCACGCTCTGAAGCAGATTCGCATGTTGCCCGGTGGCACCGCCTTGTGTTTGATGCGTGTCGAATCCACCGATTTCCGTACCTGCGATGATCGCGTCCGTCTTGTTGAGAATCATGGCAGCGGCCTTCAAGTTGTTAAAAAAGCCGTATTGGTTTGTCGGGACGACGTATTTGGCGGTGCTGTTGCCATGAAAAGCGTAACCGCCATTCTTTGCGTTGCTCGTCGGGAACAGATAATACGGCGCGGTGTCGCCGTCGGTATTGACGTTGTCGCGGAAAATGTTGCCCGCTTCGCTGAAATCGATGCCGCCGAAGATACGCAACGTGTTGCTCATGTTTTGATATTGCAAGGCGAGCAGATCCCGGTTGCGCTTCTGCGGGAAAGGATAGTAGTTGCCGGCGGCCATCACGTTGAACGCCTTGTTGTTGCCGTCGGTTGTGTTCGGAATGCCGAGCAGGTCGTAACGCGTTGGACTCGTGAGGTTGGTCATTGCGGCGTCTGAACCGCGCAGCACGAGCGGCAGGGCGGATTGGATTGAGATGCCTGTCAGGGGCGCAGTGTTGGCCAAGCCCGACTCGATGATCGTGCGATAGAAGATGCCGTCTTTGGACAGATTGTTGTTTGGGTTGCCGTTCTCCCAATAGTTCTGTGAGTCGAAGTGAGAGCGCGACTGTTTGGGATAGGCAACGCGGTGGATAATCGCGAGATCACCGTCGTTATAGACTGGCGCCAGGAATTTGAGCGCCGGATGGAGCGCCGCAAAGCCATTGCCCAGCCGGATGGCCATGTTGTACGAGTAGGGGTTGAAGGCAGGATCGGAACTGACAGGAAAATCGCACGGCCCGGTGAGCGAATAATCTATCCCATCTTTGGGAACCTCGATCGTTGAACGAATTGCAGCGTATTGTGGATCCTGGATTGGGATTACGTTGTTGAGCCCGTCGTTGCCGAAACGCAACCAGATAAAAAGAATCTTTTTCCCGTTGGCGCCAATGGTGCCTTCGGCCAGCGCTCGCTTCATGACGAAAGGAATGTCCGTCAACGTGGACAAAGCGACGGCCAGGCTGGTCTTGAGCGACTTGTCGAGAAACGAGCGGCGGGACAGGACGTTAAAGTTGTGCATAAAAGCTATTGTTCCTGAAAGCGTTGAAAGGCCATCAGCATTGACACCATGCCGCGCAACCGGGTGTCGGTGTTGGCGGCGTTCAAGCCACTGTAAGCCGATGGGTTGCCGTTGTCGGCGGTGTTGAGGTAGTTAATCGCCGCGGCTCGGTAGAGCGACAAGTTTCCCGCGCCCTCGCCGGGATACAGAATGCTCAGGAAATAATCGGTCACCGCTTCTGCGTTGTTCAAACGTCCGGGTAGCTTCTTGTTCACGAGGCCCACCGGGTCGCAAACGTTGTTACCGGCGTCGTCACCGGTGCCGGAAGTGAGGTATGCCTGGATAAAACGAATGCGTTCCACCAATGTGCCGGAACTGATCCAGGGCGCGCCCACTTCGGGATAACCGTCGGGGGCGGCGCGGTCGAAAAGCAGCATTTCACCCATGCGGCTCAACGGAGTGGCGAACGAAGAAGCGAATCCATCAGTATTGGCTGTTGCTGTGCCGTTGGCGTTCACTGAACGAAGCGCGCGGATACTGCTCGTAACGAATTCAAATGGGTTCTTGACCTTTTGTGCCGCGGCGGTGTGGCTGCGAAACAGGTCGGAGTTGAAAATAGTGTTGAGCACGGCGCGGATGTTTCCCTTGGGCGTGCTGTTTTCCCATGCCAGCATGCAATCATGAACGAGCCTCGCTTCGGGTGAGAGGTCGGGGTTTGTGTAATCGTAAAAGGCGTATTCCGGCAGGTCGGGGATCGTGGTCGGATTCGGAAAGTCATCATGCACGAACAGGCGGCACAGTTTTACGCTGATGTATTCCTGCGTGAACGGCAGGTTGGCCATGCCGGCGATGACATCGTAGCCGTCCTGAATACCGTTCGTGCCGGTGCGGGGCGGGATGACGATCTGGTAGGGCGTGTTTGCCCACGGTGGACCAAAGCGCGCGGGAACGGTTTTGCCACCGAAAATCGCGCCGCGGTTTGTTCCATGATTGCCTGACTTGAAATTGAACGCCCACGTGCCGATGCTGTTCGCTCGCGAAGTGCTGTTGGTGCCGGGATAATAGGTTCGGGATTGCGTGGCGAACGGATTGCCAGCGTCGGGCGTGTCTACAATTTCAACCGACCAGCCGGTCCAAGCGCGCGACATGAGCACGATGTCATTCTGGTCGTAACCGTTGTCCACGCCGTTGCAAAACAACTCCAGCAGTTCACGCGCGTAATTTTCGTTGGCGATGTTGTTGCCGTTGCCCCGGCTGTTGACCGAGTCCAGATAAACGATCATGGCCGGGCTTTCGCAACTGATCTTCAGGAGATCATAAAACGTGCAGTCCGGGTTTAGCATCGCGTTGCGCCACTTGGTCATTTCACGGAATTCCCAATCGGTCGCCAGCCAGCCGGCCGTTGTGCTGTCGTACCCTTGGTTTTGCAAATAATCCCGGCTTTTGGATTGTTGCGTGACAAAATGATTTTCCCAGAACTGGGACAGGATTTCAAAAAGCTGCCGCTGTGATTGGACGGCGTGCACGCACCACCAAGCCCGGTATTCGCTGAGGCCAGCCACTGCACCGTCGAGTCGCCGGGTCAAACCTGGAAGGTCCGTGTCCGGCGTGCTCTGTAGCGCGTTCCCGTCGAGTTTTACCGTCAGGGTGCGGCTTTGTGTCGCGGCCAAATACCAATAGCTGACCGTGTAGGTTTGACCGTTAACCAGCGAGGGAGAGATGTTTTGCTGGACGGAATCGTTGTTGCCGCTGCCGGCCGCCGTGGCGATGAGGCGCAGGCTGCTGTTCCCTGAACGGGCGATCGTTGAACTGAGCGTTGAATTTATGAAATCTGCCGAGTTCGTCCAGGTCCCCGCGAGCGGAGATTCAAAGCCACCATTCTGGAGCAGGTTCGAACCAACATCCGGGTCGGTGCCGGCAACCAGTTTGATGTCGTCAACGTAGCACTCGCCCGCGCCGGAAAGGTAAATGTAAAGGCGGCTGTTGGCGTTGGCGGTGCCGGTGGCTTTGGCATAAACCCATGTGGGCGTCGGCGGGATGCCTCCGGGCGTGCTATTGACGCCACTGCCCAACTGCAAGCGGAGTTTGGTGGAATTCGCACTTGGCAAATACCAGTAGCTCAATATGACGGGATCGGTTGACGCGTAGGTATTGGTGACTACGCCTCCCCAAGTGTTGGTGGTGAGATAGGAATTTGGAAAACCTTGCCGGACGTAACTACTCCCGAATGAACTCGCACCCGTTGTCGAAACCACATGCAGGGAACTGCTCCCGCCGTGCGCCTGGCTGCTGTCGGCGCTGGAGCCGCTGGCCCCGCCTGCATTGGTCCAATATGTGTAGCCGGATTCAAAATCACCATTCCTCAGCACATTGGTGCCGATGTGGGAAAAGACGCGATTAGTTACATAAACGTTGGTGCCATTAACCTGGTTTGTGGTGATCTGCTGCATGTAAATATACGGTCGCAGCGTAATATCATCGACGTACGCGTCGGCTGGTTGAGTGGTAAACAGGTAAAATGTTGTGGAGGCCACTGTGCCGGTCATGGAAATGAAAGTCCAGTTGGTGGTTGGATCGGAGAAAACGGCATTGGTCGTCTGGACGGTGTAGTCGTCGATCGTCTCGGGGATGCCGTCCATGTTTAACTGTTCGTCAATGTAAGCCTGCGGTCCAATGGCAGCAACGCGCTCCAGTTCGTCCGGTGTGGGGCCGTAAGCCAGGCGGTTCAACACATTGGCGGTTAGAACTGCGTTCGTGTTCAGCGGCATTACGCCAACGCGGTAAAGCCCGCTCTGGTTGGCGATGTTCGTTCGCCGCCACTCGTAAGCTACATTGGTCACGGTGATGACCACCGGACCATTGGTCGTATTGTTCGTAATAGTGGTGTATCCCGTGATGTATGGCGCGAGGAAAAAGTTGGTGTCCGGCGCGAACGGCAGGCTCGGGTCGGTCAGGCTGAGAATGGAATAGGATTGGGCTGCGGGGTAAGGGGCGAAGCGAAGGTTCAATTGCGACCCGTTTAGATTCAAATTGGTTATGGCTGGGGGAGGTAGTTCGGCAGTCGCAAGCGATAGGGCGAGGAAAGTCTGGAGACAACCCAACGACAAAACTTCAAAAATCCGGGTACGACTCATTGCAGAAATCACCTCTACTCTCCTCCTTGGCTTTGTCATGTCAAGTGTAGTCTTAGCAACTATGATGCCGCGTGGAAGCCCGCGAGGGCGTGCGGCAGCCGGTTGGTTTGCCTATTTTTGTTTCAAGTAACTTTCAAATTTGGACAGTC
>CAZYYS010000010.1:0-12289 GCA_964651015.1 uncultured Verrucomicrobiota bacterium
CGATGACGCGCAGCAGTTCGTGATCGGGAATCGACGGCGGGCACTGCGGTTGACGCCGGGTGCCGCCCAGATGCAGCGGCGTGCCGGAACCGGGATCGCTTTCAATCACGCGGGTCTTCTCCAAATCGTTCGGGTCCAAATTGCCTGCCGGTGGATCGTTCGCGTTCATGTTGTTCGTTGGTTCAGGTCGTGGTCAGGGGTGGATCCAACTGAGCCTGGATGCGGCGCAGCAACCGGCGCCGCATCACGAGTTGTTTCCGCGGCGGCTCGTAGCGGATGCGCTCCGGCGCTTCCCGTTTCGGAAACAGCTCGAGGCTGAAGCTCAACCAGCGACCATGGTATTCAAGTTTCATTGGCCAAGCGGGCGGCCTCGTCCTCAATGAGGCGGGTCACCTTCTTGTTCACGTAATACACTTGCGGACGGAAGAGATGGAGGGCGTGCGCCACCCGGCCAGCCGGCCATTCCTTGTTGGTGCAGAGGTCGAACACCTGGAATTCCTTGGGCGTGATCTGTTTCTTCACGCGGTCCACCGCCACGGCGATCAGGTTCTGTTTCCATTCCGTATCCCAGAGCGAGTCGAAAGAACCGTTGTCAATCGTCGCCTCGGGTTGGATCGCGTCGGAATCTTCGCCGGGTAAATCGGTGGTCAAGTGCTGGTCACGCTGACGGCGGCGGAACTGGTCTTGAATGCGCCAATGGGCGGTCTTGCGCAGCCAGCTTTTGAAAGACCCCTTGGACTTGTCATACCGGAACTGCGGTATCTGCTTGGCGACGGTGATGATCGTTTCCTGCACCACGTCCTGCGCCTCGACTTCGGACAGACCAGCCTGGCGGGCGACGCCGTAGATTAACCGCCAGTAGAGATTGAAGAACTCGCGCCAACTGGACTGGTCGTCCCAGTTCTTGAGTTTGCTCAGGAGCGTTTGGCGTGTGGGCAGCCAGGTTTCTTCGCTTTGGTTCATGTGTGCACGCGGCAATGGCAGCCGCTTCATAATGGAATACGTCGAAGAATAGGCCGATTCGACAGGGAGCGAAAGATTTTTGCGGAAATATTTCTAATCCGGCGGATGCCCGACGTATTCCCTTCTGGAATCAACTGGAACGAGCGAGCGACTTCGCTTCGCCGAGATTAAGGCTCGGTAGCGCAGCGCTTTTACGCCACGTTACAAGAACAGTTCGGAAATCGCGAGGCGCAACGCCGGGACGCTGGAGCATTCGATGAGGTCCTTGGCTTCGAACACGCGCGGCTCCTGGTAACGGCCATTCTCCGGGCGGCGATACACCTCAACTCGTCGTTCGGTTCCCAGCACAATCCAGTATTCCTTCACCCCGGCTTCGGCGTAGAGCGAGGCGTTTTCCCGGTCGAGCGCCGGGCTGGAAACGGCGACTTCCACGACGAGTTCGGCGGTGTTAGGATGGGAACGAAAGAATTCCGCTTCCGTGCCGCGTACCACGGCAATGTCCGGCTCCGGTTCCGAATCGGCCAAGGCAAGGGGGTCTTCGCGCCGAACCACCAGCCCGCTTGGGAGCATCCGAGCGATCAAATCATAAAGACGTTTCGCGATGGCAGCGTGCAAAGGTGACTTTGACATTTTCTCAATGATAATGCCGCGAATCAATTCCGTGCGGCGTCGGTGCTCGTTGTACTCGTCGAGCCGGTGGTACTCCTCGACCGTGAGCGGTGAGACGCGCCGACGGACTTCCGGCAGTTCCAGGATCGCTGACATGACTCCACGTTTAATCTGCGGTCGCGAGTTTGTCGAGGGCGGAAATCAAGGGAATTCAGTCCGATTGAATCATTAGTTCAACCAGAACCCGTCGACGGGGAGCAAAAGATTTTTCAGAAATATTTCTAATCCGGCGGACGCCCGACGTATTCCCTGTTGAAGTCAATAATAACCGTTCAACTGCGAACCATTATGAAAACGAAACTAAATGCAATGATTACCTCTCCCCTGCCTGCCGCGCATCCCCGTCTCCGGTGGCTCGGCAGACTGACCCTTTCCATTTCCGCTTGCGCCTGGCTCGGCCTCGCCGGGCTGGCCCCCGCGCAAACCCCGCCGCTGACTTTGATCGGAGGAGATCCGAACGATTATGTGTCGGGCGAATTGTTGATCAAATTCAACGCCAGTATCACCGACGCGCAATTGGCCGACGCAGTGCGGGCCGGCGGGATCACGAGGGTGCTGAAGCATTTCACGCTAAAAAAGGGAAACGAAACAGGAATCTTGCATGTCTCGACGCGGCATGAGGTAAAAGCGGCGCTACGATTACTGGAGAGTCATCCCGCAGTCGAATATGTGGAACCGAATTACCGGCTTTATCTGGACGCCACACCCAACGACCCACTTTTCTCCAAGCTTTGGAACCTGCATAATACCGGTCAGATCAGAAGGTCCGTGGTTGACGCAGATATCGATGCTCCGGAGGCCTGGAATCTAACTACTGGAGATCCGGATGTAATTATCGCGGTTATCGACGGTGGAATCGACATCGAGCATGTCGATTTGACTGCAAATATTTGGACCAATCCTGGAGAAACCGGGTTGGACTCGAACGGCAATGATAAAGCCACGAATGGCAACGATGATGACGGCAACGGTTACGTCGATGATGTGCATGGATGGGATTATTGGAACGGCGACAATACGGTCTTCGATCCGGTGGACGGCGATGTCCACGGAACGCATGTGGCGGGGATCATTGCCGCGTCGGGGGACAATGGTGTTGGAGTAGTGGGCGTAAACTGGCACGCCAGGATCCTTCCTTTTAAGGCTTTCGGGCCAGAGTTCGGCACGACTGCCGCCGTCGTGGCCGGGCTGCAATATGCGGCGGCGCAAGGAGCAAAGGTGATCAACGCCAGCTTCGGGGGATTTCCGAATAGTCTCACCATGAAAAACGCGATCGCGGCTACGGGCATCCTTTTTGTCGCGTCGGCAGGCAATAATGGCAGCAATAACGATGGCGCGCCCCACTATCCCTCCGATTTTGATCTTCCCAACATCATCAGCGTTGCGGCCACCACCCACCGCGACGAACTGGCATCTTTTTCGAATTATGGGGCGACGGCGGTGGACCTCGGTGCACCCGGCGCGATCATTTGGAGCACGGTGCCAGGCACGACTGTGGACTCGTATGACGCCTTGTCAGGCACGTCAATGGCGGCCCCGCATGTGGCTGGAGTGGCAGGTCTGGTTTGTGCCCGCTTTCCGAACCTTACCCCGGCGGAGGTAAAACACCAGATTCTAAGCTCCGTAGATCCGATTCCCGCTTTAAGCGGGCGCACCGTGACTGGAGGTCGCCTGAATGCCGCGAGAGCGCTCGTGCTGGTGTCGCCGCCGGCCGACCCGCTTCACTGCGGCGATCTTGACGGCAGTTCCGCCAACAGCGGCAAGTATTGGAAGGCGACCGTGGTGGTTACGATCCATAATGGCAATGAGCAACCCGTCCAAGGCGCAACGGTTTCAGTCGCATGGAGCGGCGGCGCCAGCGGCACGGCCAGCGGCACAACGGACGCCAATGGTCGATGCACCTTTATCAGCGGCAACATCAGCAAAACGAGTCCCAACGCCACGCTGACGATTTCGAACGTGACCCACGCGACGCTGACGTATTCCGCCGCCGCGAATCACGATCCCGACGGCGACAGCGACGGCGCGAGCATCACTGTGAACAAGCCATAGCCGGATCATCACAAACTGGACATTGAGACCATGAATCGAAGCCTAACCATCACCCAAAAACCTTCGCCACGATGCCTCATCAGAGCTCAAACGAAAGCGATTAGAATTCTCTCTTTGTCGGCTATCGCCCTCTGCTTGGAAGGAACAATCCCGGCGAAGGCACAACCCGACGCGCCCTTTCAAGTGCTCCATTCGTTTGGTTTTCCAGGAGACGGCAGACATCCGTATGCTGGCCTGATCACGGACAGCTCGGGTGCGCTCTACGGCACGACGGCTGATGGCGGCAGCGACTATGACACAGTGTTCAAACTCACGCGCGACGGCGCGGGCGGCTACACCCACAGCGTGCTTAAGAGCTTCAATGGCTCCGACGGCTCCCATCCGTATGCCGGCCTGATCGCGGACAGCGCGGGTGCGCTCTATGGTACGACCTCCTACGGCGGCAGTAGCGGCGTTGGCACAGTGTTCAAACTCACGCCCGACGGTGCGGGCGGCTACACCCACAGCGTGCTTAAGAGTCTCAATGGCTCCGACGGCGCCCATCCGTATGCTGCACTTCACTTGGGAGCGAACTCCAAGCTTTACGGTACAACTGTGTATGGAGGGGATTTCGGCCATGGCACAGTCTTTAGCATTGAACCCGATGATGATAACGATGGCATTTCCGATGACGAAGACATATGTCCGCAATCCCCCCCGGTGGGTGACACTATCGTAATTAATGGCTGCATTACCGGTGTCCCGAATCTCCTGCTGTCCGGCGGCTGCACGATTGCGGATCAACTGGCGGCAGTTGCGGCGGCGGCCCAGAACCATGACCAGTTCGTCAGCGGGGTGGCGGAACTCAAGAACGTGCTGCGCAAGCAGGGAATTCTCACCAAACAACAGGCGACCGCGCTGCAAACCTGCGCCGCGCAAGCACAGATTCCGTAAGTCGCATCACGAGCGTGAGCCATGCAACCCTCATGTAATCCGCCGTCACGAATCACGACCTGACGGCGACAGCAACGGCACGAGCATCACGGTCAACAAACCGAACTAAGCAGACCAATCGCGGGAGGGCGGCGTTCCACCGCCGCCCAAACTTCTCGCTCCTAAAACTGGACTTATGAAAACTCGACAAATCAACGCATTAGCTGGCGCGCTCCTGCTCGGCTTGAACCTCCCGCTGCTTGGCTTGGCACAAACTGGTTTTGAAGTTCTGAAACACATGGTTTCCTCGACCGGTTTTATCCTCCGTGGTAGGTTGGTTCAAGGAAGCGACGGCGCGCTGTACGGCACGGCCCAAACCGGCGGCAGCAGCAACGATGGCACGGTGTTTAGGCTGAACCCCGATGGCTCAGGATTCACCGTTCTCCATCACTTCGATTTTTCCACGACCGGCGCTAACCCCTTTGCCGGATTGATTCAAGGAGGCGACGGCGCGCTCTACGGCGCAACTTTGGTAGGTGGAGATCACGATCATGGCACGTTATTCAAGCTTAGCCCGGATGGCTCAGGATTCACCGTTCTCCATCACTTCGATTCTTCCACGACCGGTCGTAACCCCTCTGCCGGATTGATTCAAGGAAGCGACGGGGCACTCTACGGCACGGCATCGCAAGGCGGCAGCAGCGGCTTGGGCACAGTATTCAAGCTTAACCCAGATGGCTCAGGGTTTACCGTGCTCCACCACTTCGCTTCCACGACCGGTGGTACCCCCCATGCCGGATTGATTCAGGGAAGCGACGGGGCACTCTACGGCACAGCGTATTCAGGCGGTAGCGGCCGTGGCACGGTATTCAAGCTTGACCTCGACGGCTCGGGATTCACCGTTCTCTATGAGTTCTCTTCCGAGTTCTCTTACCTAACAGGTGGTAACCCCTTTGCCACGTTGATTCAGGGAACCGACGGAGCGCTCTATGGCACAGCGGAGCAGGGCGGTAGCAATGGCTTTGGAACAGTGTTTAGGCTTAATCCGGATGGCTCAGGATTCACCGTTCTCCAGCACTTGAGCCCTTCCACCGGCGTTCGCCCCTTGGCGGGTTTGATTCAGGGGAGCGACGGAGCGTTCTACGGCACGACGCGCTTTGGCGGAAACATCGGCTCCGGCACGATCTTCCGTCTCATCGTTGACCTCGACGCTGATGGTATCTATGACACTCTCGACAATTGCCCGGCTGTTCCCAACCCCGATCAGGCGGACGCGGACGGCGACGGCATCGGCGATGTTTGCGATCCCGACCATGACAATGACGGCGTCCCTGACGCAGAGGATACGTGTCCTCAATCCCCGGCCGTCGGCGGCGTCATCGTGATCGACGGCTGCAACACGGGCGTGCCCAATCTGATGGTGTCCGGCGGCTGCACGATCGCCGACCGCATCAATGAGATCGCAACGGCGGCCCAGAACCACGACCAGTTCGTCAGCGGTGTGGCGCAACTCAAGAACGCGCTGCGCAAACAGGGGATCCTCACGAATGAACAGGCGACCGCGCTGCAAACCTGCGCCGCGCAGGCGCAAATTCCGTAGATCGCATCACGAGCGTGAGCCATGCAACCCACATGTAATCCGCTGTCACGAATCACGACCTGACGGCGACAGCAACGGCACAAGCATCACGATCCTGAAGCCATAAACTCCAGGCAGCGCAATTCAGACGAGGATGGCTACAGTTCGTGGACTGAAGTGGGCCGGCTCAACCACAAAATAATCTCGAATTCCGGAGTAGAATCGGGACGAAGTCCCGTGCATGGGGAGCCCGCCGCTGGCGTGCGGTTTTCGGTGGCCCGCCGAAAACTTCGTTCCGCAAATTACTTTTCCAGCAAAGGAGGGCAAAGTCAGTCTCACGAGGGCTTGGGCGAGTCGCCCAAACCTGCACGCGGGCCGCGTGCGCTCCCCATCTTCGATTTCGGAATTCGCCTTCCAGTTGAGACATCGGCCGCGTTATGCTCCGTCGGTTATACCGTCCACGGCTCGCGCTTGGGCCGGTCCAGCCATCGGTTCGCCTCCTCATCGCCAATGAACCGTTCCTTCACCGGGTCCCATTTCAAGCGGCGATGGTTCCAGTAAGCGAGATTGCCGAGGTGACACACGGTGACTGAGCGACAACCAATTTCAACATCGCAAATAGGTTTCTTGCGGCTGCGGACGCAATCCAGGAAGTCCACGATGTGGTGATTGCTCTTGTAGAGACGAATTGCTTTGTCGTCCAAAGGTTCGGTGCCGATGGATGCCGGAGTTGCCTCAAACTTGCCGCGGTTGACAAGAATCTTCCCCTCGCTCCCGATGAACAGGATGCCGCCGCTGTCGCCATGAAGCATCTCCACGCCGTTGGCATAGACGTAGCGCAAACCTTTGGTGGCTTTCGGGTCGTCCGGCGGGATGATTTCCACCGGTCCACTGTCGTCCATGCCCAGTCCCCATTGCGCGATGTCAAAATGGTGTGCGCCCCAGTCCGTCATTGAGCCCCCGGAGTATTCGCGATAGTTGCGCCAATTGGGAAAGTGATCATGCACGCTGCGCGGACTGAGGATGGAATTGTAAGGACGCACCGGAGCAGGACCGAGCCACCGGTCCCAATTCAGACCCGGCTCCAGCTTCTCCTCCGGCAGGTCGCACGGGACGGAAGGTGGGCCGACGTCCACGATGACCTGTTTGATCTTGCCAAGCCGCCCGTTGCGCACGAGTTCGCAGGCCTTGCGAAATTCGCTGGAGGATCGCTGCATCGAGCCGGTTTGGAAAACACAATTATTTTTGCGAGCGGCGTTCACCATCGCGCGCGCTTCGTGGATGGTTAAAGACAGTGGCTTCTCGCAATACACGTCTTTGCCCGCATTGCAGGCGGCGATGGCCTGGTAAGCGTGCCAATGATCAGGCGTGGCGATGACGACAGCATCGATGTTCTTGCGCGCGACCAGGTCGCGGAAGTCTTCGTAATCAGCGCAGCCTTTGAACTCGGTGTTGCCTTTGATGCTGTAAAACTCCTCGACGATCTTCCGATTGTGCAGTCGGCGGTTTGTGTCCACATCACACACTGCCACCACCTGGCTGTTGGGCATGGTGAGGAAGTTCTTCAGCAAGCCACGGCCCTGCGTGCCGGTGCCGATGAACCCCAGCGTGATGCGATCGTTAGGGCCTTTTGCAGGTGCGGCGGCGGTTGAGGAGACAATGAATGGAGCTGAGAACGTGGCGGCTGAAGCCAGTTTCAAGAATTGCCGGCGAGTTACTTGGTGTTTCATGGTGAGGCGGATTGTTGTCCCGCTTCGATGAACCCGCAATTAGAATCTTCAAATCCAAATGACCGAAAATGTACGTAATGTTTGCGCTTCTCACTCGATGAGCTAATTTGACGGGCAATTGTGACCATGTCAGAAAGTATTCCAAAACACGAAGGTCTTTTACCCAGCTAAACGAAGTATGTGCCGATTAAAATGGTTTTTCATCCTGATGATTTCCGGTTTTGGTTTCGCCAGGCTTCAGGCGATTACCTACTACGTGGACCAAACCGGCGGAAGCGACAGCAACAACGGAACAAGCACGAGCACACCCTGGAAAAACTGCCCGGGCATGAGCGCGTATGGCGGGTCGGGAATATTGCGACCCGGCGACACGGTATATTTCAACCGCGGCGGCACCTGGCAGGTGAGCGGCGAACAGGGAATCTATCTGGTGGGCGGTGTTACTTACATTGGAAACTCATGGGGCACAGGCACGCGGGCGACGATACGGGCCAGCAGTGATTGTGATTCAGGCGTGGTTCGTTTCCGGGATCATGCCACGTATGAAACCGTGTTTCAGGGTTTCGATGTGGATGCCAATAAAACTGTTTCAACCGGGGTGGACATCAATCACGCCCACTGGACGCTGATGAACGGAGCGACCAAGCGGGTCAGGGATTGCATCGTCCGTAACACGTGGAGCCGCACTTCGCTCGGCCAGTACAAATACGGACTGATCATCAGCAATCACGGCGGCACCGGGGGTTACTGCGAGAATGTGGAGATCATCGACACCATCGTGCATGACACTTCGCGCGATGGCCTTTGTCTTTATCCAGGTGACGAAAACGCCAATTGTCGCATCAAGAACATCACGGTTCGCGGGTGCGAAGTGTATAACACGGGCCAGGACCCGGACTATGGCGCGGGCGCGGGAATCATCGCAAAGGGTAACGTGGTGGATGCGTACATCGAATATTGCTACGCTCACGATACCAAAGGGTCGCCGATGTTCATCAACGGGAATGAGAACAACCATTTCCCGGGTGTGGGGCCGACAAACATTCATATTCGATACAGTCTTTTCAGTTCCAGCAGTGGCTCGACTGCTGTTTTGGTCTATGATGGGAGCAGCGGCAAAGATCCGAAAGACGTGAGAATCTATGGCAACATCATCTATAACAGCCCGGGTAGCGGTGGATTCTACATGGGCAATGATCTGGGCAACACCAACAGCATCCGGATCTACAACAACACCTTTTACAATGCGCGGGTTTACATCGATGCGATCAACGCCACTTTTGCTCCACTCGAGTTCAAGAACAATATTGTTTATCATTCCAGCAGCACGCCGCTGCAAGACCCGAATGTCAAAATCACTTCCCACTCAAACAACATTTATTATGGCAGCGGGACACTCGTCAGGTCAGGCGGGACGAGTTATTCGGCCAGCAATTTGAAAAGCGGGTATGAGGCGTCGGCCTCGGTCAGCGATCCACAGTTCAAGAATGTTGGCAACCTGCCCACGGGATTTATCGGCACCTACGGCGTGGATTTACGGCCGAATAATGATGGCTTGAGCCTTCAATCAGGCTCCTACGGAGTGGATCACGGTGTCGTTTTGGGCAGCCCCTATGATGGGAGCATTAACACGGTTGTCAGGCCCGGTGGAAGCGGCTGGGACATTGGCGCCTATGAATTATCGGCAGCCTCCCCTTCAGTGCCGCCGTTGACGATTGCCAGCGACGGCTTGAACATCCTCCTGCGCTGGCCCACCAACAGTCCGCCAAACATAATCGCGCAGCAATGCACGAACCTGTTGTCCAGTTGGTTTGCCGTCACCAACACACCCACGGTGACCAACAACAGTTGGCAGATTTCCATCCCGCTCCAGCCGGACTCGCACTTTTACCGCCTGCTTCTTCAATGAAAAGGTCTTCCAATCCTAAACGCGTTTTGGAGAAGTAAGACAAGACTACAGAGCTCTCAACGGCAGCGAATATTCCAATATTGTCGTCTATGCCAGAATCGGCTTCACCACTTCGCCGAATACATCGGTGAGGCGATAATCCCGACCTTGGAAACGGAATGTCAACCGCTCGTGATTGAATCCCAGCAGGTGAAGAATCGTAGCTTGGAGATCGTGGACGTGGACTTTGTCCTGGGCCACGCTGAAGCCGAGTTCGTCGGACTCACCATAGGTAAAACCGCCTTTCACTCCACCGCCGGCCATCACCATGGTGTAGCAATCCGGATAATGGTCGCGACCAAGGATGTCACCTTTCGCGGTTCGCCCCTCGCGGAAGGGGGTGCGGCCGAACTCGCCGCCGAGAATGATCAAGGTTTCATCCAACAACCCGCGTTGGCGAAGGTCTTTGATGAGCGCGGCAACGGGTTGGCCCATTGTGGCGCATTTCTTCGTCAAACCGCCGCGAATGTCCTCGCCCGGGCCGGTGCCGTGAAAGTCCCAACCCCAATCGAACAATTGCACGTAACGCACCCCTTGTTCAACGAGACGGCGGGCGAGCAGACAATTATTGGCAAAACTCGAGTCGCCCGGTTTGGCACCGTAGGCCGCAATCGTTTCTGGAGATTCCTTCGAGATGTCCATCACTTCGGGGACGGACATCTGCATGCGATAGGCGAGTTCGTATTGAGCGATGCGTGTCTGGGTTTCCGGATGGCCCAGTTCATTTGCCTGAATCTGGTTGAGCTCGCGTAACGTGTCGAGGCTCATCCGCCGGACGTCCCGATCCAACCCTTCGGGATCAGACGCGTAGAGCACCGGGTCGCCTTTCGAGCGGCATTGCACGCCCTGGTAAACCGAAGGCAGGAACCCGCTGCCGAAGGAGTTTTTTCCACCGTTGGGCTGCACGCCGCTGGAAATCAGCACAACGAAGCCGGGCAGATTCTCGTTCTCCGTCCCCAGTCCGTACGTGACCCACGCGCCGAGGGATGGGCGTCCCGAACGCGGCGACCCGGTGTAAACCAGCAATTCCGCCGGCGCGTGGTTGAACTGGTCGGTGTTCATTGAGCGGATCACGCACAGTTCGTCTGCCACTTCATGCAGGTGCGGGATGGCATCGGACATCCAGACGCCACCCTTGCCATGCTGCGCGAATTGTCTGGGCGTTCCCAAAAGTTTTGGCGTGCCGGAGGTGAAAGCGAAGCGCTTGCCTTTGAGAAATTGGTCCGGGCAATCCTGGCCATCGCGTTTCACCAACTCCGGTTTGTAATCGAACAAATCGAGGTGTGGCGGCGAGCCGGTCAGATGCAGGTAGATGACGTGTTTGGCCCTGGCTGCGAAATGAGGTTGACCTGGCGCCAAGGGATCAGCCGGTTTGGCGACCGCGGCGACCAGATCCTTCTTGAGCAACGATGACAGCGCAATCGCGCCCAGACCGGCTGCGGAGCGCTTCAGAAAATGGCGGCGGGTCAACTGCTGCAAATGTTCCAAGGTCGGAGTCATGCCGTTTCGATTTTCAGTTTAACGCTTCATCAGAGTTTCGTCCAGATTTAGCAAAACGTTGGCGACAACGGTCCAGGCCGCCAGTTCGGCTACATCCGCACCCTCCGGCGTCATGCCCCTCGGTTTGTTGGCGACGCTCCGGGCTTTGTCCGAATCGCTTGTGAATCGGTCCCGGGACTTTTCAAAAAGACGCAGCAGCTCTGAGAGTTCGGCTTCCGTAGGTGGTCGGGCAAGGCAAAGTCGAAAACCGTGACGCGCCTTGTCGGCGGGCGTCGTGCCGGTTTCGTTCATGCGCCTGGCCAGCGCCTGCGCGGCTTCGACATAGACCGGGTCGTTCAAGGTCACCAACGCTTGCAACGGTGTGTTCGAGCGTTCACGCCGGACAGTACAGACTTCACGATTGGGCGCGTCGAACGTCGCCATGGAAGGGTAGGGATTGGAACGCCGCCATGTGGTGTAGAGCGCGCGCCGGTAGCGATCTTCTCCCGGGCTTGTCTCCCAATCGGTACCGCTCCCGAATGCCGCCGTGAGCCCTAGTTTTGGTTGGGGTGGCTTGACCGGTGGTCCGTACATCTTCGGACTGAGCAAACCGCTGATAAACATCGCCTGGTCCCGGACCATCTCGGCGGAGAGCCGAAAGCGCGGCCCGCGTGCGAGCAACCGGTTGTCTGGATCGCGTGCCGCCAATTCGGACGTAACGCGCGACGATTGAAGATAGGCGGCGGAAGTGACCATCAACTTGAGCAAATGCTTGATGTCCCAATTCTGTTGCATCAGTTCAGTCGCCAGCCAGTCCAGCAACTCAGGGTGCGACGGCAATTCGCTTTGGGCGCCAAATTCCTCGCTGGTCCTGACGATGCCGATACCGAAGATGGATTCCCATAAACGATTGACGGTGACCCGGGCCGTCAAAGGATTGCTCGTATCGACCAACCA
>CAZYYS010000010.1:12389-37127 GCA_964651015.1 uncultured Verrucomicrobiota bacterium
GTCGTGAGACGAAACCGGCCCACCGTTGCGTATTCGTACTTTGAAAGCTGTTCGATATTCAAGGTGAGCGTGGAATTTGCCGGAAGCTCGACCGGAGACTTCGTCACCAGCGTCAGCGTATGAGGTTTGCCAAACTGCGGGGAGATGGCCCAGCCTTTTTCCTTCACATCCTTGTTGTCCAAGACGCCGACGGCCTCGAATTTTTCCTGTGCGTAGTCAGCATAGGCCGCGGCAAAAGTGACCGGTCGCGCGTTGCTCACAAAAAACTCTGAACTCGGCTTCGGCGGTTCTTTGCCGTCCTGCTGCCAGACCGGTTTGCGCTTCTCGTCGAGCAACGCCAGCTTGAAACCGTTCAGGCGCGTCCCAAGGCCTCCGTCCGTACGATTCCACAACACTACGCGATCAACGGACTGGACGGACTTGAGATCCAATTCCCACCATGGATCGGTCGATGCCTCTGTATGGGTGGTTGATTTAGCCTCGTCGTAGTTGCCATTCGTGTTGCCGTCTATGGCAAGGTTTGCAGGACCACCGAATGCTGTGCTGCTTTGCCTGGGTTCGCCTCTCGGGGCCACATTTTCTGCACCTCTGAAAACCTGGACCTCAGCAAGGGAAAGAAACTTATCCTTGCCCGGAATCTCAATGCGGAGGTAGCGTCCGGACAAGGTGGTTGCTCCGGGCGGTGTTACCGTGGCCAGCACACGCGAGATGACGAAATTGCCGTCAGCGTGTCCCGGGCCTTTGGCAGGCAGGGCGTCATCCGGCAACGTTTCCAGACGCAGCGCCGTCAAAGTTGCGTTCGCGGTGACCGGAACTTCAATCGTGTAAACATCCGTTTTGCCACCTCGTTCCACGCGAATGTCGCCATCCGGAGTCCGTGACATTGTGGCGCCAGATTTGGATTTGAGTTGAGTGGGATTGATCGCCTGCCAGTTTAACTCCGTGGCAAAAGACTTTTCCCAGTCCTTCTGCGCTTCGAGCAATTGTGGTGTGGCGGTCTGGACGATTTTTTCAAACGGCGCAATCTGCTCTTCCAACTGCTTTCTCTGTTTTTTTTGTTCGGGCGTATAGAGGGAAAGCACGGGGCTTTCGTCGGTTCGATCGGCGTCCTCGGTGTTGTTAAGGATGGCGAAGAGCCGAAAGTACTCTTCTTGCGTGATCGGGTCGTATTTGTGGTTGTGGCATTGGGCGCATGCCATGGTTGTGCCCATCCAGACGGCCATCGTGGTGTTGACGCGATCGACAATGGACACGTTGCGATACTCCTCGTCGTTGGTACCACCCTCGTTGTTCGTCAGCGTGTTTCGATGAAACGCGGTCGCGATGAGATCCTCTTCCGTTGCCTCCGGCAAGAGGTCACCGGCGATCTGCTCGAGCGTGAACTGATCAAAAGGCTTGTTCGCGTTCAACGCACGGATGACATAATCGCGATAGGCCCAAATCGTGCGCGGTGGATCGTCGGCATAGCCGCTGGAATCTGCGTAACGGGCCTGATCCAGCCACAGCCGCGCCCAGTGTTCGCCGAAGGCAGCCTTGGCCAAAAATCGGTCCACACATCGCTCGTAAGCTCCCGGTAGCCCATCGTTCAGGAATTGATCAACTTCAGCCAGAGTCGGCGGCAGCCCGGTCAAGTCGAGTGCCACCCGGCGGATTACGGCCGCGCGATCCGCTTCAGGAGCTGGGGCGAGGCCTTCGCGTTCCAGTCGGCCAAGGATAAAGAAGTCGATCTCGTTCTTTGCCCATGCCATTTTTTTCACCTGTGGCAATGGTGGTCGGATCGGCTTCGTGTAGGACCAGTGACCGGAATAGACTGCGCCTTGTTTGATCCAGTTTTGCAGAAGCGCGATTTCGGCCTTGGTAAGTTGCTTGCCGGACTTTGGCGGTGGCATCTTGTCGTCGGGATCGTCGGTCGTAATGCGTCTGATCAGTTCGCTCTTCTCCGGGTGACCCGGCAGGATGGCCTGATGACCGCCCAAACCAGCCTTGGCCCCTTCGGGTGTATCCAGGCGCAATCCATCCTTTCCACCTTTGCGCTCCTTGGGGTCCGGGCCGTGACACTTGAAACAGTTGTCGGAAAGAATGCGGCGGATGTCGCGATTAAAGTCAATCGCCTCCGCAGCCTCGGTGGGACGGGTGACCGGTCCGGTTAGAAACGCGAGAATGTTCCCCACCACGAGGACTCGCGTCAGCGTATCCCCCAACACTCGAAATTGGCCAGTGATCACGCATATTGCATAACGCAGACGCCCGCCGATTACAAGAAATTGCAGCGGTTGCTATCGCGAAATCACAACGAACGCAAAGGGGTGATCGGAAAGCAGGTGAGCTTGGTTTACGCTTCCGAACTTGCGGACTGATGGGGACGCTTTGCTTCGGCAGGTCGTCACCGCCAATAAATATTGTTGAGATTGGTTCTCAGCATGCATACGCTGTTCGTCGTATGGCCAGAACCCAGACATCAGCGCCCGATAAACACCCGACGAAGCCGAGGGACGGCGTCTCATTCTCGGAAGCCGACGCCTGGCGGGATGTGAAGGGTGGCTGGCAACCGTTGTTTGGCGGCTTTCAGGGTGCGGGTTTCAGCATCGAGTGGCACGAGTTTTTTGCGAGACGCGAACTGGATTGGGCGGCGAGTTTTCATTCGGGCTGTGTCGAACTCTGTTTGAATCTGGACGGGCATGGGTTTGTGGAGAGCGAAAAGAGCCGCACGGAATTTGCGCCCAACACCGTCGGGTTTTATCACCGCAAAGACGAGCCATTGACGGCGAAGCGATTTGCCAACCAACAACATCAGTTTCTAACGGTGGAATTTTCCTGTCCTTTCCTCGCGAAACACCTCACCGGCATGGAGGCAATGCTGCATCCGATTGTGCGCGCGGCCGTCGAAAATTGTCCCTGTCAACTCGTGTCCGGAACGACCGAGCGGCTTACGGCGAGTCAGCAACAAATGGTCGCTACGCTGCGGCAGCCGCCGGTCTATGCTTCGGCGCAGCCGCTTTGGTATCAATGCAAGGCACTGGAGCTGGCGGTTACCTTTCTGTTCCGGCCGCCGCCGGAACAGGAATTATTTTGCTCGCGGCAGCAACGGCTCGCGCAGGAACGTGTCGAGCAAGTCATCTTTTTGTTGAAACAAAACCTCGCCGAGCCACTGACTTTGGAGGAAATGGGGCGCAAAATCGGTTGCAGCCATTTTTATTTGAGCCGGATCTTTTCGGTGCGGACGGGCACAACGATTACGCAATACCTGCGACAGCTACGCATGGACAAGGCGGCGGAACTGTTGCGCGGCGGCGAACTCAACGTCACGGAAGTGGCGCTGGAAGTGGGTTACTCCAGCTTGAGCCACTTCAGCGCGGCCTTTCACGAGACGTTCGGGTGCTGTCCCGGCTTGTATCCGCTGAAGACTCCGACGCAACGTTCGCGTTCCTGAATTGCCATCTTAACTGACGGGGGCAGCGTGCAAGAACAGGTTTCTCAAGGACGCGTACCCTCACGAGCGGGGTGATTACGTAGTTCACCACGGCGGACTGTCCTTCGCAGATGAAGACCATCGTGCCCTTGCCCTTTTCCTTCTTCTTGTCGAAATGATTCTTGCAGTCCTTCAACTGCGGGATGCGCAGCGTGATGGCCTCGGCCCTGGCCACCCTCTCCAATCGGATTGGAGAGGGGCTGGGGGTGAGGTGCGCGGCCAAGCTCTCTTGAGCTCCTGCAATTCCTTCCGCAACTGCTGTGTGTCCTTGACCTTCGCAAAGTTGGTTTGGGAAAAACTGCTTTCCGCTCACGCAACAGTTGCAATTGTGCGCGCCAGGACGTTCGATTAAAAAACCGGTCCGTGAGTCCAGCTTGCAAGCGGGCATCACGCGGACAACGTGCGCGGGCCGAGCAGTCGAACCGAAAACCGAAGTCGGGACATCCTAGCCTTGGGTGGTTATTCTGCTTTGCTCACCGGCCTTCGCAGAAATCAGGGAAACAACTTCTTCAAACAGCCTTCAGGCCGAAACATCAATTCGCTCCAAGCAAAATCAACTCCGCCACCGCTGAACCGTGCAGTCCAAGGATCAAAACGGATGTTCACGGCCGGGCCGCCCGGTTTTGTGACGGAGAATCGTAGCCGCAACTGGCCAATGTCGAACACTTGTTCGCCCCCACTCGAATCGTCGAAGACAGCCACTTCAAACTCCGCAAGCCTACACTCACGATAAAAGCGGCGCTCTGGCTCACGAATGAGCAGAAGTTCAGGGACGTTGGATGCTTCCTTGAAAGCCAGGCGAGTTGTGAAAGCAAAGCGCGGCGGCTGCCCGGTGTAACCCAAAGGTTTCGTCAGAGCTTGCGGCGGCGAGAGCGTGAACCACACGTATCGGTCGCTCTCGCCACTGCCACGCAAGGACGGCGGTGGCGCTGGGGTAATTTCTTGCCGATCCCCAAAATGCACCGACTTGATTCCAGCCTCATACGCCACGCCGCTTTGACCGGGGAATTTGGATTCACTCAGCAGGAACAAAACAAAGTCCGCCCTCAATCGAAGACCCCACTTCCGGTGCTTATCGTACGGACTGTGGTAAATGCCGTCGCGAAGGATGTAATCGAGTTGCTCCCGCGACGCCACGATGGCGATCAACCCATATTCGTGTGCCCATTCGATGCGCTGCCTCTCTTCGGCAGTGCTCAACTCCACGGCTGTGTCTTCGACTGCGTCAGCCGACATCTGAATGATGCTACGTAGGAGGTTTGTGACTTCGACACGTCTCGACGGCAAGAACGGCACACCGCCGACGCCGACTTTGCCGATAGCCGAGACAAAACGATTCTGGTTTGCGTCGCCGCCTGCATACGGATACAGCACAAACGCACCGACGGTCTGTTGCACCCATTGGCGGTAGCCGAGATCCCAGACCGTGGCCTCGGCTGATCGGCGTTGCGCGGCGATTGTTTGCTCTGCGACTATCTGATCGCGATACGCGTGCATCCTGTGAATCGCGTCGGGCGGCGGCCCGGGTGCGAGGTAGCTGCGAATGTAGTCGGGGTCGTCCTGCAACCGATATTTCGCATCGAAGACGTAGCGAAATGGACGCTTGTCGCCATGCTTGAAGATTTCCAGCGTGTTGTCCGGGCGGCAGCTTCCGGTTGGTGTGGGGTCGTCGCGATTGTAAACAACCCGAACGCACTCCTCGCCATTTTTCTCCAGACTCAACACCGACATCTTTCCCTTGACGAGTTCCAAAGCAACACGTCGTTGAGTTACTCGAAGCCAAGTCGGTGGGCGAAGCGTGAGACCAAGCTCCTGACGCAAGATGCTTGAGAGAGCGACAAAGCACCACAGCTCGTAAAGTGTTGCGAGGTCTTTCTCCGGGAGTTCAAGCGGCCCGCCGCCAACTTCGAGCACGGATTCGAGCGCGAGCGCGGAAGAAAAGAATTCCCGATAGCCAGGGGTCAGGTGCAACGCGAGCGTGGGTGCGGCGTGGGATTGCTGCGTTGGAAGGTTCGCAAGGAAAGTCTGAGTTTGAAAGCGGTGCAACCTGCCGTCTGCATCCGACAGAAATCTGGTCCACGCCCCGAACCGCTCACGGCTTGGAACGCCAATGAGTTGGCTCTGAAGACGGCCCAGACGGCTGCGAATTCGGCTGACCGTGGAAGCGACGAACCGGTTCTCAGCGGTATTCGGCGTGAGCGTCTTCCGCACACGAGGAATTTCGGGCGACAACCACGAGCGTCCACTCGCTTTGAAATGTCCGTTCGTCGCTTGGACGCATTTGCTGCCGTTTCTCCGAAGATAATTCCGAACTTCGGAGCTTGGGCGTGCCGGACGCAGTGAACGATCAAGCAGGTGGGCGACATCAACACGCTGCAACGGAGAGCGCGAAATAATTTCCAAAGCACGGCTGAGTTTCTCGAATTCACCGCGAAGTAACGTCAACCATTCGATGTCGCTGGGACGTTGTCCTGATTTGCGGTGCAGGGTTTGAAACGTCCGTCCATACAACTCAAAAACCAGTGAGCGCACTTCCATCTGGAGGTCTGCCCGTAATTCGAGCAAATCCGTCCGGTAGTCGAGTTTCGTCGGAAACACCTCAAGTCGCAGGACGAAGATGCGGCTGCTGCCCGTCCAAAGCTCAACATCGGTGTAACCAACTTCCGACTGGAAATTTACAGGTACAGAATACGCGTGAAGGCCACCAATTCGACGGCGGCCGGCAAGCAAATCTTGTCCTCGCAACAGAAGCCGCGGGTCGGATCGCTGATCAGTGTGCAACGCCAAGTTGAACAAATATCCGGTCTGCTCAAACAGGAAGGGTATGGTTGTCGCCGTGCGCCCCGCACTGGTGGACTCGGAAAGCACGCTCAATTCAACAACGGCGGCGTTACCTGTATGCGACAGGGTTGTACGCGCGAAGGTTGGAGTGGTCGCGCGCCGTTCGCGCGGGATCGGTCCGGAGATCGAGAACGTGGCCAACCCTGGCAGCTTCACCACAAGAAGTTCCGCCTCGGCGCTCATGATCACGCAAGCCAAAACGAGGTGAAGTTCTCGTCGCGAAAGTTGAGGAGCATACCCGCCATCTTCCGAAGCACGGCGGCCGTCTCACCATCAGCCCGCAGTTCGGATAGCCGCTGAACGAAAACCGGATCTTCATATTCAGACACGCCAGCATCCCCCTTGAGCCTCCTGACCAATGCAAGCAGCACCTTTTCAACTCGTGGGGAACTGCCGTGGATGCGTGGCAAAATCTTTTGAAGCACAATTGCCTCGTTTACCTCTTCGGCACTCAGGCCCGCTTGATCGGCATATACCGCAAAGCTGATCGCCTCGTCTCGGACGCGGTAGCCAACTTCAAAGCCTCCGACAGCGAGATCGGTGTTAAGCTCATCGACGAACGCAGCAATCTGCTGCGCCCTCTCGCGATGTTGTGATAGCAAGTCGTTCAAGCACGTGAATTCTGGTGCGAAAAAAGTTTGATCCAGATCGAGTGCCGGCACTTCGGCCGGCGTCATCTCTTCGTCGAGTCCCTGCAACAGGTCGATATCGTTGAACTCCAGGGTGTGTGCGCGATCCAGAACTTTCCGACTGAACGGTTGAGTCGTTTCGTCCATGTTCACCGTGCCTACGACGAAAAGATTCGCCGGCAATGGGATGGGCTTGTTTTCGGACCGGACGTGATTGAGCGCAGCTTGCGCGTCGGCTCGCAGCCCGTCGGTTTTCATTTTTTTCAGTTCTGCCTGGTGCAAGACCGGATCGGTAATGATGCCGTCCCCACTTCGCCTCCGCGACTCCACGAGGCTCAAAAAATCTGAGAAGTAATGCTCCACCCGCGCCAAGTTCATTTCATCGAGACAAACAAAAAAAGGCTTCTTCGGCTCTCTGTGCGCCATGAGTATCGGAGGGATCAGCTTCCCAGGAATGAAATCGCCGTTGAGATCGAAGTAACCTAACAACTCGGAACTGTCGTTCCAATCCGGACGCACAGGAATCATTGTGAAACGGCCATTTTCAGGGTTTGCGCCACATGCTTCAGCAAACAGGCGCACAAGCCGGGATTTCCCTGTGCCGGAATTGCCGGCGAGAATGACAAATGGCTTTGAGCGGGCCGCAGCGTAGACACGCCGAATTTCCGAAATCGCGAAGTTGAATCCCCTGGCCAAGGCATACTTGTGCAGATACCGCGTAAATTCCACTGGGTTCATTTTGGGGGCGGTCTGCGGCACGGACGGCTTCGGTGGCGGAGGTGGAGGAGGTTGCACTGGCTGGCTTGCGGCCTTTTCACTCGACAAAGACTTCGCCCAATCACGAAGCGACGGAAAATTTTTCAGGATGCGCGCGGTAATCTCATCGCTCACACGAGACAAACCCTGTGGTGACCGTGGGGCGTAACCGGCGATCTTTGCCCATTCTTCTATCGTCAGGGAAATGGGCCACGTTTCATCCATCAGATACACGAGTTCAAATGCAGCATCAGACCAGATTGCTTGGGCGAGTGCTCCGTTCTGGAGTGTCTGGTAAATTTTCCCAGACCAATGATATTTCTTTTCATGTGAACTTTCTCCAAGCGTGTAAAACAGGCAGATGTCGCCCGCCTTCATCCGCTCCAAGACGTTCTTGGTGTTGTTGTGCCCCAGCTTCGCACCCCATGCAAACAAGGGCGAGGCCAGCCCAAACTTGCCCAACGTGGATGCGTCGACGGGGGCACTCAATGAGCGCCTGACGTTAATTAGCGATTGCTCGTCTGAAGCTGGAATTGTCCACAGGTTCATGCGTGCTCCTCCTATTGCGGTTTATGCAAGTTTAAGGCGGCGAGAAATGGATCGTTCAAATCCATCCCGAGGTCGTGCTCCGGCGCGACGCGCTTGAAACCCGCATACATAAGACACATCAAATGCAAGCCGGAGAATTTCCGATCCGGCAGTGAGCGGAGTTCGTATTTCTCGTCTGGCGAGGCGTAATCCAGTCCGCTGCGGCCAACCATCGCGATTTCAAATGCGACATTGCGGACCTGTTCCGGAGTCATTCCGTCGAATCGCTTGAACGCATCCAGGAAATAGAAGATGGCGGCGGGATGCTTCTGCTGCAGAAGCGCCGGATTGGTCGTGCCTTGTTTGAGCGGCTCTGCAGTCGCCTCATGATGACCTGGGTCAGGTCGCCATTCATACCAGTCGCGCAGCCCGATCATGCCCGCGAACTCATCCACCAATCGATATTCGTCGCCCGGCCCAAGGCCCTTGCTGCGTTCCTGCCAATGTTTCCAAAGCTTCTGCGAGAGCGGGAAGTTTTCCAGAGTCCGATATGGGGCGGCAAAGGCCGAAGCCCCCTGAAACAAATCATCGAGGAACAAGCCGTACGCACCATTCAAGGCCAAGCTCGCCAAGAAAATCTTGCGCGGTGTCAGCCGGCGAATCTCTGGATTGCTGTTTGTCTGCCAGGCTTCGAGAGCCAGTTTGCGGACGGAAAGGAATTGTGCGGGGCGAAGCGCTTGGAATGTGTCCCGGATGTGCCGCTCAATCAGCATGTCGACCGGACAGTTAAACAGGAATTCGCAAAGCCCGTTGACCAAGGTCAACGTGATCTCGGTGATTTTTTGCTCCGGATAGCCAGCCTTCTCCCACTTGCGAACATCTCCAGCAACTGACCGGATGGCGGTGTCGCGAGTCTTGGCGGTTGTGGCAAAGAAGAGATTCCTGCCGGCCTTGCGAGCCTCCGATTCGAGCTTGAGATGAGTGAGTTCGTGCGTCTCTAGGTGACAGACTAATGGGGGGGGTAATCCGATCTAATCTTCACCAAATGGAAGTCGCGTTGATGCTTCCACGCCATCTGAATCGTCGCGCCAATCTTGCTTTCAAAATTCTCATCTTGGATGCGAATGGGATAGCCGGAGAGGTTTTCCATCTCGGCTTTGTAGTTCTGAACGGTCTTGAACGCGTCCGACTGATTGCGGTCCGCGAGATCAACCTGCAGCTTGGCGAAGAGTTGTCGTGCGCAGTCGTAAACCGGTTTCGACCGCGCATCCTGCATCTTTGCTTTCGCGAACATCCGATTAAGCGTTTCGAGTGCGGCATCCGGTTTGTGCTCGGAGTCGTAGGCAATGGCTTCGCCATAGTACGCGTTGGCAAATTCCGGATTCACTGCGATGGCTTGCTCAAACAACTTGATCGCTTCGTCGTCTTTTCCCCGCTCGTGGCACACCGCCGCGAGACTGTTCAGCGCCCACGCATCGTTCGGCGCTATCTCCAGCGCTTTCCTCAGAAACTTTTCGCCGGTGTCCTTGTCCGACTTTTCGCGAATGTAAAGATTGGCCAGCACGACCCAACTCCATGCATCGCGCGGATTGAGCCGGAGGACTTCGATCAGGTGATTCGTCGCGTTGTCGATGTCGCCGACTTCCACGTAAGCCATCGCTAGATCGCGCCGCGCGCCGTGAAGCGAAGGCTGCAGTTCCAGCGCCCGCTTGAGAATGGCAATGGCTTTTTCGTAGTTGCCTTCCGCGGCGCGCTTCCCCGCTCGCTCGGCAAGTCGCGTCGCCTCCGCTTGAGCCGCCGTCGGCTCTTCGGGGTGTTGGATGACAACCTCGTCGCCCTCGATTTGAACCAAAACCGGCTGCGGCAAAAATCCGAACCGCTTGAGGACAAGAACCGTCACCGCTGCAATGTCTGGAGTTGCCGGAACTGGCTGCTCCTCAAACTCGAAGAGGTCGGAAATCTTGATGCGAATTGTGCGCATCGGACTCATCCCTTGACCCCCTTCAACAAATCCGAAGCCGGAATGCCGAGCGCCTTGGCAATCAGAACGACGTTGCGAATTCCCGGATTACGAACCCCGCGTTCAATATCGCTGAGGTACGTGCGGTCAAGATCAGCCTTTTCGGCGAGCGCCTCTTGGGAAAGTTCTTTACCACGGCGATGTTTCGCCACGCTTTGACCAAAAGACCGGAGGATTGGGTCACGCTTTCGCATGACCCATACTTCACTCCGTTGTCGGAAATGAGTCTATCGGTGATGAGTGACAATGTTTCCCAAGCTGGAAACTACAAGTCGCAGGAATCCGAGACTCTCGAATCGCTAGTTTCGCGCTCACTCTCCCACCGGCACGATCAACTGTTCCACCTGCATGAGGTTGTACATCTCGTCGTTCTTGTACATCACTTCGCGTAACTGTCGCTGGCCAATCAGCGATCCAAACTAAGTGATGATCTGATGAACCACTTCCCCGTAAACATCGGTCAGGCGGATATCGCGACCGCTGAAACGGTAGGTGAGTTCGGTGTGGTCCAAGCCTAATAGATAAAGCAGCGTGGCGTGGAGGTCGTGCATTTCCAGCTTGTCCACCACGGCCTTGTAGCCCCAATCGTCGGTCTCGCCGAAATTTGTGCCGGCTTTCACGCCCGCACCGGCCATCCAGATGGAGAACCCATATTCGTTGTGATCGCGGCCGTCCGAGCCTTGCGCGAATGGCGTCCGCCCAAACTCGCCGGAGAACACCACCAGCGTATCATCCAACATCCCGCGTTGCTTCAGATCGACGAGCAGGGCACGGATCGGCTGATCCACTGCTCGCGCGTTTCCTCCATGGTTCTTCGTCAGGTCGCTGTGCGCGTCCCAACGGTCATAGCCGCCGATCTTCTGGCAGGTCAATTCGACGAAACGCACACCGCGCTCGACGAGCCGCCGCGCGATAAGGCATTGCTTGGCGTAGCCGCGCGTAAATTCGAAATCCGATTCGAAGCCGTAGAGCTTCTTCGTGGCGGCGGTTTCCCCGTCCAGGTTCAGGAGTTCCGGCACGGTCAACTGCATGCGCGCGGCCAGTTCGTGGTTGGCGATGGCCGATTCCAACGCGTCCAGGTGACCGGCCTGCTGGAGTGTCTGTTCATCCAGGTCGCGAATCAGTGAAGTTTTCAGTTCCTGGACGCGTGGAGATTTCTCCATCGCGCGAATGTTGGCCAGGGGCGGATCTTTCGATTCAAACACCGAGGCCTGGTAGGTGGCGGGCAGGAAGCCGTTGTTGAAATTGTCCATGCCGCCGGAGGGAATCAACCCGCCGTTGAGGAGGACGAAACCGGGCACATCCTGGTTTTCGCTGCCCAGACCATACGTTGCCCAGGAACCCATGCTCGGGCGGCCTTGCAGCCCGGTGCCCGTGTGCAGAAAATAATTGGCGCTGGTGTGCTCCGGGAATTTCGAGGTCATCGACTTGATGACGCAGAGCTGGTCGATCTCCTCCGCGATATGCGGGAAGAGGTCGCTGACCCAAAGTCCGCTCTGACCGCGCTGCGAAAATTTCCAGGGCGACTTCATCACTTTGCCGATGTTTGCAAACTGGGTCTTCTCCAATTTGCCGATGGCCTTGTGCGGATCCTCGCCGTGATGTTTTTCCAGCAGCGGTTTGTAGTCGAAGCTATCGACCTGTGACACACCGCCATCCATGTAGAGAAAGATGACGCTGCGGGCGCGCGGCTTGAAATGGGCTGGACGTGGCACGAGCGGATTAGGGCGGGGTGTGCCAGCTCGCAAGAGGTTCTGCCCGAACAGCGCCGAAAACGCCACTGAAGCAAACCCGCACGCGAAGTTTTTGAGCGCTTCGCGACGGCTCAGGCAATTTCGGCAGTGAATCGGTTCAGCGGACATACATGAATTCTTTCACACCAAACAGCGCATGGCAAACCTCCGTCCACGAATCGAGCGAGGCGGTCGTCTTCAGGTTCGAGGTTTCATCCACTTCGCGCAGCGCGGAACGGCAACGGGCGATTTCGGTCGGTAACGGTTCACGGCTGAAAGCGGCGACGAAAAGATGGCGGATGCGTTCTTCTGGTGAGGTGTCCGGCATTTCGGACAAGAGCCGCTTGGCCCAGACTTCGGCCTGTTGATGGACGAAAGGATCGTTCATGAGAAAGAGCATCTGACCTGGCACGTTGGAAACATTCCGCCGCCCGACGGTCGTGAAGGGTGTCGGCAGATCAAACGCCGTCATCATCATGGGCAGGAAGTTTCGCCGTGCCGCCACGTAAATGCTTCGGCGTCCATCGCCGTCAAGGGGGCCACGCTCATTGCGCAGGCCGCGCGCCTCGACAAATTGCGAGGGATGCAGCGGCACGCCGGGGCCGTACATCCGCAAGTCGAGTCGTCCGGAAACCGTCAGCATGGCATCGCGGATCGCTTCGCCTTCAAGCCGTTGCAGGTTCATGCGGTGCAAGAGAAGATTCTCCGGATCACGCTCTTCGGCGATGGCGTCGGCGGGCTTGCTCGACATGGCATAAGTGCGTGAGAGAACGAGTCGGCGAAGCAGATGTTTAAGCGACCAACGATCTTCCTGAATAAAGGATGCCGCCAAATCATCGAGCAGTTCGGGATGCGTTGGCCGTTGTCCGAGCCAGCCGAAATTATCCACCGAGGCAACGATGCCTCGTCCGAACAGATGATGCCAGACGCGATTGACCATCACACGGGCGAGTAAAGGGTTGGCCGGATCGGTCATTGCTTCGGCCAGTTCTTTTCGACCGCTGCCGTACGCGCTGCCGATGCGATCGGGGCCGGAAATTCCTTCCAAAAAACGGCGCGCCACAAGTCCTTTCGGGGTCTGATGCTTGCCACGCACAAGGAGGTATTCGTCCATGGCGTTGCCATCCATCATCGCCGGCGCTGTTCGCGCCTTCCACTGAACGCGGCTGACAATGGGTTCTCGTTCCTTGAGATAAGCGGTGATGGTTTGCTTCATCGGCTCCGGCCATTCGCCTTCTTTGCCGGAGAATAACTCCGGGCGGCGGGCGAGCCAACTCTCCAAGTCAAGCGAGCGCTCCGCGGCTGCTGGCGAGCAGGATGAACTCGACACGGCAGAGAAAATTTCCTGATACGCGGTCGCCAGATCGGTGACAGTGTTCGCGTTGCGCCCGGCGAATGTGCGTGCGAGACGTTGGCCTGCTGACGGTGGTTCGGTTGGCGCCTGCTCAGATTCGACGATCAACGCGATCTCCGTGTCAAACTCGTTCCCCGGCGAAAACTCAATGGCGACACGGTGGCCCGGGTATTCAGAAAGGTCATGCGATACCCAGTGCCAGTGGTCCTTGTAGTTCCACTCCCGCACCTGCCCGGTGTGCACGGGGCCGGTGACCAATCGTTGTGAGTCCACGCTCGCGAGAATTTTCCCGCTGCCCCGGACCAGGTAGTAAACCTTGCCGTTTGTCAGTTCGAACTTCGGTGTTCGCAGCATCACGCCGTCGCGCTTCCAGTTCCCGAACATCGTCGGCTCGCGTTCGACGCCGGGGCTGAGATCGAGGTCGCGCCAATCCGGATCCGACCGGGCGGCGGGGCGCGTCGCAATACGCAGACCCGGTCCGTTCGTCCCCTGCGGTGGAACGGCCTGTAATTCGCCGGGCTGGACGGGACGAAGCCCAAAGCCGACCCCATCAGCAAACCATTCGCGATGGGAGAGCTTGCCGAAGTCCACAACCACGCGCGCGCCGTCAGGAAGACCGATCTCGTTCGACGGAAGGTTTGTTTTCACGGACTGATTCTCCTTCGCCAAAGCCGTCAATGCCAAAGGATGAAGCGGATCGTTCTGATCATTGGCGGCGTTCAAAACCGCCGCCGTCCATTGACCGAGGATGTTCGTATCCAGGGAATGCTCAACAGCAAGACGTCCGACTGTTTCCTTGATACCTTGCGAAAGTGCCGATGCGCGGACCGATGTGCCGGCTTTTGGAACGGCGTTCGTCTCAGCTTTGACCACTTCGGTGGCGACTGACAAGTAGTCTTTCAACTTGGAGAGTACCGGCGCTTGTGCCTCCGTAAGTTTCGACGCGAGATTGGTTACCCACCGTTGTTTCAAATTGCCCAACTGGCGGGCCACATCCCGCTCATTATCCACGGTTTCGAAGCGCGCGAGTCGCTGGCCGGAGCTGATGAAAAAACCGGCCAGCGCGTAGTAATCGCGCTGAGAGATTGCATCGAATTTGTGGTCGTGGCACCGGGCGCAGGAGACCGTCAAACCGAGAAACGTCTTTGTCATCACATCGATTCGATTGTCGATCCGATCGTTTTCGTCCTGTCGGGTATCGACGGGCGCATGAATTTCCTCGCCAAGGAAAGCCCAGCCGGTGCCCAGAATGGATTCGTTGAACCCGCGCTCCAAATGCCGCCGCGGTTTGGGCAACAAATCGCCAGCGATATGTTCGCGGACGAACGCGTCGTAAGGCACGTCGGCGTTCAGCGCACGGATGACGTAGTCGCGATACTCATGAGCATTGGGGATGATGTAATCGCCTTCGTGCCCGCGCGATTCCGCGTAACGCACGAGGTCCAGCCAGTGCCGCGCCCAGCGCTCCCCAAATTGCGGGGAGTTGAGCAAGTGATCAACCACCCACTCTCGGGCGTTGGATGAGCGGTCTTTTAGAAACGCCTTAACCTCCTCGGGGGACGGCGGCAGGCCAATGAGCGCGAAACAAACCCGTCGCAGCCAGATTTCGGGCTCGGCGGCTGGGGCGGGTCGCAGGCCTTCTTTTTCGAGACGAGCGAGGATGAATCGATCCACGGGGCTAATCGGCCAGGTGGCATCTTTAACAGATGGGACGCTTTGGCGACGTGGTGTTTCCCAAATCCAAGGCAACTGTTTTTTCCGTGCTGCGAGATCGAAGACGTCCGATTTCACCGGTGGAGCTTTGGTTTCCTCCCCAGGCCAGACGGCGCCGTCGCGGATCCAGCGCTCGAAATCAGCGACTACCGCGTCCGGCAGCTTCGGCTTCTTCGGCGGCATGGCCAGGTCTTTGTCGCGATGCGACACGGCAGCGATGAGCAAGCTCGCTTCGGGTTTGCCGGGAGTGATCGCGGGACCGGTTTCACCTCCTTGTAACAATCCGGTGCGGCTATCTGCGTGTAATCCACCCTTGAGTTTCTTGCTTGTCGCACTGTGGCACTCGTAACAGTGCTCTAGAAGGACGGGACGAATTTTCTTTTCAAAAAACTCGACATCAGGAGTCACCGCCACCACCCACTCCGGCAAAAACGCCGTCGCGATCACAATCGCCAAAGCTGTGTTAAAGGGCACGATGTTCATTCGTGATTCGCTCGGAACAATACGATAATTAGCAGACGGATGCGAATAGAATTTGCTTCACGGCTGACACAAAGAACTTTTGCCGGAGTTGCTTTTTCGGTTAGACTCACCGACATGCCACCCAGCCAAAGCGAAGATGGACCCGCCGAGCCGGTGCGCCAACAATGGTTCGCCACCACACACTGGAGTGTCGTGCTGGCAGCCGGGCAAACCTCGGTGGCTGGAGCGCACGAGGCGCTCGAAAACCTCTGCCGGGCGTACTGGTATCCTTTGTACTGTTTCGTGCGGCGACAAGGTTTCAGCCCGGTCGACGCGGAGGACTTAACGCAAGCCTTCCTCGCGCACCTGCTGGAGCGTAAGGCGTTGGCGCGAGTCGTGCGCGAGAAAGGCCGGTTCCGGTCGTTCCTGCTCGCATCGTTAAAGTATTTCCTAGCCGATGAATGGGACAAAGGGCACGCGCAGAAGCGTGGCGCGGAATACGCGATTGTCTCGCTGGACGAAGAACGGGCCGAGGAACGATATCACCAGGAATTCTCGGATGATCTGACACCCGAGAAGTTTTACGAACGACGGTGGGCGATGGCGGTATTGGATCGCGCGTTCGTCCGGCTGCGGGAAGAGTTTACCGCCGCAGGCAAGGCCGCGCTCTACGATGAGTTGCGCCAGCTCCAAGATGATGCGTCGGACGCCGCGCCTTACGCCGACGTGTCCGCGCGGCTGGGGATGCCGCTCAACACGCTGAAATCGAACATGCATCGTTTTCGGCAGCGGTACCGTGAGTTGCTTTGCGAGGAAGTGGCGCAAACCGTCGCCACGCCGATGGACGTTGCGGAAGAAGTCCGTCATTTGATCGCAGTGGTGAGTGGCTGATTGGTTGCATGAGTTGAAACAGCTACATCGGTAGATAAGCCGTGTCACCCATGTTATCCTTGTGACCCTCTTCCCACGTAACTACAAATTAGCTGCAACTTTTGAACCTGATTCCCTGTGTAACGGGTGATGGCTTATGATGAGTCCATGAAGGCCGACGTGCCACCAGTCAAATTGTGCGCGCAGTGCGGCGTGCCTTTGCCTGCCGACGCGCCTAAAGGCGTTTGTCCGGGTTGTGAATTGCGAGGAGTGCTGGCGCTTCTCCCCAATGGGGCTGAGGCCGTTTCCAGCCCGGATCAAGGCCCGCCGGAATTGACGCCCACCAATGGCCGCCGCTTTGGCAATTACGAACTGCTGGAAGAAATCGCACGGGGCGGCATGGGCGTCGTCTATCGCGCGCGGCAGGTAAAGCTGGATCGTGTCGTGGCAGTGAAGATGATTCTGGCGGGACCATTGGCCGGCAAGCAATTCATTCAACGCTTCCGGACTGAGGCCGCCGCCGCTGCCCTCCTCCAGCACCCTAACATCGTTGCGGTGCATGACGTGGGGGTGGAGGAGGGGCAGCACTACTTCTCGATGGATTTTGTGGAGGGCCAGAGCCTTGCGAAAATCGTCGGCCAGCAGCCGCTGCCTCCCGCGAAAGCCGCCCGCTACGTCGTGCTTATTGCCGAGGCAATTCATTACGCGCATGAGCACGGCATTCTGCATCGCGACCTCAAGCCGTCGAACGTGCTCATTGACACCGACGACCAGCCGCACGTTACCGACTTCGGTCTGGCGAAACGGCTTGATGGCGAATCCAGTCTCACTTTGAGCGGTCAAGTGCTCGGTTCCCCGAATTTCATGCCGCCGGAACAGGCGGGGGTTAAGCGTGGCAAAGTGGGCCGGCACAGCGATGTTTATGCGCTCGGCGGGATACTCTACTATTTGCTGACCGCCCGCGCTCCATTCCATGCGGAATCGTTGGAACACATCGTCACGCAAGTTCTCGAGGCGGAGCCGATCGCACCGCGGCTGCTGAATCCGTCGATCCCAAGAGATCTGGAGAGGATCACGCTCAAATGTCTGGAGAAGGAGACCTTCCGCCGTTACCAAACGGCACAGGAATTGGCGGATGAATTGAAGCGCTTTCTGCGGCACGAACCCATTCACGCCCGTCCTGTCACACTGCCGGAGAAGCTCTGGCGCTGGAGCTGCCGCAAGCCGATGTTGGCCATGCTTATCGTCCTGCTGCACCTGGTCAGCGCGGTTGGATTGACGGGCATCCTTTGGCAATGGCGTCGGGCCGAGCAGTACGCCGTTTCCGAACGCCAGCAGCGCCAACGGTCAGAAACAGGTGAAAGGAATGCGCAGCGATTGCTCTACGCGTCGGACATAAGTCTCGCCCAACAGGCACTGAAGTTGAACAATGTCGGCAAAGCGCGCCGACTGCTGGATCGGCACCGGCCACAGCCCGGCGAGGAAGACCTGCGCGGGTGGGAGTGGCGTTATCTCTGGCAACTGAGCCGCAGCAGCGCATTGGTCACGCTTACCAATCGGCCGACGCGTGGATTTTCGGTCAGCTTTTCCCCGGATGGCAACCGCCTGGCAGTGGGCTGGTATGATGGACGCGTGGACTTGTGGAATGTCCCGGCCCGGCGATTGATCCGAGCGTTGACGGACCGTGAGTATCCGCATCAGGGACACGTGGCCTTTTCGCCAGTTCGCCATATTCTAGCGGCCACTTCCGAACCCAAAGTTGTCACTCTTTATGACCTCGACTCTGGCCGGGAATCGGTCCTCTGGCGAGCCCCCGATCGAGGCGAATGGTTCGTCCGTAAATTGACGTTTTCGCAAGATGGTTCAAAGGTGGTCATCTACGCCGGATCAACCCCCGACTTCGGTGACGCAGCCTGGGTGGTGAATGTATCCTCTTCGCAGATCGAAAGCCACCACGCGACTGTTTATAGTGGTTCCTACCACCACGGAGCCGCCCGACTATCTCCCGATAACCAGCGCTTGTATCTGGCACGCTCCGACGCTTTGAACTACCGCTACAGCATCCAATGCCTCGACCTCGCTACGGGCAAGGAACTCTGGCAAACCGAACTGCAACGGGACTTCGGGCTGACCGCTCTGGCCCTCTCGCCGGACGGGCGGGTGTTGGTCTCTGGGTCGGGATTCGAGGATCCCACCATCCGCGTTTGGGACACCGCGACTGGTCGTCTCCTCGTCCGGCTCGACGGACATAACGGTTGGGTCTGTAAGCTTGCGTTCGCCAAAGACGGGCGACGTTTGATCTCTTCGGCAACCGATCAATCCATCCGCTTCTGGGATACGAGCACATGGACCGAAACCCAGGCGCTGCGCGGCCACACTGACGAAGTGCATGCCCTCGCGATCTCGGAGACGGCACAACTTCTTGCCAGCGCGAGCAAGGACGGAGACCTCATGTTGTGGAAAGAGGATGGAAAGAGCACGGTGGATGGATATAACCGTCTGCCGGAAAATCTACGAGTCAATGAGGTCAAACCGCTGGACCATTCACGTTTGTTGTTGCTGCCCCCAGGCAGGCCGGCTGAGGTGGTCGATCTCAAGAGCGACTCATCGACGTCGATGCCCGAGATAGGAATCTCAACCGATGTCCTTAACCGGTTTGGCACCAACATTCTTTGCCACTGGGACGGAACCAACCAAATCTTCGTCCGGGAGTTGCGCGGAGCGGAGCTTATTCAACACGGAGCCGTTTCGCTGGAAACCGGCACACGGCCAGCCGGGTTCATTTACAACACCGCGCGCCAGCTCCTGGCATGGACTGAAGAGTCTTCCTCAGCGTCGCTCTATCTGACGAGCCCCGCGGCACCCGGTCCTCGAAGGGAACTGGGGAGCAATGTTTCCGGGCTGATTCCTTTTCGCTTCAGTGAGGATGGAAATTATTTGTCGGCTGTGACCAGGGGAATGGATTCCCTGCGCGCTTGGAGCGTTGAAACGGGCGAGATTGTAGCGTCCGTTGAAGGAATAATCCGTGATGCAACCTTTGCCTCGGGTGGGCGCGTACTGGTTGCGGCCATCGCACGGGGCAGCGACCATGAAGTCGAATTCCACGATTTGGCCCACCCCGGCCTGTTACCACGGCGGATTCCCGGAAAACATTTTGCCTCATCGCTGGCGGTTTCGCCTGATGGCGGACTGGTGGCTCTGTCCACCCGCGGTGGTCAGGTGAGGTTGTTTGATTCCACCAAGCGCGAGTTGATCGGGTCCCTCCACGGCCACCTAAACGCGGCCTTTGGCATCGCCTTCTCTGCGGATGGACGGCGGTTGGTTTCGGCGTCGGGCGGACGGGAAGCCGTCAAACTTTGGGATGTTGGCACCCGGCAGGAACTCCTGACCTTGAGCGGCACCGGCTCGCTCCTGGACGCGGTCAGATGGAGTGCTGACGGGGACGTGATCCTCGCCGGCCCTCCGTGGCAAGCGTGGCGGGCGCCGTCTTGGGAGGAAATTGCGGAGGAGGAAAAGGCGCAAGCAAACTCTCGGTAAGTCCGTTTGCTCCACCTCGCTACCGTGCCAGTACGATCGAAAGCCGCCCCATTCCACACAAGATTGCGTGCACAACTTTCGCAGTTGACTGTGGGTTCCCGGACTCGGCGAGGACTGAAATCCTCCTTCCCAGATTCGGTCGTTGCGGTCGCTGGCCACGTCACGCCGCAGCTCCGACCCATTACTCAAATACACCCGAAATTTTTTCCAATTTCCTGCAACCGTTTCAGGTTTTTTCCTGTGTATGAGGTGGAAACCAATGCAGTCTGCTCGGAGAGGTTAAGCCGAACGGGCAAAAAGCTCAGGTTGGATGAAAAGAAACTGACAAATGAGAGTCTGCTGTTTATGATGTGAAAAACCAATGTTCCCCTATGGTCTGAAGGCGTCTTCAGACGTGGGGCTGTGCTCATATCCGGTGGCAACTACAGACCACCCACCAGGAAAACAAAATTTAGAACCAAGAACGACTGAATACCAAGCAGCCACCGAAGATCAAACGTTAGGAAAACACCAAAAAACCAGCCGCTATGAAACCATCAACACCAAAAACCGAACTGCCATCAACAACTCCACTTCGAAAATCAGTTCTCGGAGCTTTCTTTAATTCGATCTGGGTTATTCTCCTATTAGCCGCGACCAGTCTTACCGTAAATGCGTTTACTTTCCAGGAGGTTGGCGGACAAGTCGTCATCGAGGCCGAGCATTTCGATTCACGGATCGCCGCCGTCAACGGCAGGCAATGGACCGTGCTGCCAGATGAAAATGCCGGGGATTGTACTTACCGGAACTCCCGTAACGGGAAGTTCATAAAAACGCTCCCGGATAGTGGCGGCAATAACAATACATTGGCCTTGGTTCACGTGCCCCCCACTGCAGAGTACAAGGTTCAAATCACCACCCCGGGGACGTATCGCCTCTGGCTGCTCTGGGGTGGATGGGCTGGATCCGCGGATACGATGTATGCCCGAATCACGGAAATTGCTTCGCCCGCGTGGTACCGGTATGCGCGCGACATCCTGGGAGATTTCGCCGTTGGTTGGCATGGGCTTGCAAAGCCTGAGGCGATTGATTTCGGAGGCGGTGATGTGCCCGCTGTGTTCGTGATTCCGTCCGCAGGAACATACACGATTCATTTGAACATGCGGGAAGATGGCTGTGCGGTAGACGCTCTGATTTTGCAACTCGACAGCTTGGCGGATCCCGTATTCCCCGGGCCTCCGGAATCGCCGGTCGCAGGGGTCTATGTGCGCATTACTGGCCAGCCACAGGATACGACTGTGGCCACTGGCACGACGGCAACATTCCAGGTCGTGGCGGACGGTTCGAGTACATTGGCAATCAAATGGCAGAAAGCCGCCCCGGGAACCACCAACTTCACAGATATCCCCGGGGCATTATCAGCCACGTACACTACCGGGTCGCTTACCGTGGCGGACAACGGCGCCAAATACCGAGCCGTGGTTTCCGTCCCCGGGCAGATCGTCAACAGCCGCGAGGCGACCTTGACGGTTGATGTCCAGGTGCCCACGGTCGCCGACGTCGTAGTTGGAACCGAACTGAATAGACTGACGGTGGTTTACTCTGAAGCCGTGGTGGCGAACTCGGCCACAAACACGGCGAATTACGCCTTGAGCGGAGGGTTGGCGATCTCCGGAGCAACTTGGGTTAGCCCGACCAAGGTCAGACTGGCAACCAGCACGCAGGCTATCGGAACCAAATACACTTTGTCCGTCAGCAATATCACTGATTTTTATGGGAACACAATCGCTGCAAACAGCACGGTCAGTTACACGAATTTGATCAATCCCGGCTTCCTGACCTTTGAGTCCTACCTCGGTATCGCTGGGGCTGCGGTGGACGACCTGCTCGCTTCCCCTGTGTATCCCAGCGCGCCCGACGAGGTTCAGTATATTCAGGCGTTCAATTCGCGCGCGGTTTATACGAACGACTGTCAGGATTCGTATGGCGGACGAATGTCCGGCTACTTCGTGGCGCCGGAGTCTGCGCAATATGAATTCTTCCTCCGCAGCGATGACGCCAGTCGGCTTCTCCTTAGCACGAACGATAGTCCAGCGAAACTGGTGCAAGTTGCGGAGGCCGTCACCGGCGGCGGCGCCTTTAAAGAACCCGGTGCCCCCGAAACCTCAGCCCCGGTCGATCTGGTTGCCGGCAGTCGATATTATTTGCAGGCGTTATGGAAAGAAAACGTAAGCGTTGACCTTTGCCAGGTCGCCTACCGAAAAGTTGGTGACTCAACACCTGCCGCCTCGTTGCAACCGATCTCCGGCGCGTTTTTAGCCACGGTGATCGCTTCGTCGAAAGGCCCGATCACCATCACGAAACAGCCGTTGAATAGCACCAATGCCGAAAACAAATCGGTCACTCTAAGTGTGGATGCCACCGCCAACGTTTCGCCCCTCGTCTTCCTCTGGCAGCGAAACGGAGCGCCCGTGGCCGCCACGGGTAAGGAAATCACGGTTGGCCCGCTGAAGCCGTCAGACAACGGAGTGAAATATAAGGCGATCGTCTCGGGGCCTGGTGGGGTGGCGGAAAGCACAGAAGTCACCATCACCGTGACCACCGACACGACGTCTCCGAGCATCCTCAGCGTTGCCGGCAGCGATACGTTTGCGAAAGTGACGGTGCGGTTCTCGGAAGAGGTAACCTCCGCGACCGCGACCAATACTGCAAACTATTCCATTCCGGGATTGACGATCAGTGCGGCAAAGCTCCTGACGATCGACACTGTTGAGTTAGCGACCAGTGCACAAGCACCAAACACCGTCTACACACTGACGGTGAGTAACGTGAGGGATACCGCGTCCACTCCGAACACCATTGCCGCTCCGGGTAATGCCAAACAATTCCGGTCCTTCGTTCTGACCTCCGGAGTTGCCACGCTTGAGGTTTGGCTCACAGGTTCGAGCAGCATCGACGCGCTCCTGAACTATCCGCGTTACCCGGACTACCCGGATATCCGCGCTTACATCACCGCTTTCAATTCGCTCATTGCAGTTCCGGACGGCAGTTTGGACAATTATGGGGGGCGAATCCGCGCCTACCTTACCCCCACAGAGTCGGGCAGCTACGAGTTCTTCATCCGTAGCGATGCCACATCGCGGCTGTTTTTCAGCTTGGATGGCAATCCGACGAATGCAACTGAAATTGCCCGGGAAAGCAGTTGCTGTGGAGCCTTCGAGGAGACTGGAGCTCCAGAAACCTCCGCTCCCTTAGACCTGGTCGCGGGCACGCGATACTACATTGAGGCTTTCTGGGGCGAAGATGTGTTCACCGATCTTTGTCAGGTCGCCTGGCGGAAAGTGGGCGACACCACGCCGGCCATCGCCCTGCTGCCCATACCGGGAGCCTTTTTATCAACGTACCTGGATCAAACGCCCCCGAATCTCTCGGTTGCGCGAACGGCTACGGGTCTGACGCTGACATTTGATGGCACCTTGCAATCTGCGGATCTTATCACGGGTCCTTGGACTGACGTGCCCAACGCGGTCAGCCCGCATTCGGTAACCACTGCTGGTGATCAGAAGTTTTACCGAACCAAGCGATAATCAGAAAATTCCAGAACGCTGCCCTCGATCATGACGGAGAAGCTGTATCAACCGATTCAGCGCCAATTTGCTTCTCAGCGCAAGAGCAACATAGGCTTCACTCTCATCGAGTTGCTCGTGGTGATCGCTATCATCGCAATCCTTGCGGGCCTGCTCTTGCCCGCTCTCGCAAAGGCAAAACAGAAGGCGCATGGCATCGGCTGCCTCAACAACCTGCGCCAATTCAACCTGGCGAACCAAATGTATGTAAACGACCATCGGGGTCGGAGCGTCAATTACGACGCAGATCAAGGGCTGTGGATTGACCGGCTGATCCTCTACGCCGGCTCGCGGCAGACCACCAACGCCGCGTTGCGCGTCTGTCCCGCGGCAAACCGGCGGGGCTACACGGCGAATGGATTGGATTACTACGGCACCGCCAACGCGTATTGGGGACCACTATCAAGCTACTTCGGCGCCAGTGCCGGTTCCTACGGTGCGTTTGCCCTGAATTCATGGGTTTATTCTGACAAACCGTCGGAGTCTCAGGTGGGCGGCTATTATTTTGGAACCATGGATGGCCTGCGTAACGCAAGCGACGTACCGCTCATTGGCGACTCCATGTGGATGGACTCGTGGCCTTCGCCGTCGGACAAAATCCCGCAGGACCGGATCAAGGGCGGCGGCGGCGGCATCGGCAACTTCAGCCTGAATCGTCACAACCGGTCCATAAACCTGACTTTTGTGGACGGCTCCGGGCGAAGTGTCATAGTGGACAAACTGAAAGCGCTTTATTGGTCCACCCACACAAACTGGCCGGCTCGGTGAGATCGATTTGATGGAAAGTCGATGGCTTTACCAAAGCGCCATCATTCGAGTCGGTGTCCCCACGTCGTGATTCTCTCGCGGGCACGCGTGGCTTCATCTATGTTGCTCCTCAAGATTTCTTAGAACTGCCCTACAGATTTTTCACCGACGCGAGGTGGGAGGCGGACTGCGGGCCGCGCTCTCAAAGTCTGGCGCGGCCCGCAGCCGGACTTCCCACCGGCCAATCTCGTTAGCTCGCTTGGTTTCTGCGCTCAAACGATTCAGTTTTGTCTCCGAACTCTCGGCCGTTTTTTGCCCTGTGTAAGGCAGGCAGAAAGAACCACGGCTCGCTTGGCCCGGCGGCTAAAAAGGAGCTTGACCCAGCCTTGACGAAACGATAACCGAATATTGAAGGGTTCAATCTCAAGAAATTCGTTTGCTGATCTATGAAACCGAAATCTAAGCTTCGGCCCA
>CAZYYS010000010.1:37162-39949 GCA_964651015.1 uncultured Verrucomicrobiota bacterium
GGCGACCGGCTTCACGCTGATCGAACTCCTGGTCGTCATTGCCATCATCGCCATACTTGCCAGCCTACTGCTGCCCGCGCTGGGAAGGGCAAAGGAGAAAGCCCGCGCAATCAATTGCCTTAGCAATGTTCGCCAGATGTCCCTAGGTGCCACCATGTACGCGGCTGACAGCCAGCAGAAATACCCGTTAACATTTCGCGATGTTTCGACCACCGGCGGCGTGGGGACCGGTTGGTACTCATACATCCGGCCCTATGTGCCGAACACAAACGCCTTCCAATGCCCGACGAAGCAACGGAAGCCCAACGTTAAGTACACTTATGTCTATGACCCGACCAAAATGGTTTCCGGCTACGGGGCTAACTTCCAGATCGGAGGCTGTGATTTCGCCGCTGGCGGTTGGTTCGTGCTACCCATCTACGACTCGGCGGTGCTGCGCCCCTCCGGGACGATTTACATCACCGATTCAGGGGTTCGTGCCTTGGATACGCCCGATCCGAACAAATGTGTGACGGCCAGTTCGGCAGAAAAAACCGAGGTCTGGTGCTTGGATGATGTCGGCGGTTTCGGCGCCGGCGCCGTTACCTCCGATGAACCCAATTGGGGCGGGCCGAGTATCCGGCACGGAGGCCGGAGCGCAGTTGGTTTCATCGATGGGCATGCTGAAGGCATGAAGCCGTCGCAGTGGTACTGGCGCTGGACGCCTTGGTTGAATCCAGCCGTTGGTGGTGGTGCCGGCGGTCCCGCAATCAAGCCGCGAGGTACCTAACGGATAACGTCTGTCGCTAGCAGCCCACTCATTCAAGATGGCTGCGATCTGTTATTCTTGACGCCCCGAAATCCGGCGCACGTGGTGTGTTACTACATCGTCGAATAATCGCAGCGCTGATGGCTTTCTGGCGGGTTGGGGTCGCGGCGGCGTAGAGCAGTATTGCAAGGATGTATGAGGCAACATGAACAGTTCCACAATCGGACAGCAATGACTGCACTTTCCCGTGTTCCATCTCTCACCGTTTCTGTGAATTTTGTGTCTCTTCCTGAAAACTAATTCGCTCCAGACGGGTGATCGGCCGCACTGGCGGAGGCCGTGCGCTCAAGGCTGCACAGTCTCCAGAAAATCACTTTCGCGGAGGTTGTTCTTCAGTTAACATAGCGACATGCAAACAAAGTTCGGCCGGTTCGTCTTTGTCCTCATTGCTCTTGCTTGCGGCACTTGTTGGCTGCATTCCGCAGACGATCCGCCGGCTTCAACCATCCGGCATTCCTACTTGGTGCTGGGCGGCAAAACCGCCATCATCGGCGAGGACGGCAAGGCGGCTTGGGAGTATAGTGGTGCATCACGAGACGGATTCGTTCTGCCGAATGGCAACGTTCTGATTGCCTATAGTGATCGGGTGGAGGAAGTGACGCGCGACAAACAGGTCGTCTTCTCTTACAAGCGGAGTAAAGAGAATAAAGAAATTGGTACCACCCAACGTCTTTACAACGGCAACACGCTCGTTACGGAATTGGGTGGCCGGCCAAGACTGATGGAAGTTGATCCGAAAGGAAATGTTGTCCTGGACATTCCGCTGCAACCAGAAACGGATAATGCCCACATGCAAACCCGCATGGCGCGGCAGTTACGAAACGGGAACTATCTTGTCCCGCACTTGCTGGCCTTCGCAGTCAAAGAATATTCTCCCGATGGGAAAGTGGTGCGCGTTTTCAAAACCGACTTCGAGGAACTTGGTGGTCGCAAAGCCGAGAACTGGCCGTTCACCGCAATCCGGTTGGACAACGGGAATACTCTCGTCTCGCTTACCCATGGCAACAAAGTCGTGGAGTTGAGTCCGCAGGGTGAAATCGCCTGGAAGGCGATCAACGATGACGTCCGTGGATTGTTTCAAGATCCCTGCGGCTCGCAGCGACTCGCAAACGGCAACACGGTCGTCGGCAGTCACGCGGCAAACAAGGGCATCTCGATGGTTGAACTCACTCCGGAAAAGAAAATCGTCTGGACCAGCGATCATCCATTGGCGGCGGGGGTTCATCATTTCCAAATTCTCACCACCAACGGCAAGCCGGAACCGGGTATGCCGATGAAATAAAAGAGGTCATGAGCGGTCAGCGTATTTGTTTGCTTGGCGTTATCGTTGGAAGCGTGACTTGTTTACAACTGAATGCCGCAGGCTCGACCGCTCCTGATTTCACGCGGGAGGTGCGGCCAATTCTGTCGCGGAATTGTTTCAAGTGCCACGGCCCCGATGACGCGGCGAGAAAAGCCAAGTTGCGTCTCGATGTGCGGGATGCCGCGCTCCAGCCCGCCAAGTCCGGCGCAATTGCGCTCGTTCCCGGCAAGCCTGCCGAAAGCGAGCTGGTGAAACGCATCTTCTCCACCGACGAGGATGATCTGATGCCACCTCCCAGCACAAAGACCCAATTGACCGCCGGTGAAAAGGACACGCTAAAGCGATGGGTTGCCGCTGGCGCCGAATACAAACAACACTGGGCTTTTGTTCCGCCGATGCAGAAGACTTTGCCAACTGCGAAGCATTCTTCTTGGCCGCTTAACGCAATCGATCACTTTGTTCTCGCGCGGTTGGAGAAGGAGGGGTTGATGCCGTCGGCACCTGCGGATCGCTACACACTGGCGCGGCGAGTTTACCTTGACCTGATCGGATTGCCTCCGACACCGGAGGAAGCAGATGCGTTCGTCAATGACACTTCGGCGGACGCGTATGAGCAGCTCGTCGATGGCCTGCTCGCCTCGCCGCACTACGGCGAACGCTGGGGCCGGCGCTGGAT
>CAZYYS010000011.1:0-25915 GCA_964651015.1 uncultured Verrucomicrobiota bacterium
TGCTGCGGGAGAGCGGTTCGAAGCGGCGGATGCCGGCGAACTCGCGTTCGTAGGGGCGGGCGTCTTTGAAGTTGTCGCGATAAACGATTTTCACCGCGCGCCAGGTGCCGAGGGCGTTGCGCGCGAGCCAAACTTCGCCGTAAGCGCCCTGGCCGATCCGGCGGATGAGTTCGTGATCGGGAATCGTGGGCGGGCTGTCCCGCACCGATTGCAACGGCGGCCCGGTCAGGCCGAGCTTGGCTTCAATGCGATCGCGCGGCGTGCTCATGGTTGTAGCGCCGACATTCTTGTCGGCGAGCCGGATCGGAGATTGGCGCTCCGTTTCGTTGGTAGCAGTCGAGGTAACGAGGCTCCAACATTTAAGCCGTAGGATGGAAGATTGAGCCTCGTTACCTCGGCTGCTACGAAATTTGGAAATCGTCTCATGCCATTCCGGTTTCCGTCGCCGTCAGCACCGAATGAGCGTTGAGGCTGCGAAGCAGACGGCGACGAACGTTGTCTGTCCCCAGCCGTGGCGCGACACGGTATTTTTGGAAGCGGATACTCCCGCGTATAGCGCCTTGTATCCAAGTGCACCAAAAGTCCCGCCACTGGTTCAGTTTTCCGAAAGTCCTTCTGCGTTCGCGTAGTTCGTGTGGTTCGCGGTCACTGCTCGATTCAGGATGATTCGCGCAACGGGTAAACGCGCCGGCAAGAATGTCGGCGTTACGACGGTTTCGAGTTGGGGTTGGAGTTTCAGGCATGGGCAGCAGTTTGTTCCAACCGGCGTACTTCGGCTTTCACCAAGTTGGCGATGCGGTGATAGGTGACATAGACCTTGGGCAGACTTGCACCAGTGAGTTTCGCGACGTCGCGCACGCCCAGACCTTTGATGGCGTGCAGGTGGAAAATCTGGAAGTGCTCCGGGTTGGCGCTGCGTCGGACCCGTTCCATCGCCACATCCACAATGTTTTTCTGCCATTCCTCGTTCCATATTCCCTCTAGGACGTCCGCGGCTGGGTCAGGCAGATTCAGCGCCGTGTCCGCCGTCGTATCCGGGCCGCCCGGCACCGTGAGGGGAACGTTCTGCTTCCGACGGCGGCGGAACCGATCGGCAATACGGCAGCGCGTGATGTGCATGAGCCAGCCCTTGAAGGAGCACACGGACGGGTCGTAATGGAACTCCGGCATCTTGCGCGCCACGCCAATGACGGTTTCCTGAACGACATCCTCGGCCTCCTGGTCGCTCAGGCCGGCGCGGATGGCGGCGCCGTAGATGAGCTTCCAGTACGTGTCGAAGAACTCGCGCCAGCTTGGTTGATCGTCGAGGTCGCGCAGGCGCTCGATCAACGACCGGCGCGTGGGCAGCAATTCGTCCGGATTGGCGATGGACTTGGAGTTCACCGTTACGAGAGAACAATCGCAGCACAGCGCCAGATTTTACAGAAATTTTGCAGTCAGTTGGCGGTCGATTCTCCGATCACCAGGCGAGGTTGAGTTGAAGTTGAAAAACCGTGGCTGGCCCGCTGTTTGGACTGAACGCCGGATCCCAAACAAGTTGAAAGTCCGGTTGCAGTTTCATCGTCGGCGTGAGTTGCAAGGTGTAAAACGTCTCCATCACATATTCGTTTTCGTGGTACACCGTCTTCGTGGTTGCCGGAGGTTGGCTCCAAACGAAACCTACGCCAAGCAGATCGTTGCTCAAGCGAGGCGCCAGCCCCGCATACTTGAGCGGAGCTTCCAGCACGAAACCGGTTCCCACCTCGGTCGAAGCATCGGGAGTCACTTTGGAACCGCCGTAGCCGAACCGCCCAAACCAGACGAAAGGCGATTGCGGTCCAAGATGCTGTTGGATGTTCAGCCCCGTTCCATCCTGGACCCGCCCGCCCGTCTGCGCAACGAACCTTTGGACGCGGTAAACGCCGGGGCCAAGTCCCAGGAAGTCCTCTGGTATATATCCGAACTCGCCGACAACTGACCAGTACCCCCAATCGAAATCGGTCCACGGTGCGCTACCAGCCGGGGCATTTCCCACTGAACTTCCGAGCATGACGTACCATTCTTCCTTCGGCTGCCATTGCAGGTTCAGGCCGAAGTTGTATTCCGGCAGCGGCAGCACCTGACTGTGAATCAAAGCCGAGTTCAAAAACTCGCCGCGACCGGTGTGCGCGGCGGCATTGCCATCGAGATAATTGCGCTGACTGACCACGCCCGCGACGACGACCAGTTCTCCGTCCGCCAAGGATTGCTGCCACGCCAGCTCGGGAATCCGCCAGCCGTTGTGGCTGGACCAGATGCCGGTTGGGTCGGTGGTGGTGCCGAGATTCGATTTGGCGGATTGATCATCGCCAGCAGGGCCAAGGCCGGTCTTCGCTTCTACCTGTGCGCTAATCCAACCCGCGGTGCCGGCAGCGGGCGCGTCGAAGACGGCCCACTTCGCTTTGAGGTCAAAGGTGTAAAAGCCCAGCGTGCTGTCGCCTTGCTTCACATCGCTCATACTGACGTAAGTAGCGGTTTGTTCGAGCGAATAGCGCAGGCCCTGTTCGGACAGCCAGTATTTCGCTTGTTGCACGACCGGATCCAGCGGAATGATCGGTACCAGCGCACCCGGGCGGATGGCTGTGTTCCCGTACTCATCAATACTGGCAAGGTAGGGCATGAGTTGCGGCTGGACCGCAGGAAAAAACTTGAACTCCTCCGCTCCCTTCCGGCTTTCTTCCATCCTTTGGAGAATTTCAGCCGGCACCCTGACACCAGGAACGGGGTTAGGCGTCTGATGCTTTAGCGCGTCAGCGCCGGAAGGCTGCAGGCCGTTTGGCAGTTCGTTGGTCGGCACTTGCACGATCCGGCCGAGGTTCCCGAGCAAAAGAATTTTTTCAGGCGTGGAATTGGATCGGGGCAGATCGACCGCGCTCAGGGCTGGAACTGAAGCAGCGAATATCGCCACCGCCATGAATATTCTCGGACGACCGGAACATTTGCGAAAACGCTTTTCGAAGCGGAATTGGTCAGCCGCTTCACTCGGTTTTTGCCCAATCGTTACTTCAACCTTGAGAATATCGGACAACCAACATCGAACAGCCAGCACCGAGTGATTCACCAAGTTGCGCACGCTCGGATGTTCGGTGTTGGATGTAGGTTGTCGGATGTTTTCCATCGACTCATGAGCTGGAAGGAAATCAATGGGCGTCTGAGTCGTCTCTTTTGAGGGCAGGACTGGTTGAGGAATGCAGTGACACCAATCGGGCGACCAGCACCGCCATGTAAAGCGTGCCGGTCATTGCCTCCGTCGCTGCAAGCATTCGTGCCGCGCCTGAAATCGGCACAATGTCTCCGTAGCCCACCGTAGTAAGAGTAATCAAGCTGTAGTAAAGAGCTGTCAGACCCGTCATCGTATGGCTGGAGGCGGGGCCGGCGGTGAAAGCGAAAGAATCTGGAGACATTCGCGATACAAATAAGTAGGCCGAAGTCCACAGCAATCCGAGCATCAAGTAACCTGCCACCCCGGCACACAAAACTTCTGAATCGATTCTTGGTGCACGGAGAATGAAGCGAAGGAGATGGAAGACCACATACATGAAGAACAGCAAGGCTGGCGCGATAAAGAGGGCATCGTGGATCAGTTCCGGCCACCAGTGGTTTATCCATTTCCCAACCAACGCGGGCAATGCCAACGCGAGACCCCAGGCCAGCGTCTTATGGCGACCGCCCACGGCGAGCAGGGCGGACAACAACACCACTGTCAATTGAGCTACCTCAAAAAGATCGCCATCCCAGAACTGGATCTCAAACGGAGCCGCAACAAATGTGACTGCCAGCGCGCTGAGAAACAACGCCACCGGATGACGACGAAACCAGGGGCGGGCCGGGGCGACTTCAGTTTTTGGCTGTGGGACAGGAGACATCAATGACTCATTTGGGCCCGTTCAGAACTTCACCGCCATGTCGATTTTATGCGAGTCGATTCGAAGGCAGGTGGCGTTAGTAAACCCGGGCATTGACCTCGCAGTCATCGCCAAACCTGGCCAGTCTGGTTTGCAGAACCGTCTCCATTTCCGAGGCGTTCAACTCGGCGGGGACCTGGGCGATGAATACCATGCTGCGCTTGCCCTCGAAGAGGTTCGCCGCCTTCACCCGACAGCGGTTTTTATGCAGGAATTCCGTCACTTCACCGTAAACGGCCCGAACGTCCTGTTTTCCGCTGACGCGAATCTTGAGCCGCACCGAGGCATGCGATTCGAGCCAGTAGATCAGGACCCACGCGGCCACGGTGACAAACCCACCCAAGGCCCATTGATCCATGCCGCACGCGAGACCGATCACCACCACGATGATCGCCTTGCCAGTGAGTTTCGGGTCATCCAACGCGGTACGGAAGCGCACCAACGAGCCGATGCCGAAGATTACGAAGGCCATGTTCGGAGACAGCTTGGTGATTTCAGCCACAACGGCTCCCAGCATACCCAACACGATAAGGGTCTTGCTCTCTTCGATGTCCGAGGCGGGGTCGGCTCGAACCGGGCGGCGAGGGCTCCACGAAATGAACCATGCGTAGGCCACCGCAAGGGCAAAACCCAGGAAAAGCCGGAGCAGATATTGCCAGTGAAAGAACTGTTGCACACTGTTCTGGATCGTCTGCAGGTGGGACGACTGCGTCTGGGTGGGCGGCTCATGTTTGGAAAACCGCTCCAGTGGGGAAACTGTGCTCTCGGGCGAGGAAACCTTGTAACTGACGACGTTTGTAAGCACCGCGCTGTTTTCGGCGAAAACTGCGGAGATGCCCAGCCAGGAGACAGTCAGGGCCACGATGAGACTATGAATGAACAACCGCGAGGATTTTCCGGACGTTACGGAAAGGATACATTTATCAGCTGCCGGGTTTGGTAACGAACCTATTATCGCTGGTTTCATCAGGTCCAGAGAATCCGCATTTAAGGCGGGGCGGCAAGTCTTTTTTGACGTGCCGCTCGAACGGCGCGGCAGAAAAAAGGCTGGAGGCTTGAACAGGCTTGAAGCAGAGGCATGGTTTACAGCGGATATCCGCGGAAACTAGAGCGGTGGGCGGCACCGAGCGATCCGGCAGGACGAAGGTGAGCTACACCTCTCGGCACTCCCGGAGTTCGCCAAATTCTTTGATTCGCTAACCAATCAGACCAACGGCTCTCGCGGCGAGCATCACCAGAACACCCATGGCGATGGTAACTTGCAACATCATGCCCAGTTGGATTGAACCTCGCAGCGGGATGGGAAGCGTTGGCCCAAAGGTGCTGGCCGTGTTGAAGGACAAAAACAAGTAGTCCAGATATTTCGGTCGCCATCCAACAAGCGTCTTGAACGGCAAACTGCCATGCGGGAACACAATGCCCGGGTGAATCTGCTCGCCCGCCGCGATTCGATTTTGATGGGCGTGATCAAAACGCCAGTAAAACACTGTGAACACAGCGATGTTTTCAAAGTACACCAGGCATGCGGAGGCCAGAAGAAAGCTTGGGTTATCTTGTTTGTCGAACAGGCATAAGATCAGCCCCACCAAATTGTCGAGCAGCGCGATCATTGAAAGCCACAGCGTGGTATCGAAGAAGATTTTGAAACCTCCGGCGGATCGGTTCAGCCAAAAAACTCCCGCCATAAAAAAAGTAATGAGCGCAATCGGGCTTGTATAACCGTCCGCCAGGTTAAAAATGACGACGGCAAGCGATGGTTCGGGATCCGTCAAGCGTAGCGATGTCGATGTGGCGATATCAAGGAGCGCCCCGACTGCCAGCGTAAGCGTCATTGCGCCATTGGTGCGGTCACAGGCTTGCTGCTTCGAGGTTTGTTTCTCAGCAAGTGACATGGGATGCAATACCAACCAAGTTTAGGGAAACTCGCTTATGATTCCAAGAGCGCGCAGTTCATTCGGTATCGTTCAACAGGGAACGGAACACTGACTGCAAAGCTAGCGCCAGTTTCCGAGAATGCCGTGCGGTGTTGCCTCAGCGGGTTTCTCGGCGACCGAGGCGGCTTGGGCGGAAGCACTTGAAGACGCATTTTCGGGGTCAAGCGCAGGTGTGACCTGCGCCGCAGTGTCGGACGCTGGTGATGAAGGGGGTATCAAAGGCTGAGCTTTGCGGGCTTTTGTTACGGGCACGGGAGGTGTGGCTAGTTTGGCCTCAGCTTCAGCCAAAAAACTCCGGGCATCGGCCAATTCCCCCTTGGCCTGTTTGGCCTCCTTCTTGGCCCGACGAGCAATGACCTTCGCCTCTTTGCGTTGGCGCTTGGCTACACGGGCCTGCTCTCTGGTTTCTTCCCAGCGGTTTTCGGCAATTTCCACACGGAGGCGGGCCATTTGAAGAATGCCGTCCGGCTTTTGTGATTCTGTTTTGGAGTTGAGTGATTTCATAGGCGAAACAATTGACAACCATTGCGAGCCGGTTGCCCGCTCTCATTTCTACGCCTTACGTTTTCAGTCTGCCAATGCTCATCCGGTCGGGCAACTTTATTGTTTCCCGGTGTGATGGCCGGTCCACAGCAGCATTTTCTTGAGCCCCGGCGTTTGGCGGCTTATCGTGAACACATGAAGTTAACTCTGGTTCTCTGCGGATTATTGGCGGTGGGCATTGCAACGGCAATTTCCGCCGAGTCGCCGAAAGTTGAAAACTCGAGCGCTCTTAGTAACGCGGTGATTCTGATCATCCGGCACGCCGAAAAGCCAGCCGCCGGCGATCAGTTGTCCGCCGCCGGTCAAGCACGGGCGCAAGCATATGTTGATTTTTTCAAGAACTTCAAATTGGACGGGCAGCCATTGAAGCTGGATTACCTGTTCGCCGCTGCCGATTCAAAGGTAAGTCAGCGTGCGCGCCTCACCATCGAACCGACCAGTAAGATGCTCGGCCTGGCCATTGACAGCCAGTTCGAGGACACAAAATTTCAGCTACTGGCGGACGAAATCCGGACGAAACCGCATGGCCAAAACATTCTCATTTGCTGGCATCACGGAGAAATACCGCAACTGGTCCGGGCGTTGAGCGCGGATCCCGACCGGTTGTTTCCAAAGGGAAAATGGCCGGATGAGGTCTTTAATTGGGTGGTCATACTGCGCTACGATTCCAACGGCCACCTGGCTGAAGCCAGCCGCGGCTCGGAACAGTTTTGATCCGCTGGAAGGCAAAAAACCAGATAGCGCGCCGCAAATACGCGCAAGAAATCTCTCTTTCAGCCGGTTCCCAGAATACTCAATGCGCATCATTGAGAATAGGTGGAATCACCCGCTTGGCCTTACCCAACCACTCCTTTTCGCTGATTCTACAGAACTTCCATACGCAGGACTTTTTTCGCAACGATCGAGCACGTTCACGTCTCCGCTTCTAAAAACAGGGGCTCCGATTTTGGCCCCACTCATCTGGCGAGCAGTTGGGTAACCGACGGGGCGAAGCACGTGGGTTTTGGCCGGTAGCTGCGTCGACGTTCTCACGGTTGGATGTTGTGCCTAACGCAGGCGGAAGAACCGACGCTCGGCGTCGGTCGGCACGGCGATGCTGTGTCCAGACTGCGTGAAGGGTGTGGCGTCTCTGGTCGAAACCGGGAGTGCCATTGAGGCGAATTGATCAGACAGCGCCACGCTTGCCAGGTGTTCAGGTAGTCCGTTTCCGGGTGCATGGCATCCAGCGGGAGGTTCATGGCTTCGGATGGGCGAGTAGCCAATCAATGACCCGGGGTGAGAACTCCGAAGCCGTGGCGCCGTTGTAGAACGTCGGGCTATGGTGACCCCCATTGATGGTCCACAGTTCAACTGCGCCGCCGGGCGGGAAGGTCGTGTAGCGGGTGATCACGCTGTCCAGGCCGGCGATGTCCAGATCGAGATCCAGCGATGGGCCTGGGTCCGTAACGGGGTTGCTGGCGGCGTTGTAGCCAGCCCAGATTTGGAGGTTTCTGACGATTCCGGGGAACGCGAGCGTATTCCACGGAAATGGCGGGTGCGCAAAGGCACCACCCCAATAGGCGTAGTCCTCATCGGCGGTGCCGTGGATGTGGAGAATGTTCACCGGCTCGGACGGCTGGCAGTGCCCGTAGTCCAAGGCTCTCGGTCCGGCGAGACTGGCGATGCCCGCGATGAGGTTGGCGGACTCACAGGCCATCCGGTAGGCCATGCCTCCACCATTCGAATGGCCGGCCAGATAGACGCGCTTCTGATCCACGGCGAAGTGCAGGCCAACCTGTTGAATGAGGTCCCGCAGAAAGGCGACATCATCAACGTTGGGAAATCCAAAAGCGGAAGTGTCGGCGACATTCTCGAAATAGGCGTTCCAAGCTGGGTTGCCAAAGACGTCGGGAATGCCCTCGGGGTAGCAGTAAAAAAATCCCCGGTTCTCCGCCAAAGGCTGGAACTTCACATAGTACTCCTCCTCGCCTCCGTAGCCGTGCAAAAAGACCACCAGGGCGGTGGGCGATTGGCCGTTGTAGGTTGAGGGGACGTAGAGTTTCACCGGCCGGGGACGCGTGACCCGGTAAAACGTCGTCGGGATTGGAGACTGGACGCTGCAAGGACTCCTGGCGTTGGTGAGCGTTTGCCAGGGTCCAGTCGCGTAGTCCGCCTTTTGGAGTTGCCCGCCGCCGGACCAAGTGAGGAGATTGCGTCCCTCATCGCGCTGGATGGTGAGGGCGGTCTCGAATGGTGGCGACAACGTGAAATAGGCACCGACGATATTCACGGTGGTGGACGAGACGCCCAACGTGGCGCCGCCGGTCGGATTGCTTAAGGTCACGCGGAAACTTTTGGTCCCCTCCGCCGCACGGGCTCGGAGCAGAGGGATCGTGATGCGCTTGACGGTTTCGTTCTCTTGGAAAACCAGGGTTCCGGAATTCGTCTGGTAATCCGTTCCGGCCTTGGCCGTCAGGTCGCTGGTGGCGTAATCCACCGTGAAGGTCCCCAACGCGCCATCGTTGCCGCGCAGCACGGTCACCGCGAAGTCGGACGCCTGGCCCCAGGCATTCGTGTAGCTGGTGAATTCAAAGCCCACCCCGGGATCGTTGTCCTGCACATAAACGAACGTAGTGGTCGGAGACCCAAGCACAGCGCCGCCGGTGGGATTGCTCAACGTCAGCCGAAAATTCTTGATGGCTTCCTTGATCCCATCGTTGAGGATGGGGACCGTGACGAGCTTGAGCCGTTCGCCCGGCGCAAAGGTGAGCGTGTTGGTCAGGCCGGTGTAATCCGCTCCATTGAGCGCCGTACCGTTGACGGTCGTAACAACCACGGCCACGCTCGCGTTCGTGGCGTCGGTTCCCCGCCGGACGCCGATCATCGCCACGCCGGCATCCTCGGCCACGTCGTACCGGTTCGTCTCGAATTGGAAGCCCAGGTCATTGTCCACAATCGTGACCGTGGCCGTCTTCTGGTTGCCCAACGTGGCGCCGACGGAATTGCTCAGGGTGACGCGGAACGTTTTGTTCGCCTCTTTCACGCCGTCGTTGAGGATTGGAACGGCGATGAGCTTCAACCGCTCCGTCGGCGCGAACGAAAGCGTATTGTTCGTGCTGGTGTAATCGAGTCCGCTGGTCGCCGACAGATTGCTGGTGGCAAAGTCCACCGTCACGGGGAGAACGCCGTCGTCGCCCCGCACCACGCCGAGCAGCACCGCATCCGTAGCTTCGGCCACGGAGTAGGCGTCGAAAATGAACTGCATGCCCACGTCGTTATCCGCGATGGACACGGTGGTGTTCGTTGGCGTGCCGAGGATCGCGTTAGTGGGGTTGCTCAAGATGACTTGGAAAGCCTTGGCCCCCTCGACGAAACCGTTGTTCAAGATCGTCAGCAGGATGGTCTGGTTGGTTTCGCCGGCGCCGAAAGCCAGCGTGCCGGATGCGGCCGTGTACTTTACGCCACTGGTCGCGGTCCCGTCCACGGTCGCGTAATCCACAGCCACGGCCGAGCCGAGGTCATTCAACCGCTGGATGGAAAGAGCGACGGTGCCGGCGCTTTCGGCCACTGCGTAGTTCGTCGCGGTGAATTGGACCGTGGACTGGCCCAACGCGGCAACGGCGGCGGTGAGGAATATCCCGACCGCCAGAAGATTGAGTTGAGTTTTCATAAACTTGAATCCGTTCTTGGTCTGTTTCTTTTGATCACTCATTGCCTCTGACAGACTTACTGGTTTTCATGCTGGCAATGGCATCATCCAATTAAGCCGCAAATCGTCCGGGCGATTACATCGAATCTTCGAACCAATCGAGCGACACTTTCAAAAGTCGGGGAGTTGGGAACACAGGAACCGGGACAAAGGAATGGGGCTTTTTGGAAGAAATCCTTGGTCCCCATTCCTCTGTTCAATTCTGGGAATCAAAGGAGCCTCAATCTTGTGGAAGTTTCGTTCGGGCGAGGGGCATCCATTCCTTTCCCTGGAAAGGCCCGTGCGCAGTAACGGAATTCGTCTGCGAAGGAAACTGCCAGAGAAAGCTACGGCGAGTCCGTGAGAGTGGTGTTGTCGCCGCGTTCGCGGTCCGTCGTTTTGATTTCAAGCAGACTGGCGGCCTCAGCGCGGAACCGGCCATACGCTTCATCCGCCGGGTGAACCTTCTCGAGCCACGCCGCCGCCTTGTCGTACCATTCCCGGGCCTGCTGGGGGTGCTCTTGCTTCCAGTGGCTCATGGCGAGAAAGAGCCACTGCATCGCGTCGCCGCCGTTGTCCAGTTCCATGGACTTGTGTAGCGATTCGATGGCCGCCGACAGGTCCCCTGCGCGGTATTGCGCAATGCCGAGCAGACTCCAGTGCTCGGCCTTAACGCCTTCATGCAACATGGATTGCTTGGCGAGGATCACCGCGCGCTGTGGATTGCGGAACTCGGCGGTTGGGCAAGTCGCCAGCATCCGCGCGAGATTCCGCTCGCAGGTGCGCGTCTTTGCGGACGGCGCTACGAGTTGTTCCCACTGGCCCTGGGACTTTCGGAAAGCTTTGTTCGCCTGGTCAGATCGGCCGGTAGCTGCCAGTAACAATCCGAGCTTGTAGCAATGATCAGCCAGCGCATCGAGGTGGGCGGGCACGTTTGGAAAGTCGACGACGAGCTTCTCCCGTTCTTCCAAGCTGCGTCGCTGAGCCACTTCCGCTTCTCCCCAGCGGCCCTGCGCCGCCAGTACCCGGCCTAAGGCTTGCAGTCCCCAGCTTGCGTGCCGGCGGTATTCACTTGTCCCAGGAAAATCCTGCAATAGCTGCGCATGAAGCGCAACCTCCGCCCGCAACAACTCCTCCGCTTCTTTCAGCCGTCCGCGTTTCATCAGCAGCTCGGCCAGATAAATTTTGATGTGCGCCAGTTCGTATTTGAGCCAGGCATCGTTTGGCTGCGCTGCCTGCAGTTGTTCCCGCCGGGCCATTGCGACGCGGTACTCTCGTTCAGCCTCATCCCGGTGGCCCGTGTGCTCCAACATTGCTCCCCACCAGTGATGAACGTGGGCGGTCAATTTCTGGTGCTCGGCTGCATCGCTTGGTTGAGCGTAATCGTCCTCGCAGAGCTGAAGTGCGCGCCGGAAGTGTTCAATGGCCTCCTCTGGTCGGTTGGCGTCCCTGAGCGCGTTGCCGAGACCCGTCTCAGAAAAAGCGACCATGCGCAGATAGTTCGGCACCGTGGGAAATTCACGCCGAAGTTCCTCCCAAAGCGCCAACCGTCTTCGCGAGTGTGCCAGGATTTCGTCATTGTCTGGATAAAACCAGAATCGCGCCGAAGCGAGCGTGGCGTGCGCCCAAGCCAATTCCACACGGTCGGGAACGGTGAGGGGATGACGGGTGCCCAGATCTTCCAAGAGCGCGATTCCTTGTCGGAGCGGTGCCAGGGATTCGCCGAACCGGCCGAGCCTTGCGTAAATGGTGCCCAGGCGCGCATAAGCCACCGCCGCGCCCTCTTTCACGGAGGGGTCCTCGCCCTTCTCTTTCAAGAAGCCTTGATAGTACTGCAGCGCATCCTCCAATAACTTGCGGCGGATTTGCTCCGTGCGCGGCAGCCCTTCCAGTTCGTCGGCCACTTGGATGAACATCCGGTCAATCACCTCGCGGGCATTTTGGAAACTAGCCTCGGCGCGTTGGCGTTGTTGGGCTTCTGCGTGAGCGTTGACGTTCGCCCGCCGCCATTGCCACAATACGCCGGCGAATCCCAGCAGAATGGCGAGCACCGTCGAGGCCGTCAAAGACGCCACCAAAGGCCTGCGTCGGCACCAGCGCCACGCCTTCTCCGTCTGGCTGATTGGCCGCGCCTCAATCGGTTCCTTGCGGAGCCAGCGCCCCAGGTCTTGAGCCAATTCGCACGCACTCTGGTAACGGCGGGCCGGGTCTTTCTCCAGGCACTTCAGGCAAATCGTCTTCAGATCGTGCGGAATGTGCGGATTCAGAATGGTGGGCGAAACCGGTTCAGCGTTTTGCACTTGCTGCAAGGTTTCTGCCACCGTGGCCGCCATGAACGGAGCACGACCCGTGATCAGGTGGTAGAGGATTGCGCCCAGCGAATAGACATCGCTGCGTTTCCCGACCAACCCGCGCTGTGCTGCGGCTTGCTCGGGCGCCATGTAGCCCGGCGAGCCCAGCACCTGTCCGCTCAGCGTCAACTCGGTCTCCCGGTCCAGCCGTTTGGCCAGCCCGAAGTCAGTGACCTTGAGCTGATCGTTGGCGTCAATCAGCACGTTCGAAGGTTTGAGGTCGCGATGAAGGACGCCGCGCTCGTGCGCGTAATGGATCGCCTCCGCGATGGTTTTGACGTAGCCCGCCGCACGCTGGGGAGCCAAGGGCTGATCGGTGACGAGGCGTGAGAGCGGCGGACCGTTGACGAAATCCATCACCAAGTAGTGCTGGTTCTGGAGAATGCCGACTTCGTGGATGCTCACGATGTTCGGATGGTGCAGACTCCCGGCGGCGGTCGCCTCGGTGCGGAACCGCTGCACGTGCTCTGGGCTGGCCAGCGGGCTGAACAAGAGCATTTTCACCGCGACGAGGCGGTCGAGGCTCACTTGATGCGCCTTATAGACGACGCCCATGCCGCCACGGGCGATTTCCTCCAGCAGTTCGTAATCGCCGAACCGGCCCAAGTGCGGTGAGGCCGTGGCGATTTCAGTTGCAGCGTCGGGTATCGTCGCTGGCGACTCCTCGACAGGGGCAGCCGGGACTCCCAAGGCGTTCTCCAGTGCGCACGCCGGGCAAACCTCCCCCGCGTGGCTGGTCTCCAGGCGCGCGCCGCACGTGCGGCAACGGCAGCCTTCGGATTGGCTGGACGCATTCATTGATGTCTTACCGACTTTGTCGGCGCGGCCCGTGAAAGCGCCGCGATTGGCTCTTAAGAATCCAGCGGCGCACTGCGAAGCGCGCAGGAGGCTCGGGCTGGTCGCCTCTCATCTTACTCCGGGAAATGCGGGACGAAGTTGCATGTTTAGCACCTTCAGCCTCGGAGAACCGCGATTAGGTATTTCAGTTCCTCCTCTATCTCCGCCACGGTCGCCACGGTGTTGGCAATGACTTCCCGGACCAATTCCCGATGGCGCAAGCGCAGCCGATGTATCATGGATTTGACCGCGCTCTCACTCACGCCCAGCCGAACCGCAGCCTCCGCATAAGTGAGCGAGCCTTGCTCGCCGGGCTCGAAACTTTGTAAGACTTCGTAGTCCTTCTCCTTGCCACTGGACACGAATTCACTCCGGAGTCGATCCAGCGCCTGGTCCAGGACGCTTTGAGCCCACCGGCGTTCGAAGAGTTTCTCCGGCGTGAGTTCGTCCGGGATCTCCAGCCGGTAGCGCACCTCGGGTTGCTCTTCGTCAAGCGAGAGAAACACTTGCCCGCCGCCGCGTTTGATTGTGGAGGCTTGTTCATGCCGATCGAGCAGGAACTGATTCAAGGCGTGAAGCAGAAAGGTGCGGAACTTCCCCTTGGCTGGGTTCGCGCGGGCTGGGTAATTCTTCCGCAGCAACTGTGCAAAAAACTCCTGAGTCAGATCCTGCGCATCTTCAGGTCCAAACCCGCGTCGCCGCACGTAGGCATACAGAGGATACCAATAGCTCCGACAGAGGTTTTCCAAGGCGGCAGCGGCTTGGGGCGAATCTCGTTGCCCCGCCGCCAACACCACGCTCCAATGGGTGGTAACAAAGCACTGGACAGTCGCGGCCGGCGCACTTCGCTTTTCCTCAAGCGGCATGGATCAACCTTGTAGCACTGCGCAGGGTGCCATGAAAGGCGGAAAGTAAGGAGCAGGAAGGCTTCGATGACTGGTAATCTCGAATTTAGTGCTTTCGGCGTTTTGATTGTCGGTTTTTCTCACTCTGCGGTTCACTTAATGCCGCAGTTCTTCGAACCACGTCGGAACGTCTCCCGGAGGAGCGCAGAAGGCTTATTGTTTCAGGCGGAAAAGCCCGCGTTCGGCGTCGGTCGGCACGGCCACATTGTGCTGGCCTCCTTGCAGAAAAGGCGTGGCGCTGAGGGGGCTCCAGGGACCACCGACGCCGGGGGCGGATTCCACGCTCCAACCGTCTTCGTCGCCCGGCCAGGAAAGCAGCACGGCTGGCGCGATGGTCAGGGCGTTGGTCGGGCAAGAGCCGAGCAACGTGCCCGCCTGCGTGGCGCTAGCGAGGGTCTCAACATTGATAGGGTTGGTCACGTTGCAAAAACGATTGCTCGTGACCTGCGCATTGACGGCGATGCCCAGAAGGGTTCCGTAGTCTGGGTCGTTACCCCACAGTCGAATTCCTTCCGGCATATCTTTGAATTGGTTGTTGGCAATCGTCACGTTCGTTCCGCTGACAGCCAATCCCAGCGGAAGAATCCCGGGGGCGGTCCCCTGGAAGCGGTTGTTTCTGACCACACAGTAATCGCCTTTGGTCAAAGCAATGTGGACCTGGTTATCCCGTAGGGTGTTTCCTTCGATTTCGAGGTGCTGAAGAATTCCAAATTCGGGAGGCCAATTCGCTTCGTTGGCCGCCAGAATACCGAACGAGATTGGAAAATCAGCGGGTCCGACGAATGAGTACCCGCTGATGGTGTTGCCGGCGATGCGTCCACCGACGCCCTCTCTAATGAAGATGCCGGACGTACCATCGCTGGTATGCAGCGGTCCCGGCCCGGCGATCGTGTTGTTCTCGAGCGTGGCATTGATGCTTTGACGGGTGGATGAACCGATGAGAACAATGCCCTCGTAGTTGTCTGCAAACGTGCTTCCGACCACGCGCACGGTAGCCTCGGGGACGTTGTCTTCGAAGTCGTAAACAAAAATGGCATAGGCGCGTTGAGCCCCCGGTGTGCTCTCACGAAAACCGAAGAACGCGCAGTTCTCCACATTGCCGCCGCTTTGTTGAAAGTATATCCCCAGCAAATGACCGGGACCGACGAAGCGTTCGGCCAAGCGCTCGCCCTCGAAAGTCAATCCCCGCACGGTGACCTGTGAACGCCGGATAGATAATATTGGAAAATTGGCGGTATTTGGAGGTGCGGACATGTTCGTGGTGGCGCGAAGGATCGCCCCCGGCTGCCCGATCAAAGTCAGTACATTGTTGGTGATCAGCACCTGATTCGTGTAAACGCCGGGTGCGATGTGGATGGTATCGTTGGTCTGCGCTGCGTTGACCGCCGCTTGGATGGTCGGATAGCCCGTCGGCACGTAAAGGTCGGTGGCAATGGCAGAACTTGTAGCAGCTAGTCCCAAAACCAGGCTGGCAAAAACCAACCTCGACCGAATTTCAATCAATGTCTTCATAGTTTATTTTTGGTTGTTTTTGGTTTGAAAGGGCACGTAATCATCAACATCGGCCCCTCGACCGCACCAACTCGGGTGTCTGTCTCCATAATAAGCCGGTAATTGGGGCGGACATTACAACCGAACTGGTAGGGCTCAGGAGAAACTTCAAGGGTGCTTCGGCATTTCGTCCTGAGGAGTGCGAGTGCGCCAGATTTGGATGAAACGGCTGGTGCCGTCTGAGGTCAGCAGTGTGCTGCCATCGGCGGAGAAGGTCGTAAGAAGAACTCGCGCCGGCTGCTGGTAGGAAGCGACTTCCCGCCGCGTGGCCAGGTTCCAAAATTTCACCCATTGCCGGCTGGCGCTCACTAGGGTTCGTCCATCGGGAGCAAAAGCAACTCGCTCCACACCGGAAAGGTGGCCGAGCAGCGGTGGCGAAATCATCTTCCCCGTTTGGCAAGCGTAGAGCCGCACCTTCTGATCGGAACCGCCCGTCGCCAGCAACGTCGCGTCCGGTGATAGTGTGATCGAGCGGTCGCCCTGAATGGCGAATTGGCCGGCAGACCGCTGCGCCCGCAGGTCCCAGAGTTGAACATTCGTTCTGCCGCCGACGGCCAGAATTTCTGCGGCAGGGGCGAAAGAAACAAGCGCCTCGCGAACCCCGCCACACGGAATCGTTACGAGCTGCTGTCCAGTCTCGAGATTCCAGATCGCAACCGCGCCGGTGGCATTCGGCAACGCCAGGTATTTGTTGTCTGGCGAGAAAACAGCGAAGCTCGGCGATCCGCCAACCGTGGGTAAGACTTGCAGCGCGCGTTCGTTGACATTCCAAAGTTGAGCCGACTGATTGGGGCGGACGCGGGCCAGCCACTTCAGATTGGGTGAGATGGAAACGGATTCTGCGGTGCGATCCGGATCCACTTGAACGTCTTTGAACTCTTGCGCCTCCCAGCGGCGTGAAACGATCTCCGAGAATGTTCGCTGGCTTAAATCCCAGAACTCAAGCGCGCCCGCCGCCAGAGTCACCGCCACTTGTCCGTCGTTGGATAACCCCACCGGCAGGAGTTCCTGGTCAGTTTGCGGTATTGATTCGCCCTGCTGCGCCAGGCGAGCGGACCATTGGTTGATCACCCCGTCCGCGCTAAGGCTGAAAATCACGCCATTCGTGGCGACCGCCATAGCGAAAATTTCTTGCGTGTGTCCGCGCAAGGTCACCGGCCGCTCGGTGAGTTCGGTGTCCCAGAGGCGGAGACAGCGATCCGAACCGGCCGTGACAAGTTGGCGGGTGCCGGGCAGGAAAGCCATTTCGGCGATCCAACTGCGATGATGTTGGACGGATCGGCGATTTGGCAGTTCCATCCGCGTCGGCGTGTCCCAAACGCGCACTACTCCGTCCCAGCCACCCGTAAAAAACCGGCGACCATCCGGCGCGAAGCAGATGCACGCGGTATTCCGCACAGTGTTCGGCGGGAAGGGCAGCGGTTTCAGCGATGGCAATTCCCAGCACTCGAGTTGACTCGCGTCGGGTCTTGGATCTCCGGCTGCGGTCACGAGCACCGACTCGTCTGGCGAAAAAGCCAGCGCCTTCGCGGCAGAGAAGCGTTCGAACAACAGGTTCGTGTTGCAGGCGGTCAACGTCCCTGCGCGAGCGTCAAATACTCTCAAACCCTTTGTTGGACCACCGTCGCTCCCAATGGCGAGCCATCGGCCGGAAGGTGACAAGGCGAACGCCGACACATTCATCTCGCCGGCCTGAATCATTCCTCCCTCTCCGGTGACCAAGTCCCGGCGCTTCAAACCGTCCTTGGCAGCGATGAGCAGAACATGGCTGGGTGGCACAAAAGCCAAAGCTACATCTCCTTCGTCCAGGTTCCGATCAAGTAACAGTTTCTCTGACGACGCCGTCCACACGCGCCGCCCCGCCGCGACAAAGTGGCCGTCCGATGAAACCGCCAGATGACGGACGTTTCCTGCATCGGAAACAAGTGTCGCCAGTTGATCGCCATACGCGCGGTGGTTGAAATAGCGCCACTCGAAGCCACGCAAGTCGGCTTCTCCCGCCGTGGGGACATGGTACGCGAGCAGTTCGCGAGCACGGCCAAGGTCGCCTTCTTCAATCGCCTGTTGCACAACCCGCATGTCCGCCGCGTATAGGCTCTGGCGCGCGGTGATGCGTTCGTGGTTGATGCGGTACGCGGCAATCGGCGCGCCCACCGCCACCACAATCAGCAGTAACAGCGCACTTGCGAGTGTCCCAGCCAGCGCCGGTTTGCGCCGACACCAACGCACCGCCCGCTCCATCGCTCCCGCTGGTCTGGCATGAGTAGTCTGCCCGTCGAGAAATCGCTTCAAGTCTTGAGCAAGTTCACCGGCGCTTGTGTAACGCTCGCGCGGCCCTTTGCGCAGGCACTTCAAACAGACCGCCGCCAGGTCCACCGGCACCGCCGGATTCAGTAAGCGCGGCGACAACGGCTCCTGCTGCAACACCTGCGTCAACGTCTCCGCCGCGCTCGCGCCGATGAACGGCGCCCGGCCCGTCAGCAAATGAAACAACACCGCGCCCAACCCATACACATCCGCCGCCGGGCCCACTCCACCTCCACCCTTCGCCTGCTCCGGCGCGATGTAACCGGGCGTTCCCAAAATCTGGCCCGTGAGCGTGAGCGAACTTTCGTCGTCCATCGGTCGTGCCAGTCCGAAGTCCGTCACCTGCGGTTCGCCTTGCGCGTCGAGCAAGACGTTGGAGGGCTTGAGATCGCGATGCAGCACGCCGGCTTGATGCGCGTGTTGCACGGCCTCCGCCACCTTCGCGACCAACTCCGCAGCCTGCCGTGGCGGCAACGGCCCTTCGCGTGTGCGCTCGGCCAGATTCGACCCCGTGACCAAATCCATCGCGAAGTAATGCTGGCCGCCCTGTTCCCCGACCTCATGCACGGCCACGATGTTCGGGTGTTTCAACTTCGCCGCATTGGCTGCCTCCGCTCGAAAGCGTTTGACCTGAACCGGCGTCGCCAGCCAGGCGTCGCGGAGCACCTTGACCGCCACGGTCCGGTTCAGGGTCACCTGACGGGCGCGAAAGACGACACCCATGCCGCCGCGCGCGACTTCTTCCAAGAGTTCATAATCACCCAGGCGGCGGAGGACCGGCATGGGCGAAGATTCGACAGGGGCGGGCGTCTCCGGCGACAAGAGCAGCGTGGCCAGGCAACGCGGGCAATTGCCGGAAAGTTCGACGCCCCCCAGCGGCTCGCCGCAGTGGCAGCAAACTTTCACACTCGATGCTGTAGTGGTGACCATGATTGAATAAGCCGGAAACGACAAATTCGATTACGCACCGCAGCGGCGGGCAGCCTTGCCTGCTGTTGAGCCGGGCTTCACAACCCGGCGGCTACTGCGCCAGGAACACAGAACGATACGAAGTTATCGTCAGCCTCACAGACACACCCACCGCTTTTCACGCGCGGCCAGAAGCTGCGCTCTACGTCAGGCAGAATGCCTGGCGCCACTAACGCTACCAGACTTCCAGAAGATGCTTTAACTCCTGTTCTTCCTCGGCGGCGGAACTGCAAAGCTGCCGGACCTCGGCGCGCAACAACTCGCGCAATCGTCCGCGCATCCGATGCACCGCCACCGCCACCGCGCCCGAGGCCATGCCGAGTTTCGCCGCGCAGGCTTCGTAATCATTAGCCCCCGCGCCGTCGAGATAGGGCGACAACGTCTCGAAAAGCATTCCCTTGTCGCGCGCACGATATTCCTCACGCAACGCGGCGAACGCGCGCGTGACGACGGCTTGGGCAAAACGCCGGTCAAAAGCAGCCTCGGGCGAACTGGCCGTCATGTCGGGACCGCAAAGCCGCTCGGCTTCCTCCGCGTTGATGGAGATGGGAATTTGCCCACCGCCACGTTTGAGCGCCTTGTCGCGCAGCGCTTGTTTGATCACAAAATTCCGCAGTGACTTGAGCAGGAAGGTGCGGAAGCGCCCCTTCTCCGGTCCCACGTCCGCCAGATCGTCTCGTGCCAGCACGCGCGCCAAGAATCCTTGCACCAGATCCTCCGCGTCATGCGGCGAATGGCCCTGCCGTCGCAGGTAGGAATACAGCGGCGGCCAGTAAGCGAGGCAGAGGTCCTCCAAAGCGGCCGGACTGCCGGGGAGTGCGCCGTGACCGGCATTCAAGACTTTGGACCAATGGGTGGAAGGGAATTCCGCGTGAGTGGCACGGCCGGTGAAGGCTGTTCCTGCGTTGTTCATGGTTCTACGCCAGCCTAGCCCACCGGCCCGCAGCCGTAAAGTAACTATTATTGTAATTCGGAACTCTTTAGAAATGTCCCATCTCGACTCCTTGAAACTGGATGGCGAACGACCAATGCTCATGGTGATCAGCCCGGAAAAATGTGAAGCTGCGAATGCAGCAGCGCACTCGGTGCCATTGGGGTACTGGGCTAACCCGCGCCCCGTGCGCCCACGCCACAGGCCCACCGCCAACTGCCGGGCCATGGCCACGATGGTCTGCTTCTTCGCGGCTTTCGTCGCCTTGGGATTGCCGAACAGGTGCCCCTACTTCTTGACCAGCGCGCAGTCTCGTTGCCACACGGCCAGCCGCCAGGCCAGTTCCAGCAGCGCGGTACGCAACCGCACGTTGCCGTAGTATTTGGCGACCGGCAGGAGGTGCGTGGTCTTCCCGCGCACGCCTCGTCAAGGTAGGAAGCCCGCTCGGCGGGCGCACAGTGTAGCGCGGTCGAAAAGTGCTCCCGCGACAATCATCGGGATTTGATCTCAGCCTGATCTCAGGCACGCGAGTACTTTGGATTCGAATGCGAAACAGGCGGAGAAATAAAAGAATCTCTTAAATCTGTCGCGCCGATGCGCCTGAATCGCTTTCCCTCCACTTGCACTTTTTCTGGATTCTCAATGGAGCGGGTGAAGGGAATCGGACTGCGGGCTAGCTCGAAGGTTTCAAGGTTTCTCGGGAACAATTGTCATCGCCTTGGTGATTAGCACAGACACGTTGTCGCCCACGTTAAAATCCCCGAGATTGACGGCTTCACGAACTTTCACCGTTTTTGTCTGGCCATCCGATAACTGAAGTGTTGCCTGCCGCTGCACGTAATCAAGAGCCAGAACCTTGCCCGTGAACCCGACAGTTTCGACAGGTTTGATGCCCAATACCAAATCGTTTGTCGCCCCGAAGGTGTCGCCCTTCTTCGAGTCAGGCAACGCGCCTGTTCCCACTATGGACACCGAAAAATTCTCAGTCACCATGGTGATCACGCGGCTTCCGACCTTGAATTGGTTGAAATCGACAATCTCCGGACCCGCTTTGTAGGTGACCCGCGAACCGTCGGCATACTTGAGCACAATATTCCGCTGGGTGGCATCGACGGCAACCACGGTGGCATTCGTCGTGATCGAATTCACGACGGATTCACCGCCGAAACCCGCTCCTCCCGCGATTTCCTCATACGTTACTACTTTTCCGGGACCCTCGGGTGGCGAGGAGCAGGAAGCAAATACCATCATCGCAACGGGTAACAACGCCATGAATGCCGTCCGAAGTTCTTGTTGCATCGTTTTCAAGGTTGCCAATTGCCTTTCCGCATTGATAACGAGCGGGCGCTTACACGTCAACGCCCGATGTGCTCCAGTGCGCTTTCCATTGGCTTTCTTGAAATCTCAATCAGCCCGCCAAAGGGCCGGTCCAGTTCGAGAGTCAGAAAAATCGCCGCCGACACAGACAGCGCCGCCACCATCAATGCGGTGATTGCGGTACCATGCCTGGGCGCGAACAGGCCAAAGCTGAGAAAAATGATCGCCAGCCAGGAAACGACTATGGCCAGCAACGGTGTGGAAATCGAACTGCCCGCCTGGTGGAAAAGCAGACTGTGCAACTGGCCGATCTCGATGGTGGAATGCAAGGCCTGGGTCTTCACCGCTTGCTGCTTTTCGGTTTCGGGTGAGAGCTTCTGGATGGAGTCATACAGCAATTCACCGCCGGAAGCGAGGGGCTCCCGCTGGATGTTCCGAGGCTTGTCGTCCGGCCAGAGTCGTTGGACCATGCGCTCAACATTCTGGCGCAACAGCGCCCGAATTTCAGCCGACCCCGGCCCATAGTTGGCCAGCACGCGATCCAGAAAAGTAATCTTGGCCGCCATCTCGATCACCTCGTTCTTCTGCGTATCGTACGCCCCCTTGGCTGAGGCCACGAGCAAGCCAAGAACGAGTGCTGCCATCGTTGCGACCAATCCCATGGCCAGCTTTACGACATCCTTGGTTTCGGTGCTGAGGTGGTGTTGAGGCAACCTGGCTTGCAGGAGTATGCCCAAGACAGCGCCGCCGAAGACGCACGCAAAAACGATCAAACCAATGCTGATAGTGCTCATGCTTGCCTGCCCTGTCGGGCGCCGGAAAGCCTAGGCCCGCAACGCCGAGATTGCGAGTCCTTTGGCAAAGTCATGTGGCGGCTGCACAAGCGGTCGAGAAAAACCCTCGGGGATCAGAATTCGATGCGAAAAGGCAAATCCTGTTTTTGCTTGTTCTGGTCGGATTGTCCGCCGGAATCAACCAAATCCTTTTCCACCGACCAGACGAGTTTTTTCTCCTTTGAATATCGAAGCAGTTTCCCATCAAAATCATCAACCGGGACGGAAGCAATGTAATGAGGCGTAAGTTGGGCCAAGGATTCTGGCAACGTTCCATGGTCGGAATGATAAGCCTTCAATGCCAAGATCAGTTGAGTGGCTGACACCGTAACATTTTCCTGACATTTTCGAGATAGAGAGCGTTCCCACATTGGGAGAGTCATACCAATCAAGATTTCTCCAACAGCATTGCCTTTCAAGATCATCCTCAAAACCGAAGGATTTGTTGATGGCGGTGACAATTCTTGTAGCGACATTTTGTTGAATGATTGCGGGATGCTTTTCAGACAAATCCGGGTTGATCGCGCAAGCAGCGCTTTTGTTTTGCTGAGACTGAGGACCGGTTTCATCCCCGCTGAAATAGCCAATTGTGAGGATATTGAATTTGTTCCCAATGACCTTCCTGATCTCATATCCTCGATCCATTTCACGCTCACCCCATATTCCGCTTTGAACGCGTTAGTCAAACCGGTTTGGTTTGCCCTGTAAGCATTGAGTCTCTGAACGTACGAAATGAGTTGTTCAGATGGCAATGCTGCGGTTTTGGTCATTTGCCGGAGCTGTTTCAGCCCTTCAGCCTTGACTGCTGAACCCACCAAATAATGGAGGACCTGACCGTGCGAATCTTCCATCATGTGACCCAAACGAATAATGCGCATGGCCAACTCGAAGGCCTCATTTGGTTTCCCCTGCCTCAACAAACGGGCTGCCTGAATCGAAGCCAAACGACTGACGTGCCTCCAGTCTGTGAGATAGGGATATTCCTCAGCGGAACCCTTGAGTGAAGGGACTTCGAATCCGGGGCAGTTCACAGCCTTACCGAGCAAAGCCAACAAAGCTTGGTTTTTTGAGAGCAGCTCTGATTCGAAAGTCGTATCCCAATTCTCCTCCTCCGCTATTCTGCCAATCTCCTTCTCCTGGCCTTTTGGCCAGTAAAGATTTGTTGCGGCTTGAGCCAAATACAAGAACGCGTTTTCTTCGTCGGCGATATTTGATTGAACTAACTTTAAGTCACTATCATCAAAGCCCGGTGCTCGTGCCCGCAAGAGTAACGCAACTACACAGGCGAGAAAAGCAGGGAGGACTATTCCAACAAACGCAAATTTTCTCTTGAAGTTCATGCCGGGCGGCTTGGCGAAATAAGTTCAGACCCCAATTAGCGTTACTATGCATTCTTCCCGGGTGAGTGCAAAGCATACAACTCCGATCTGGAAATTGCTGCGGCAGCGCGGAGGGGCAAAATTCATTATCGTGTGCCCTCACCACCTGCCAGCCGAACTGGCGACTGGTGGGCGATCATGGTGGCGTATGCACAAATCGATTTCTGTCTCTCCGAAACTTCAAGCTTTCATTCACCGGGCAGAATTTGTAGTTCCAAGGGAAGATGACCACTCCACGGCTGCGGATGAGGCAGGTGCAGAAGAGTTTTGGCGCCACCCGCGCCCTCAAAAATGTTTCGTTCGAAGTCGCGCCCGGCGAAGTTCACGCGCTCATCGGCGAGAACGGCGCGGGCAAAAGCACACTTATGAAAATTCTCAGCGGTGCGTACGTGCCCGACGCCGGGGAAATCGAACTCGATGGCCGGCCCTTTGTTCCTGCCGATCCACTGCACGCGCGTCGCGGCGGCATCGCAATGATCTACCAGGAACTGACGCTTGCGCCGCACCTGAGTGTGGAAGAAAATATCCTGCTGGGCGAAGAGCCAACCACGTTCGGCTGGCTGAACCGTCTCCGCCGTCGCGAACTCGCGCGCGCAGCGCTGGCTGAACTTCATCACGAGAATATTCCGTTAAGTGCGCCAGTAAACAGCCGGACAATTGCCGAACAGCAGGTCGTCGAAATTGCGCGCGCGCTCATCGGCGAGCCGAAGGTGCTCATCATGGACGAGCCGACCAGCAGTCTTACGCAGGTGGACACAGAGAACCTGTTCGCGGTCATCGACCGGTTGCGCCAACGCGGCGTGAGTGTCATTTATATCAGTCATTTTTTGGAGGAGTGTAAACGCGTTTGCAATCGTTACACTGTGTTGCGTGACGGAGAAAGCGTGGGGACAGGCGAAATGGGCGCTGCTGACTTGAATCACATCATACGACTCATGGTGGGCCGGGAAATCAGCGACATCTATCCACGCACGCCGCACACCCTTGGCAAACCGGTTCTGGAATTTCGCGCTCTCGCCGGCCAGACCAAACCGCGCTCAGTGAGCCTGACTTTGCGCGAAGGCGAAATTCTTGGGATCGCTGGACTGGTCGGCGCGGGACGCACAGAAACGGTGCGCACTTGTTTCGGGTTGGACCGGGTCAAGAGCGGAGCGGTCGTCGTGCAATCAAGGGAACAAACCCATCGCACACCCGCTCAACGACTCGCCGAAGGCATGGGTTTGTTGAGCGAGAACCGCAAAGAGGAAGGCTTGATGCTCAACCGCAGTCTGGCGGACAATCTCACGACCACGCGCTACGAACCGGTTTCGCAAATGGGCTTCATCAATGGCCGTGCGCAGCGGCGAGTGGCCGGCGAGTGGATGCAGCGGCTGGACGTTCGCGCCCGAAGCCCGGCACAAACGGTGGGCGAATTGTCCGGCGGCAATCAGCAGAAGATCGCCATCGGACGATTGCTGCATCACGATGCAAAAATTCTTTTGCTGGACGAACCAACGCGCGGCATCGATGTCGGCAGCAAGGCGCAAATCTACAAACTGATGGGGGAACTGGCGTCGCAAGGCAAAGCAGTTATCTTCGTGAGTTCTTATCTGCCGGAGTTGTTGGGTGTGTGCGACACCCTCGGCGTGATGTGCCGCGGCGTGTTGTCGGCGATTCGCCCCGTGACTGAATGGACGGAACACAGCATCATTGCCGCTGCCATCGGCCAGGCGGACATGGCGGATAATTGATTCAAACATGAGCAACAACTCTCAACAAAAACGCTTCAATCTGGTCGCGTTGATGAACGCCGTCGGGCCATTCTTCGGCCTGTTGCTGGTGCTGGGGCTTTTTTCGCTCAGTTCGGAGGTGCGGCCGTATCTTTTCACCGGGGCCAATTTCAAAATCATCTTGATCCAGACTGTGATCGTCGCCATCGGCGCGCTGGGCATGACGATGATCATTGTCAGTGGTGGAATTGATTTGAGCGTGGGATCAGTCGTGGCGTTGACGAGTGTGTTGGGAGCGACGTTGCTTGTGAAGGGCTATTCAGCGGCCAGCACAATTCTGCTCACGGTTCTCGCGGGCGGGTTCATCGGGCTGGTTAACGGAGCGGTCATTTCCGGCTTTCGCATGATGCCGTTCATTGTGACGCTCGGCACGATGGGCATTGTGCGTGGAACGGCCAAATGGCTCGCTGGCAATCAAACAGTCAACAATCCGCCGGGCACGCCGATCAACGACATCATGGCGCGCTTGGAGCCAACGGAGTTGTTTCCATTGCCGCCGGGCGTATGGATTGCCATCAGCCTGGCCGTCATTGTGTCGATCGTGATGCGGCGGACAGTTTTCGGGCGCTACATTTTTGCGATTGGCTCCAGCGAAGCCACGGCGCGTCTGTGCGGCATCCGCGTGCAATTGCACAAGGTGATCATTTACACGCTGGCGGGCCTGTTCTTCGGTCTGGCGGGTCTGATGCAACTCTCCCG
>CAZYYS010000011.1:26015-35921 GCA_964651015.1 uncultured Verrucomicrobiota bacterium
GGTGAGCGCGAGCACATCATTAATCGCGTCGAGCACGATGAACTTGCGCACCTGTCCCCAGATTTCGGTCTCATAAGCGGTGCCGATGTGCGACAGGAGCGAATCCAGCATCTCTCGAGTATCATCCCGGGCGAGGATACGCTCAAAGCCGCGTCGAATGGCGGGCAAGGATACCTGCGCGATGTTCGTGTGCTCCAACGTAGCCTCGAAGGTAAGCCGGAGCAGAACACGCATTTCTTCCGATGAAAGCCCCGCGCCGCGCCGCGTCGTTCGATTTGTGGCGCGTTCGGACAGCAGCAGATGGAGGACGCGGAATCGGATTCTTTGGACCGGTACTTCCAGCCAGGTCTCCGCGTGTAACCGACCGAGTACGACGCGGGCCGGGTCCGTCGGATTGTTGATGCGTTGCAGGAGCGGCGTCCCGAGGATGCGTTCGTCTTCCCACCAACCCGGCAGTTCTTCGAGCCGACGATGACTTTCGTGCGCCATTCGCAGGTCAAAGTCGCGAACCAAACGCAACTCTTTATGCAAATAGCAATACCCAAGTGGAGTCAGCGCAGCTTTGCGCAGGCGCAACGGCAGCGGCACCAAATCCGGAAGCACCAACCGCACTTCCAGCTTGCCGCCGTGGCGTTCGAGCGCGGTGCGCAGGCACAAGTCCCAACACCCTTCGATCCGCGGCAGGTTCTCATGTACATTCATTCCTGCCAGCAACGATATAGCGGCGGTGTGGGTAACCTCCCGACTTAGCAAAGGGGTCAACCCGTGCTGGCTGGCAAGGCCGTAAAGGAAATCATACGCGGTAATCCCTTGCTCAATTCTCAGAGCCGACCATTCGGAGAATTGCTCCAGCGTGCACTGCCAGACAACCTGGTCTTCCGACCTCTCAATTGTGCCCAGGCCGGTTTCGTAGAGCGCAAAAGCGTAAGCGCTCTTGAGCAGCGCCCGTCCCCTCGGGCCTTTCCATTTTCCGTATTCCTGCTCGAGTTCCCAAGGTTTGAGCTGCACAGAACCCCAGCCAAAATACTGCGGAGCAACGCGACGAAGGGCGGTGAAAACCGACACGCCAAAGCGGGACAAAATCTGCGGAGAAACATCGTCAAAAAGCCGGGCCCACCGCCGGAAGCTGCGGGCGGTTTCGTAGTTCAATTCGCCAGGCTTCGTAAACAATTGCGGCTCAGATGCGCGTACTTGTTCTAGGACCGTCAGGGCCACGCGGTCGAGCACTTCCCAGATGGCTTGTCCGCTGTCGTGACAGACCCGCTGCGGCAAAGCGGAAACTTTTCCCAAGACTTCCGGCGGAAGATTGCCGGTGCCAATCTGTTCGAGACACCGTGCCAGCACGGCCCGCCAATCCAACAACCCGCTCTCCCGCATGAGCGAGGGCGAAACCCGGACACCCAGCGAAAGAAATGCGTCCTCCCAGTCCGTGCGCTCGAAGGCGCCAATATTCCAGCGAGGCTGGTGGCGCTCGATGGTTACGAGCCGCAGCTCATACTTGATCTGCCAGAGCGCCGCGTGGATCAGCAACTCCGCAGCGCGTTCGTCGCTGAGTTCCTGCCGGAGCGTCAGTTTCCAAGGTCGCACCGGCGGGTCTTCTCCGCGCGTGATGCCGGGAAAAGCAATTTCCGGGACCGCGCTGGAGCGAATGAGACGAAACCCGGTGCTTCTGAGCAGGTGACGCAAATCCGCGCTTTCAATATCAGCGCAAGTGCGGAAGCTGAATTTTTCGCAGAGCAGATAACGGAGGTAAATCGGCGCACGCCGGTCAAAAATCATCCGCTTCGCGGGGGAAAGCGATTCGAGTGCGGTTGGCGGTGCCGCATGCGACAGAGGGCAGAGCAGCGATTTGGGATAAGAGCCAAGAAAATCTTCGGACTGCGGCCGAACACAATGCCAAGCCGTGAGGACCAGGAGTTCATCGTAATCGGCAGCGTCCTGAACCTTTTGAATGCCCGCAAGTTCGGCGGCAATCTGGAAAACTCTTTCAAAGTGAGGCAGCTCACTTCTCTCCGGTCGCCGCTCCTTCTCGCGCAACTTCCGGAATTCCGCCTCCGCCAAAGGAAGCTGTTCGGAGATGGCTCGTGCTTTCTCCAGCACCGAATCGCTGAATTCCGGCAGACGAATGCAAGCGCGCGCTTCGTCGGGGTTTCGAGAAATTGTCGAAGGAACCGACCAGGTATGTTCCCACTGGGGCGACGCTGGAGTTGAGGCGCCGGGCACAGCTTGAAAGACAGCTGGCTCCGTTAGCGACGCAATACTGGGATATATCTGCGTGGCGGGAGAAGACGGCGGGGCCGCATCTCCATCAGTCCACGGCTGCCCGTCGTACGAGCGCGCCTGTTGCGTTTCATCAAAGTCGGTCCACACGGTTGCAAGAAACCCTATCACGACCCCGGCCAGGTGTCACCTGCTTCGTGAGGCGTATCGGCGACGTTCCCACCCTTGGCGACTCTAGCCACCGGACAAGCCAACGTGGCAGTTGACTGCGACGGGGTTGCAACACGCATAAATACGTCGCTGCTTTCTACGTGTGCACGTCTCCAACTTGTGGCAATTTTGTGACCAGCTATGACCCAGCATGACGCAATTTTGCCTTCCGCTTCGGAGGATATTTATCAGATAAAGACTCGCGCCTCAGGCCCGATCGGCCAACTGCTGCTTACCAAGGAGATGCTGATCGAAAGACCGAGCGGCGATCTTTTTGGCCTGACGCAGAACGCCGGGATGGGTTGGAATCCTAATGAAGCGGGGCGTAAACAGTTCTTGATTCTTAGCACGCAAGGCGGCATTCGCGCGCCCGATGGTCAGCCGGTCGCCCTTGGTTATCACACAGGTCATTGGGAGATTGGCTTGTTGGTTCAGGAGGCCGCGAGGGAACTGCGCACACTCGGCACCATTCCATTTGCCGCATATTGTTCCGATCCTTGCGACGGCCGCACGCAAGGCACAGTCGGAATGTTCGATAGTCTGCCTTATCGGAACGACGCCGCTTTGATCTTTCGTCGGCTCATTCGCTCGCTCCCACGACGCGTCGGCGTCATTGGTGTGGCAACATGCGACAAAGGTCTCCCCGCGATGATGATGGCGCTGGCAGCGATGCACGATTTGCCCTGCGTCCTCGTTCCCGGCGGCGTCACACTGCCGCCGGAGCAGGGTGAGGATGCGGGAACGGTGCAAACTCTTGGCGCTCGTTTCGCGCACGGGTTGGTTTCCTTGCAGGAAGCGGCTGACCTGGCGTGCCGCGCCTGTGCGACGCCCGGCGGCGGTTGCCAGTTTCTCGGCACCGCCGCCACCGCACAGGTCGTTGGCGAAGCACTCGGCATGTCGTTGCCGCATTCTGCTCTCGCTCCGTCCGGTCAAGCCGTCTGGCTCGACATGGCGGCGCGGTCTGCCCAGGCCCTCCATCAACTGGAAGCTCAGAACCGAACAATGCGTGACATTCTCACGCCGGCCAGCATTCGCAATGCGATGGTCGTCCATGCCGCCTTCGGCGGTTCGACCAATTTGGTTCTGCATTTGCCAGCCGTAGCCCATTCCGCCGGGTTACCTCGTCCGACTGTAGATGATTGGATTGCCGTCAACCGTCAAACCCCGCGCATCGTCGATGTGCTGCCAAACGGACCGATGCACCATCCGACTGTGCGTGTTTTCCTCGCAGGTGGTGTGCCCGAAGTCATGCTTTACTTGCGGCGGCTTGGACTCCTCGACACAACCGTCACAACGGTCGCCGGCAAAACTTTGGATGAAGTTTTGGATTGGTGGGAAGCTTCTGTGCGACGCAACCGGTTTCGTGAAATATTGCGCAAGCAGGATGGTGTCGATCCTGATGACGTGATTCTGCCGCCGGAAAAAGCACGCGCTCGTGGTCTCACCAGCACAGTGACATTTCCGCGCGGCAACCTCGCGCCGGAAGGTTCGATCATCAAGAGCACGGCGATTGATCCGTCGCTCATGGATGCCGATGGCGTTTGCCGCAAGGAAGGGCCAGCGCGGGTTTTCTTTAGGGAAAAGGACGCGATCGCCGCCATCAAGCAAAACCGGATCAAAGCCGGGGACGTAATGGTGTTGATTGGTCGCGGCCCCATGGGGAGCGGGATGGAAGAGACTTATCAAGTCACCTCTGCACTGAAACATTTACCGTTTGGAAAAGAGGTCGCATTGATCACCGATGCCCGGTTCTCCGGCGTTTCAACCGGTGTGTGCATTGGCCACCTTGGGCCGGAAGCTCTGGCTGGCGGTCCAATTGGCAAACTGCGCGAGGGCGATTTGATCCGAATCGTGGTGAATTGTCGGCGATTGGAGGGGAGCATCGACTTCATTGGCGAAAATGGCCGTTGCTTCGCGCCAGAAGAGGGCGCAGAAATCTTGATGAAGCGGAAGCCAAATGAGGAATTGTCGGTCGACCCTGATGTGCCGGACGACACCCGGCTGTGGGCGGCGCTGCAACAAGCCGGCGGCGGCACGTGGGGCGGCTGCGTTTACGACGTTGATAAGATTCTTGAGTTGCTTGACGCGGGACGTAAATCGCTCGAACGTCGGGCTTGATTCGCCCTTGACGCGCTACTCATTGGAGGAAGAGTATCAAAACCGTTTTCTGAGGAACAACCTGCAGTCGAGTCGTCGAGGAAGGAGAACTCTACGCCAGAAACTGTGGCAACTCTTCGCGTTGGGTGATCCGGTTGCCAACCGCCCATAATCGCTTGGCGTTGCCTTTTAGCCCCGGTTTTTGTGTTTTGCATCTGCTGGTGACTTCGATAGAGTGTCGCCCATGTCAGACATCGTCGAATTCGTAAATCATGGGGCTGCGGCCATTACGCCGTCGATCGTCGAAAAAATACTTCGAGTGCTGCCGCAATGGAAACTGGAATTCACTCAGATCCATGCGCCACTGTTCCCGCACCTCGTGGATCAGCTCGAGTTTCTGGCCGACGCGGTAGAGGACAGCGCGGAAGGAGTTTACAAGGATTTACCTTACTTTGCGATTGCCGAGGCGGTTTTTGCACTGATCTATGCCCACAAGAAGGTCGGCATCATTCCGGATTCCATTCTCAACCTGGGCCGTGCTGACGACTCGAGCGTCGTGCGCGCCGTGTTGATTCAAAACGAAAGGGCGTTTGCAGTTTTTGCCGCCGTTCAACGACTAGACTGGTCCAAAATCACCAGTTCTCCGTAAGCGGGGATAATTGGCCAAGGAAACCTGGCCTTTTCCAATTACGCGGCTCCAGCGCAAGAAAAACCAATCGGCTCCTAACGGTGATTGCGACGGCGTGAAGCCAGTCACGCCTTTGTTCCATCAGGTGACGATCACTGCTGGTTGATTGGCGCTTGCTTATTTGAGCACCAGAAACTTCACACAAACTGGCGCGCCCACTTCGATACTTTGTCCCGTCGGCGTCAACCGGCCGGTTTTGGAATCGATGCGAAACACGATGACGCTGTCGGAATTCTGATTGGCGGCCAACAGGTAACTGCCGCTCGGGTTGATGCCGAAATTACGAGGGGTTTTGCCTTGCGTCGGCTGGTTCTCGATCAAAGTGAGCTGGCCGCTTTTTGCGTCGATGGCAAAGACGGCGATGCTGTCGTGGCCACGATTTGAGCCATATAGAAATTTCCCGGAGGGATGCACTTGCACTTCGGCGGTGCTGTACTCCGGTTGCACCGACACACCATCAGGGAGGGTTGAAATAGTCTGCATCCTGCTCAGTTTGCCACCCCATGCGTTGTACTTGAATGCGGTCACAGTGCACTCCATTTCATTGATTACATAGGCGAAGCGCTGGTTGGGGTGGATGGCGAAATGACGCGGCCCAGCGCCGGGATTCACGGTGGCAAATGGCGGGTTGTTGGGAACAAGCGTTCCCTTGTTCGCCGCAAATTTGTAAACCAATACTCGGTCGAGTCCAAGGTCAGCCGCAAACGCAAACCGGTTGGTGGCATCGAGATTGATTGAGTGTGCATGCGGCTCTTTCTGGCGTTGCGGATTGACGCTTGATCCGGTGTGCTGAATGACGGCGGTGGCCTCTCGCAATCTGCCATCGGCACCGATGGGAAGCACGGCCACGCTGCCGCCGCCGTAGTTGGCTACGAGAACATTCTTCCCGGCCTTGTCCACGACGAGGTGACACGGCCCGGCTCCGCCCGACGGTTGTTGGTTTAGCAACGTCAGTTCGCCCGTGTCGGCATCGATGGCAAAAGCGCTAACGGCGCCGGCGCCTTTGCCTTGGAAGGCTTCCATCTCACCCACGGCGAAAAGCAATCGACGTTGCGGGTGAATCGCCAGAAAGCTTGGATTCGTGGTCTCGACCGCCAGTTTGGGAGCGGCCAATGTGCCGGTAGCGGGGTCGAAACGCGAAACATAAATGCCCTTGCTTTTTCCTCCGGTGTACGTGCCGAAATAGACCAAGACCTCCGCGCGGTTGCGACTAGCGGAAAGTTCGGTCTCTTGCGAATAGGCTACAGAAAAGCAAAGCATAACAAGCAGGCAAACGGCAACCAGAACGGTGTGTTTTGAGAGTTCCATAGAGTAAGTTAGCAATTTCATTGGATCGCTTATAGGCGATTTCTATCTCTTTTGCATCAAATGATTCATCCGATGTTTCCGTTATCAAAAGTCTCCGGTTGCATCGTAGTCTTATATTGGTGTTAGAGTTGGAGGGCACAAATAACTTTCCGACAGCCTGCAAACAAACTTGATGTGGCGTTTGCCGTTGGTTCAGATGATAGAAATCACGCCAACAATGACGAACCCAAAAAACGACTATCCCGGCTTCTGGCACGCGGTCCTGCTCTGCGGCTCGTTCGTCGCGCTGCAAATGGGTCTGATGATGCCGTTCGGGATATTGGATGCGATCTTCAAAACCCATCTGGCTTCACACCCCGCTGTGCTTGGGGTTGTCAATCTGACCGCTTGTGCTGTGGTCATGATCATGGCTCGGTTGATAGGCAAACCGGCAATGATCGAGGTGTTTGCCTTTCGTCGTGTCTCCATGTTGGCGGTAACGGGTGTGATGATCGCCAGCGCAGGCGCGATCATTCTGCTGTCTGAAGCGGACAACCTGGTACGGATCACTTTACCACCGCCGGAATTCCTCGAGCGAATCATGCGCGAACTGGCGTTCTCGCCAAAGCACGTTTGGGCATCGTTCTTCCTTTTGGTAGTCGTGGCGCCAGTGACGGAGGAAGTGATGTTTCGCGGGTTGATCCTGCGGGGATTCCTACGGAGGTTCAACGTTGCTGCGGCATTCGTGTTGTCTTCAATCTTGTTCGGCGTGGTTCACTTGAATCCATGGCAGTTCGTGTCCGCCACAGCGCTGGGACTGTTGTTTGCCTGGTGGTATGCGCGGACGCAATCGCTGACCCCTTCCATGATCGGCCACGCGCTGGTAAACGCAACCGTGGCAGGACACCAATCGCTGCCGTTCGAGATTCGAGGATTCAATGTGGGACAACCGTTTGGCAGCACAGAGTTGCAACCTTTGTGGTTCGATGCTCTGGGCTTCTTCCTCCTGCTTATGGGGCTATGGCTGTTTCGTCTCTCGACACCACCAATGAAACTGCATCGCGAATTGTGTGACAGGCAAGCATCGTCGCCCGGTTCGCCAACCCCCGAAGTGCCACCGGTAATCCCGCCGGATGATGCGGCATCTTGACCGATCCGTTTGTCAATCGGCAGCATCGCCGCCACAGAGAACGATGTGGAAACAAAAAGCTGTGGACTGCCTAAGTTAGCGGTAGGTCCTGCAATTGTCGCCGAGGGACGAACGGACCCCAAGGCAGATATCCCTGAATTCGATGGTGGCGAGTGCCCCGGTGTTTCCCCTGGGTGGTTTTCAGAAATGCCCCGAATGGTCTTTCCCATGCGCATCGGCGATGTTTGCCATGTCGTTAGTTGTCGCAATTAGTGAAATCGCCTTGGAATCGTTAATCCGCATGAAAATGATAAGTACTCTCCGTAACCTGTCTGGTCTTCTCTTCATCTCCGCAACCGGTTTGCTAATCGCCGTATCCGGCGCCCACGCAGCCACCGGCGTCGTCGCCTGGGGGGATATGAATTACAACGTCACCCTTGATCCTACCAAGCCCCGGCGGGGCATGTCGGCAGCGGTTGCTGCGGGCAGTTTCCACAGCATGGTGATACAAAGAAATGGCGACGTGCTCACTTGGGGTGACGACCGTTTTGGTCAATCCACAATTCCCGAAAAATTGCTCCGGTTTCCGGCAAAGCAAATTGCCGCCGGCAATATCCACAGCCTGGCGTTGATGTGGAATGGCACGGTGCTGGCTTGGGGACCGACAGCCGGTGAATATGGAGACTATGGCCAATGCGCCGTCCCCGCAGATTTGAAGCAGGTCGTCGCGGTTGCCGCCGGGGGTGTTCACAGCCTCGCGTTGCAGCGCAACGGCACGGTTGTCGCCTGGGGCGGAAACGGGGCCGGCCAGTGCGATGTTCCTGCCGGACTGACAAAGGTTGTTGCGATTGCCGGTGGCATGTATCACAGCCTGGCGCTGAAGAAGGACGGCACCGTGGTCGCCTGGGGTGAAAACACCTGGGGGCAAGCAACCGTCCCTGAAGGGCTGGCCGATGTCGTGGCGATTGCAGCAGGCGGTAATCACAGCTTGGCGTTGAAGCGCGACGGCACTGTGATTTCGTGGGGCACTTACGGCCTGGCACAATGCGGCGTTCCCGATGGGTTGGCAAACGTGGTGGCCATCGCCACTGGTGACTATCACAGCCTGGCGTTGCTGAAGGACGGAACTTTGATCAGTTGGGGTTTCAACACCGCCGGCCAGTGCAACGTTCCAGAAGGAATCACCAACGTCGTGTCGATCGCGGCCCGTGGCAGTCACAGCATGGTCTTGGTAGATGAGTCCGCGGCACGGCGCGCCAGCCAGAAACGCTCGAAGTGATTTCAACGGAGAGTAACCAGGCACAACACGACAAGCCACCCCGGCTTTGCGGACAGCGAGCCGGTGGTGGTTTTTGTGTTGAGAAGCGTGCACACCCTGGACTTCTCGGCTGGCCTGCCAAACCGAAGGCAGTTCCCGTTGCGGAACTCACGCAACTTCAAACTTGACTTGACCGTGTGCTCGATCGTGATTCTTGGTTCCCCATCCACCAACTCACCAACTCAAGTTCGGGAAAGCAAACCGTCAGCGCGGTAAGGGGTGAAAATGAAAGCGCGCTGGTTGACGCGCATCCGCGTCCAGTTCAGCGGTGTAGAAGCCGCCGTCTTTCAAAAGTTCAGTTCCCGCCAGCGAGGGGCAGAGCCGCACATTGAACGGTCGCCAGCAATGCGCTTCGCGCAGGGCGGTGCTCAACCGCTTCGTCGTATGGCCGAGGAAGCCAATCATCGGCATTCCGGCCAGCAATCGGCTTTTCCACAGAATCAAGTTCGAGTGCAAATGACCGATGATCGTTTGCTCAATCTGCGAAATTTTTTGCCGCACCATTGCGTCACGCCAGAGAAACGGCAACGCGGTGGGATCATGGCAAAAAAGCAGGATGCGTTGATCTGGTTTCAAATCCGAGAAGGCACGGCGAATGTCGGCGAGATGTTGCTCACGCAGTTCCCGCCACTGCGCCAGTTCCGCTGGCAACGCATCTTGTTCATAAACCGGCAATGCCACTAGCGAAGACGTCACGCCAATCAGAACGTAATTACCAAGTTCGACCCGCCAGAATGGTTGCAGTTCCAGCTCAGTTCGAGCTCGGCGCCAACTCGCCAGTCGCATTCCGCCCTGCCCGCCCAAGAAGCTCAATTTGCCGAGTTCGTGGTCACCGAAGAGGGCACGAAAATTCTCGCCGTATTTTGCCCGCAGTTTACCCAGACATTCCCGCGCGCTCCGGCAGGCGGCATCGAGGGTCTCTTCGGATGCGTGGGCCGATGCATCAAAGCCCGTGAT
>CAZYYS010000011.1:35931-38282 GCA_964651015.1 uncultured Verrucomicrobiota bacterium
GAACGCCGAATTGCATGAATAATCGCCATTGGCAATGACGTAGTCCGGTGAATCTATCCGCCGCAAGAATTCGTCGAGCAGATGGTTGTGCGCCATCGGATGACGCAACCAGAAGAAGTGTCGATAGAATCGACCAACCATTCTTAGTAACGGATTGGTGACGCCCTGAAATTCGTAAGAATTACCGCGCACCATCTCCGCCGCGCCGGCATAATGAATGTCACTCACGATGCCGATGGTGTATCGTCGCGCCATTCACCGACATTAGCAAAAAATCGGCCGTCGATGGAAAATTTTTCGGCTTTGTCTGGTAACGGCCATGTGGTAAAGAATCACAAAGCCATGTTTGAGCGAACTTTTATTACGATTTTTGCTATCGCTTGGGTTTCCCTCAGCGCTCGTGCTGCGGACAATAAACCAGCAAATGACTACGCTGCCGTGGACGCGATTTTCTTCAAACATTGTCTCGATTGCCACGCCGCGCAGGACCCGGAAGCCAGACTTGTGCTCGAAAGCTTTGACACCCTGATGAAGGGCGGAGAAGCCGGCGCTGCGATTGTGCCCGGCAAAAGCGATGAGAGCCTCCTGGTCAAAATGATCGAAGGGAAAATCGAAAAGGAGGGGAAGAAAAAGATCATGCCGCCCGGCAAAAGGAAGAAGCTGGAGCCGGAGGAAATCGCCACGATCAAAAGCTGGATCGACGCGGGCGCCAAAGCGCCGGCTGAAGGTGAAGCGGTTGCTCGGACGTTAGTGGTGCCGAAGATCACTCCGAAAGTAAAGCCCCGGATGTCGATCAACGCGCTTGCCTGTGCACCCGAACCCAAACTCATCGCAGTCGCGCGCTACGGCGAAGTTGAATTGCGCTCAGTGGACAACCAAAAGGTCGTCCACACGCTTGCCGGGCATCGTGGCAACGTCAATGCCGTGGTCTTTTCTGCAGATGGCTCGCAGTTGTTCGCTGCCTCTGGCGAACCGGGGCTATTCGGCGAAGTGCGCCAGTGGAAGGTTGCTGATGGCTCTCTCGTTCGCACCATCGAGGGTCACAAGGACGCGCTGTATTCCATTGCGCTTTCTCCCGACGGAAAAACCCTCGCGACCGGCAGCTACGATCAAAAAATCAAGCTGTGGAAAGTGGAAACCGGCGAGGAAATCAAAACCCTCTCCGGCCACAACGGGTGTGTGTTCGATCTGGCATTTCGACCGGATAGCAAAATCCTCGCGAGCGTCAGCGCCGACCGCACGGTCAAACTGTGGGATGTGGCCACGGGCGAACGGCGCGACACGCTTTCGCAATCGCTCAAGGAGCTTTACGCGGTTGCGTTCAGTCCGGACGGCAAACGTCTGATTGCCGGCGGCGTGGACAGCCGGATTCGTATCTGGGAAATCACCGAAACAGCAGCGGAAACCAGCAATCCAATTCTTGATTCCAAGTTTGCGCACGAAGGCGCGATTCTGAATCTTGTCTTTTCGCCCGACGGCAAGACGGTTCTCTCCAGCGCAGAGGATCGGACGATCAAATTATGGGACGCCGAAGAATTCAAGGAACGTCTTGCGTTGGAGAGGCAACCTGACTGGTCGCCTGCAATCGCATTTGCGCCGGAAAAGAAGATGATTGTCGCCGGACGGCTCGATGGCTCGTTGGGCTTTTATGATGCGGCCACCGGCAAGCCGATTCCCCCGCCTAAACCTGCAGTCTCGCAGTTCGACCCGCGTGGCATCCAGCGCGGCACGGCTGCCAAAATCAAATTGACGGGAGCACACCTTACGGGCCTGACCACAGTGAGGTTTCAAGATCCGAAACTGACGGCGGAAATTCTGCGCGACGGCCCAGATCGTGACGATGCAGCGTGGATTGAAGTCACCGCCAAATCCGACCTGCCACGCGGTGGCTATGAGTTTTCCGTCGCCGGTGCAGCCGGTGAAAGTGACAAGTTCAAGCTTCAGATCGATGATCTCCCTCAAGCGTATGAAAACGCCGCCAGCAGGACCAACCAGACCGTCTTGAAACTGCCCGTTAGTTTTTGGGGAACCCTTGACCCGATGGGCGACACGGACGAAATCGAGTTTGAAGCCAAAGGCGGGCAAACCGTCGTTTTCGATGTCGTCGCCAAAACCATCGGTTCCAAGGCTAATGCCACGGTGACGGTGCTGGATGCCAAAGGCGCGGTGTTGGACGCCAACAGCGGTTTCGATGGCGGTGATCCTTTGCTAGCGTTCAAAATCCCGGCGGGCGGACAATACCGCGTTCGCATCGGCGATCAAATGGCCGGCGGAGGGAAAGAGAATTTTTACCGGCTGTCGATCGGCGTGTTTCCGATGGTCATCGGCTGTTTCCCATTGAGCGTTCCGGC
>CAZYYS010000012.1:0-21251 GCA_964651015.1 uncultured Verrucomicrobiota bacterium
AGAAAATCAGCCTCCTCGTTCAAAAGAAATCCATGCGGATTAAATCAGCGTTTCCTTAGGAGGGACGAACCACTGGACTGCGAGGTGGACATTATTCACCCAATTGGGGGAGGATCAACTACGTTACCTCGACATATTCGCTAGCGCTGCGGCCCCCGAGGCCAAAACCGGGAAACGGCTGCTCCTTGATCAGGCGAACGCGATCATTGAAAACCTTCTCGTCCGCGAAGGCTTCTTCCGCCCGGCTGATCCTCAGTCCACCGAGGAGCGTGAAAGATTCAAGACCGGCGACGAAATCTTCGCACGCGAACAGGCTGAGCGAGCCCAGGCGAGATCCAAGTATCCGCAACCACTGCGCGCCTTAGTCCAGGCGGAGGAGAAGCCGGATGATTCGGACATGGTAGCCTACATCTCTGCGCTCAATGCGGTCAGGACTAACCCGGACCCGGCTTTGTTCCACCAACTCGTGACGTGGATGAACGAGGACCACGTCAAATTCAGCAGCTATCTTGGAGACATCCTTGTCTTCGATGACCCACCGCCGGAGCTGCAGCGGTGGAAGAAATTGCCCCGTCGAGCTGCTGCACGAGCTGTGATTGAAGCGCTGCCTGTGATCAAGAAACCCAGCGTTTTGGAAGAAGTCTTGATCCTGGTCTTGAAGTCTCAAGGCGGCGGCAAGCTGAAGTTCTCCATTCCGGGTACCGAAGCAACCATCGACCTTGTTGCCAAGAAACGGTCGGAAGGCTACACGCTGACCTATGGTTGCGACGGCCTGTCCGAGACAAACATCTCGCAAGTGGCAGCTTATTGTCAGGGTGTTCTGGCTAGGAAATACGCTGAACTTTGGCCGAAAATGAAAAGCGGCGCGGGCACTCGACGATGAGGAACAAGCGCAATCGCTTAAGTCCATGCCCGCTGTGCGATAGAGCCTGTATGCCACATTCAAGCTGGTGCCCTAAGATAGCCGAAGTCTTCGTGATGGATTTTTGGACTAGTGTTACCGATCGCTCGGAATAGATCGGGAAAGTCTGTTCAAGCATGAACACAACGGGGACTTTTGACGAGTTTGGTTATTAATCGGCCATGAGGCGACCGTGGCCGTTCTCCCGGCGTTGTGCCCCTTTGGAAGGTTGCTGGCTTGCCAAACACTCCTCGGTGCGTAATCTCTGGCCATGCGCACTAACCTTACTCTCGCCATTCTGCTGGGCTGCTCGACGCTTTCCCTCACGGCGGCCAATTGGCCTTCGTGGCGCGGCCCGGGCCAGGATAACATTTCGCCGGAATCGAAATTCCCAATCAAGTGGTCGCGTGACGAAAATGTTAAGTGGCGCATGCCGCTGCCGGAAGCGGGCAACTCGTCGCCCATCGTCTGGGGTGACACCGTGTTCGTGACCCAGGCACTTCAAGACGGCAAGGAGCGCACGTTGATGGCTTTCGATCGCGCCACCGGGAAACTGCGCTGGCAACACGGCGTCGATTACGCGTCAGACGACACGCGTCACAAAACCAATCCTCATTGCTCTGCCTCGCCGGTGACAGACGGCGAGCGGGTGATCGCCAGCTTTGCGTCGGCCGGAATTGTCGCCTGGGACTTTCAAGGGAAGCAGCTTTGGAAAGCCGATCTGGGCCCGCAAAAGCACGAATGGGGACAAGGTTCTTCGCCGGTCATTCACCGGGATCTGGTGATTGTTTATCACGGTCCGGGTGAGTTCTCCGCGCTGCACGCGCTGGACAAACGCACTGGTTTGAAGAAATGGTCCGTCCCGCTCAAGGAACAGCATCCGCCCGAAAGATTCGATGGCTTTGCGGGCAAGAACGATGGCGCCATCGGCACTTTTAGCACGCCGCTGGCGATCTCGGCCGGTGGACGGGAGGAAATCATCCTGCCCGTTGCCAACAAGCTGCGGGCCTTCGCGCCGGCGACGGGGCGCGAATTGTGGAGCGCCGACGGGATGAACCCGCTCGTCTATGGTTCGCCGTCCCTGGGGGAAGGCACGCTCATCACAATGGGCGGCTTCTTCGGCAGCGCGATTTTTATCACACCCGGTGGCGAAGGGGACCGGACTGCAAAACGGCTATTCTACGAGCAGCGCATGAAAAAGCACACCATTGGCTCCCCAATAGTAAAGAACGGTTACGTTTACCTGTGCGTGACGGACGGCTTTGGCCAATGCTACGAACTTGCAACCGGCAAACTGGTCTGGGAAGAACGGCTGCCCACAACGGGCGCGAGCGGACAGACGTGGGCGACCGCCGTGCTCGTCGGCGATCGCCTTTATGTGGTCAACCAATCTGGCGACACGATCATCCTGCGTGCGGCGCCGAAGTTTGAAGTGATTGCCACCAACCCCGTGGGTGAACTGTCCAACTCGACTCTCGCATTTTCGGACGGCGAAATTTTCCTTCGCACCCACGCTGCGCTTTATTGCATTGCTGAGCCGAAGAGGACGGCCAGCAACTGAAGGTTTGTCGAGCGATGCGACTCTCGAGAATGTCGGTCGCCGTTCAAGCAAAGGCGACACCGCCGCATCTCCGGTTACTACGACAGCGGGCGAGATTGAGCGGCTATGGTTGAGGGCCAGACGATTGCCGGGCCAAAGGAGGTGGCTCTTTCCACCGCTCGCGATCGGACAGGAACAATTGTTCCGGCAAAAAACCGGTCGGTGACTTTCTGAGTGGAAACGCAACCGGCACTTCGCGCCGCAAGAAACATTCCATGATGAATTGCCCCCAACTCCGTTCGCCGCCCTGAACCCATTCCGAAAGAAAGCGGGCATCCAAAGTTCGCGGCGTCAGGTAGAGCGCCTGGATGGGTTTCTGATAGTCGTTAATGGCGAAGAAATCATCCTGCGCATTCAACGTCATGCTCACGCATTGGCGCTTGCCATACCAGGCGACCGCCCAAGGCACGTCGCTCATCATCAATTCCGATTCCTTCATCCAGATTCCGGCTTGCTGAATCAGAGGCGGGAAGTACGGCGGATAGGCGATGGGAAAAGAGCGGGGCGGAAGCAGCGCGAAAATCAGCGGGCCACAAGCCAACACCAGGAAAAGACCGACCACCAGATGACGCACCGGAGCGAAGGAAAAAGTGATCCGCTCCAGCAACAGCAAAAACAGACAGACCGCGAACATGAAGATCAGCGGCACCAGCAGGACCAGCAGGTTCTCGGAGTTGATCTCGGGCGAATCGTCGGATAATTGCGTTCTGCCGATGGCCTGCACGATGACCAGCAGCGCCAGACACATGATTACAAAGTACCGCAGCCGATTGATCGCCGGGTTGTTGAAGCTGACCAGCAACCCGGCCAGGAAGAACGCCGTCACCCAACTGCCGCCCATTTTGGGGAATTCCGTTTGAATGATGCGCCGGGTGTTCCCCATGAACTTGTACCAGAATTCTGAAAAGGTGACGCGCTTGAAATTCGGATTCAAGGAACGCTCCAGGCGGTTGCCGGGAAAGTTCAACGTGTGTTCATAAACGGCATAGCCCGCGGTGCCAAAGGGGGTGCGGCTGACCTGGAAATTGCGCACGACCCAGGGTCCCATCGTTGTCAGAAACACGCCCATCGTCACCAAACCCAGGGCGGCCCGCCGTTGGCCGAGGAACAACACAAGGAACAGGAACACGGGGATGATCAACCATCCGAAAGAGTACCGCGTCAAGCAACCCAATCCCACCAAAACTCCCGCCAGCACGGCGAGAACGAACAGAGTCTTGTCACTCCGCGTGTTTTCCCGCGCGCCTTGCTCCAACAGGACCAGACACCAGATCACACCCAGAAAAATCAATAGCAGAAACATGGTGGAAAGTCCGGAGGCGCTGAACCGCCATAATAGCTCCGTGCCCAGGAACACGACCGCAGAAATCCATGCGACGGTGGCGTCGAACAGGCGGCGCGTGAGAAAATACACCAGTATCACCGAGATGAAAAACAAACCTTGATTGAACAGACTGATAAAGAAATCCGGCTGGTACCACCAAAACCTGCGGTTCAGGTTCCAAAAGGAATCGGTTGCACTTATCTCATAATTGAACGGCAGGATTTTCATCAAGCCAGCCAGGACCAGCGGATAGAGTGGTGGGTTGGCCAGGTCCGGGTGCATGTCTTTGATTTGCGCGGTGCCCGGGGTCAGAGCGGCGGCTGGTTGATCGCTCGCTTGCTGCAGGAGATAGATGCTGAAGGGGCGGACAAAATACGTCGAGTAACCTTTGCCTTCAGCCAGATTGCGCGCCAGTTGTGCGGAATCCATCGCTTCCTGCGTGGACATGTTTTTGAAGGCGCGCCAATTGTAAGTCAACGTCAGCATGGCCACGGTGAGGAACAGGGCGCCGTACTTCAGATAGCGCGCGCCGCTGCCTTCTTCAATCTTGTGGATGAAGTCTTGTAGACCAGGCATGACCTAAAATCCTTCCAAATGGTAGGCGTGCAATTTGCGATGCAACGTGCGCCGGCTCATGCCGATTTTCGCCGCGGCCGCGGTGCGGTTCCCTTTCGCTTCCTTCAACGCGCGGACGATCAACTGTTTCTCCGCTTCCTTGACCGTCAGATCCCGCTGGGCAAACAAACGCTGCGCGTCAGAACCCGGCCTTTCACCACCGGGGTTGCGTACCGATGGTGGCAAATCACGCGCCGCAATCCGGTCGCCTCGGCACAATACGACGGCATGTTCGATTGCCGTGCGCAGTTCGCGCACGTTGCCCGGCCAGGAGTACTTCATTATGGCTTCGAGCGCTTCCAGGGTGAAATCGTTCACAGATTTGCCATTTTCCTTGGCAAATTCCCGTAAAAAATTCTGCGCCAGCAACGGAATGTCGCCGGTTCGCTCGCGCAACGGCGGCAACCAGATTTCGACCACGCGCAGTCGGAAGAAGAGGTCTTCGCGGAACGCTCCCGCTTTCACCAGTTCCTCCAGATTCTTGTTCGTGGCAGCAATCAACCGCACATCGGCCGTCAGGGTTTTGTTGGAGCCAACGCGCTCGAACGTCCGCTCACCAAGGAATCGCAGCAATTTGATTTGAATTGTGGCGTCGATCTCCCCGATCTCATCCAGAAACAAGGTGCCGCCTTGGGCCTGCTCAAACCGGCCAGTCCGCCGTTCATGTGCGCCGGTGAACGCACCCTTCTCGTGCCCAAACAATTCGCTCTCCAGCAAGGTTGGCGAGAGCGCCGCGCAGTGGACGGATACCATCGGCTGTTTGGCGCGCGGACTGAGTTGGTGAATGGCCTTGGCGATCAACTCCTTGCCCGTGCCACTCTCTCCCTGCACCAACACGGTTGCGCGGGTCGGCGCCACCTGCTGCACCATCTCGAAAACCTCCTTCATCCCGGGCGATTCGCCGACGATATTCTCCAGACCAAACTTGGTTTCGAGTTGCTGCCTCAAGGCGATGTTTTCGACTTCCAAGTTGGTCCGGCGCAGGGCGCGCGCAATGCGCATTTCCAATTCGTCGATCTGCAAACGACCTTTGGCAATGTAATCATCGGCGCCGTGTTTCATCGCCTCGACGGCGAGTTCCTCCGACCCGTACGCCGTCATCAGGATGCAAATGGGCGGCTTGTTGAGGGACTTGGCCCGCGCGATCAATTTCATCCCGTCCTCCGCCGGGAGGCGGAAATCCGTCAGCAGCACGTCAAAATTTTCTTCTTCCAGCAGATTCATCGCGGTGGCGGCGTCTTCAGCGACATAGACATCGTAACGATCTTCCAACGCCGCTCGCAGCCCGTCGCGTGTCGGTTTTTCGTCGTCCACGATCAGCAGAGTCGGCTTAATCATGCAGGCGCGCCTCCAGCAAACGCGGCGGTCGCTCGTGCAACGGCAGCCAGATGCGAAAGGTTGTGCCCTTGCCAACGTGGCTCTCCAGTTCGATGCGTCCTCCGTGCGCTCGCACAATCCTTTGCACGATCATCAACCCCAGACCGGTTCCCTTTTTCTTCGTGGTGTAGAACGGCTCGAAAATCCGACTGATTTGCTCTTGCGGAATGCCGCCGCCGGTATCGGCCACGCTCACCCACTCGCCGTCGCCACCCGCGCCGGTTTGCAGCGTCAGAACGCCGCCTTTCGTCATGGCCTGAAGGGCGTTCTTGATCAAATTGACGAGCGTCTGCTTGATCTGTCCCGGATCAATCATGATGGGGGGCAGTCGGCTGGCCAGTTTCTCTTTCACAGTTAATCCGCGGTTGTCCAATTCCGGGCGCAGCAATTTGAGTGTTTCTCGCACCGCATCGTTCAATGAAGTCAGTTTTAGTTGCGGTGGGGTGGGGCGGATCGCCTGCAAAAATTGCGTAACGATGTAATCTAAACGGGTAATTTCACCTTTGGCGACGCCAAGGTATTGCTCCAATTTGCCGGCAATCTCCGCCACTTCATTTTCGGCGGCGATTTCGTGCAAACGCGCCGACCGGCTGATGGTGATCGCGCCGGGCCGCGGCCAGTTACCCGCGCCAGCCTTCAGTTTTTTAATCTCACGCTCCATCAGTTGCGTATGGATGTGGAGCGCGTTCAGCGGGTTGCCGATTTCATGCGCGACGCTGGCGGCGAGCAGGGTCAACGCCTGCACGCGTTCACTCTCGATGGCCTCAAAGGTTTTTTGGCGCGCTTCGGTGGCGTCATGCAAAATCAACGCCAGGCCGGAACTGCCGCTGACGTCGCCATCGAGGGGCGCGGCATAAAGTCGCAGGAATCGCGGGCGCGGATAACTAACCTCGAATTCGTGGCGCACCACACGTTGACCTCCTGCTTTGTCCAACTCGTTGAGCTTTTGCCAATCCAGTTCTGGAAGAAAATGAGTGATCAACTTACCCTCGGTGGTGTCGGCCTGGAGTCCGAGCAGGCGTGTTACCGCCTGGTTGAAATAGATGACATGGCCGCTTTCGTCCACGACCAGCACGCCGTCTTCAATCGTGTTGAAAAGTGTTTCGAGGAAGCCGCGCTCGCGCGCCAACCGTTGCACGACGGTTTGCAAGCCTTCGGGATTGAGTTGGCCGATGCGACTGATGACCTTTTCGATGAAACTGGATTTTCCCGCGGGCATGTGGATTGAAAATTATGAACAAACAAAGCGAAAAGTATGAACGATGAACTCACGGCGGCGACGAGAGCAACACTTTTTGTTTTGGCTCAGCATCAGAACCAGCGTTTCTTTTTGAAATAAAAGTAAGTAGCTGCGGTCGAGACCGCGGTGACCGCAATCGCCACGGCGTAACCATGTCGCCAGTGGTATTCGGGCATCTGTTCGGTGAAATTCATCCCATACCAGGTGCCTACAAGTGTCATCGGTGTGGTGATCAGCGTGATCATGGTCAATAACTTCACGACTTCGCCGGTCTGGTTCGAGGACATGTTCAAATAAACCTGCAGGATACCGGTGAGCGAGTCGGTGTAACTCTGCGCCAGTTGGGAAATGTCAAACAATCCATCATACACGTTGCGGTAATACGGCACCAGATGGGCCCGAATGAGCTTGAACTCACCCTTCGCAAATCGCGCCAGCACCTCCCGCTGGGGTCCGATGATCTGGCGCAAATGCAACACTTCCTTTTTCACCTGCAAGATCTTGTTGAGCGTCCCCTTGGTCGGATTTTGCAGCGCCTGCTGCTCCAGTTCGGCGATTTCGAGGGACAATTCCTCCAGCGCTGGCTTGTAATTTTCCACGATGCCGTCCAGCAGCGTGTGCGCGACGCGATCGGGCGCGCGCGCGATGTGCATGGTGCCTTTCATGCAACGTTCCTCGGTGTTTTGCACGCTACGCAACGGCACATCGTGGTAGGTCACCAGGAAATTCTTCCCGAGAAAAAAGTTAAGTTCGCTCGTCGCAAACACGCCATCCTTGCGGCTGTAATCGACTGCGTGAATGACCATGAAGAGGTACGTCACGAACTTGTCCTCCTCTTTGGGGGTGTATTCCTCGACTTTGGGCGAGGAACTGACCGTCACGCAATCTTCAATCGACAAGGGGTGAAAATGAAACACGTCTTCGAGGACGAATTTGGCTTCATCCGCTGTCGGGTTTTCCAAATCAACCCACAGGAACAGGTTCGTGTCAGCCAGCAACGTTGGCATCAAAAACTTTTCGATGTTTTCGGTGTGGAGGCGGCCTTGAGTTGTAAATGCAAATGACCGGATCATGCGCAAAGCTGTCTCGACGGATTTTCCCGCCGCGCCAGACTGCCTCGCATCTTAGGCCGAAGGCGACTCATGGCAAGTTTGTTTCCAGCAGCAACAACAACAAATGAGATTTATCAGCAATTCGCCTACGCAGTTTTTCAATCCGCGCTTGACACGTGCTTTCGCAAATCTAAACTCGCTGCGCTTGAACCCAAGTCAAAAACGCAAAGTATAATAGTAATTTGCCACAACCTGCAACTCACACCATGAAACTCAGACTCTCCTCGCTGATCGTAATCATTGCCTCTTTCCTCGGCGCCAGTTTTGTGATGGCCCAGGATTTTAGTCCGCCCGTGCCGTTCAAGGCGTACAACCTCGGCATCGCGAACACGATCTGGGTCGGGTTCAACGAGGAAGTCGCGACTCCTTCCGCCACCAACACAGCGAACTATCAGGTGAGCGGCGGTGTTACCGTCAGTTCGGTGACCAAACTCGACACGAATCTCGTGCGGCTGACCACGACCGCGCTGAACCCGGCAACCCAATACACCGTCTCGGTGAACAACGTCGCCGATGCATCGGGCAACTCCACGAATACTCTGGTCAGCGTGAAAGTGCTGAATTCACAAGGAGCGATCACCGCCAAGACCTTCTCCGGCATCTTTGGAGGGAGCGTGGATGACTTGCTGAATAGTCCGCAATTCCCGAATTCGCCCGATGACGTGGATTATCCGACCGAGGCGGAAGTTGTCGGCACCCTCGGCATCGTCGGCTACCAACTCGTCGGCTATGTGCATCCGCCCCAGGACGGCAACTACGAATTCTACATCTCTGGCCAGAACACCTCGACGCGGTTGTTTCTCAGCACCACGACGAACGCCAGCGACAAGGTGGAAATCCTGCCCATCGGCGATAATGGCCTCCGCAACTTCGTCACGGGATCGGGCCTCTATGCGCTTGAAGCCGGGAAGAAATACTATCTTGAGGCCTTGGGCAAGCGCCAATGGGGCGGCGGCTCGTTTGCGGTCGGCTGGCGTTATGAACCGTGGGCGGCTCCGGAACTGATCACCGCCGAATTCCTCTCCTCGCTTGCGCTCTCCGGGCCCGTCACCATCGTCACCCAGCCGCAGAGCAACAACGTGGCGGTCAGCGATTCTTTCAGCTTGAGTGTTACCGCCGCAGGATCACCACCCTATTATTATCAATGGTTCAAAGGCGCAGTTGCTCTCGCTGGAGCAAATGACCGCAGCTTCCCCATCGCCTCGGCTTCGATTGACGACGCCGGAGTGTATTCCGTCCTGGTCAGTAATCGGTTCAGTTCCGTGACCTCGGCGCCGGCGCCGGTGACAGTGCAAGGAGGTTCGGGCGTTCCTGGTCCGCACACGCTCTCAGCCGCCAGTGTGGGCGGCGGGCCGATTGGAGTTCAGTTTGACACGGTTCTCGACCCGGGTACGGCAAGTAACGCGGCGAACTATCGGATTTTTGGCGTGGGACCGAACCTTACCGTAACGCAGGCGTCGCTCCGACCGGATGGTCGTTCAGTGCAACTCAATTTTAGCGGTGGCGCGTTGCCTGATCCTTTCACGGTGAAGGTCGAGGGGGTCAAGAATTCGGCGGGCACTGTGATGGGTGAGCCGGGCTTGGTACAGGGGTCGGTTTTGGATCTCGTGGTCGAGGACATTGGCAACCCGGTGGAAGCAGGATCGGGATTCAGCACGGGCGCGGGGAGCATCGAAGTGTTGGCGGGTGGCTTGCGCACTTGGGACAACTCCGATTCCTTCAATTTCACCCACGCGCAACGTACCGGGGACTTTGACGTCCGTGTTCGGGTGGACAGCGTTCAGCAGCTTGGCACCCCGGGCGGTGATCCCAAGGCTGCGTTGATGGCTCGCGCCAACAACACCCCCGGCAGCCCCAATGTTTCGCTCAACGTGGTGTCCACCCGCGGCTACATCGAGTATCTCTATCGTCCGACGCAGGACGGCGGCACCACGGAGTTCAATCCCAGCACGAGTCCGGGGCTGACCTACCCGCAATGGATTCGTTTGCAACGCGTGGGAGACACTTTCACCAGCTTCCGTTCCACCAACGGTGTGGACTGGGCCCAAATCAGCTCTGGTGACGTTGTGATGCCGGCCACGATTCTGGTCGGGCTCAACACCAATCCCGACATTGACCAGCTCGGCGCAAAACTCAAGGTGCAGTACTCGAAGCTTTCCATCGCTGGTGCTGATCAAGGATTTGTCGCCGACGACATTGGCAACCCAATCGAGAAGGGGCGGGTCACGTTTGGCGAAGAGCCGGGCGTCGTGGACGTGGTGGCCGGCGGCTTGCGCACCTGGGACAATTCCGACTCGTTCAACTTTGTCCACAAGACCTACACGAACGATTTTGACGTGAAGGTTCGGGTGAACTCAGTCACGCAAAACGGGACGCCAGGTGGCGACCCCAAAGCAGCCCTCATGGCGCGCGCCAACCTGACACCGGGCAGCCCCAACGTCTCGCTCAATGTCGTTTCCACGCGCGGTTACATTGAGTACCTCTACCGTCCCACTCAGGATGGCGGCACCACCGAATTCAACCCGAGCACCAGCCCCAGCCTGGCCTATCCTCAATGGATCCGCCTGCGCCGGGTCGGAAACAAGTTTATCAGTTACCGTTCGGCGGACGGCGTTTCGTGGACGAAGATCAGCGAGGGCGAAGTGACCATGCCTTCGGTTCTGCAAGTGGGTTTGAACACCAACCCGGACATTGATCAAGCCGGCGCGACGTTGACGGTCAGTTACAGCCGCCTCGGCGATGTTTCCGAAAAGGTTCGCCTGGGGGACATGGGCCTCGCGGCGACTGACATTGGCAATCCCATCGAACCGGGCTGTGTCACGACGCCGGTGGGGATGGGCGACATTGACGTGGTGGCGGGCGGCCTTCGGACTTGGGACAATTCCGATTCGTTCACGTTCGTTCACGGCCTGCGCACGAACGATTTTGACGTCCGCGTACGCGTGGATTCCGTTCAGCAACTCGGGGCGCCGGGCGGCGATCCCAAAGCGGCGCTCATGGCGCGAGAAAACCTCAGCCCGGGCAGCCCGAATGTTTCGCTCAATGTCGTCTCCACGCGTGGTTACATCGAGTACCTTTATCGACCAAACCAGGATGGTGGCACCACCGAATTCAATCCGAGCACAAGTCCGGGGCTGACCTACCCGCAATGGATTCGCCTCAAGCGCACGGGCGACACATTCACGAGTTTTCGTTCCACCAATGGCGTGGATTGGATCCAAATCAGCTCGGGCGACGTGATCATGGCGCCCGTCCTGCAAGTTGGCCTCAACACCAACGCGGATCGCGACGAAGCGGGCTCGCTGTTGTCCGTGCGTTACCGTCGCTTCGGTGATACTCCCATACGCCCGGCGCCAACGCTGGCCGCCCGGCGCGAGGGTAACCAGTTGGTGCTCTCCTGGCCAACGAGCGACACCGGATTCGCCTTGGAAGGAAAAGGCGCTCTCACCGACGCTTCGTGGAATCCGATTCCTGGCTCACCGACCGTCGAGAACAACCGGTTCACGGTTCGCGTGCCAATTGCGGATCGAAGCGCCTATTTCCGCTTGCGTTCCCAATGACCGGCTTTGGCCGTGTCCGTGAAGGCGCGGCAAACCTTTTTCCAAGATTCCGCTCTTGGAAGCCGGCCGCCGCTTCTCCGCGGCGGCCACGCAGGTTTGGTATGGCTCTGAATGCTCTTGGGCTGGTCGCCAGTCTTGCGCTCCCGGTGGCTCTTGCCACGCGAGCGCCGGCAGCCACGCCGCCTACTGTGACCCCGCTCCGGGTTCCCGATGGACGGCGAACGGGCTTCACGCTCCTTGGGCCGGAGCAAACCGGCGTTGCCTTCACCAATCACATTTCCATCGGGCTGGCCGCCCGCAATCAGATTCTGCTGAACGGCTCGGGAGTCGCAGCCGGAGATTATGACGGGGATGCTCTCTGTGATCTCTACTTCTGCACGTTGACGAATGGGAATCATTTATATCGGAACTTGGGCGGCTGGCGTTTCGCAGAAACCACGGAGGCCGCTGGCGTGCGTTGCGAGGGCCAGTGGTCCACCGGCACGGCGTTCGCCGATCTCGATGGCGACGGCAAACTTGATCTGCTTGTCAACGCGATCGGCGGTGGCACGCGGCTTTTCCGCAATCTCGGGGACGGTCGTTTCGAAGAGCGAAAAGACGCCGGGTTCAAGCGGGAATTGGGCGCCCATTCCTTGGCAGTGGCGGACGTGGACGGTGACGGTGACCTGGATGTTTATGTGGCCAACTATCGAACGGCGACCGTGCGCGACAATCCGGTGTCGGTGCGGCTGCGTCAGGTCAATGGGGAATTCGTCGTGCCGCCTCCTTACGAGGACCGCTTCATCGTTCAGGTGCGCGAACCCGGGACCGGCTCGCTGATCGAACTCGGCGAACCGGATGTGCTTTATCTCAACGATGGCCGGGGCCGTTTCCAGCCGGTGTCGTGGGGGGAGGGCTGGTTTCTGGATGAACACCGCCAGCCGTTGCGGCGTGCGCCGTTGGATTGGGGATTGTCCGCCATCTTCCGGGACCTGAACGGGGATGGTGCTCCCGACCTGTACGTTTGCAATGACTTTGCCTCGCCCGATCGCATCTGGCTCAACGACAGTCGCGGTCGCTTCTCGGCGCTTCCGGTCGGCGTGATACGGCACACCAGTTGGGCTTCGATGGCCGTGGATAGCGCGGACGTTGACCGCGACGGCTACGTTGATCTTTTCGTCGCCGACATGTTGAGCCAGGATGGGATCCGTCGTCAGGTGCAACGCGGCAATGCGGAGCGCGGCGTCCAGCCGGAGGACGGCCGCAACGACCGACCGCAATATCCGCGCAACACGCTCTTCTGGAATCGCGGGGACAACACCTACGCCGAAATTGCTTTTCTCGCGGGGGTGGAAGCCAGCGAATGGACCTGGGGTTCCGTTTTTCTTGACGTGGACCTGGACGGTTACGAGGACCTCTTGGTGGGCAACGGACATCTATTCGACATGCAGGATATGGACGCGGTGGGACGCATCCGCCGCGTCCGCAGCCAGAATCCGCGCGAGGGCAATCAAATGCTGATCACCAATTTCCCGCCGCTGCTCACAAAGAACGTGGCGTTTCACAACCTTGGCCGGCTTCGTTTTGAGGAAGCCGGTGCGGCCTGGGGTTTCGACCGGGCTGGTGTCACGCACGGTGTGATCCTGGCCGACTTGGACAACGATGGGGATCAGGACGTCGTGACCAGCGACCTCGATCAAGCGCCCGGACTCTACCGAAACGAATCGGGTACGCCGAGAGTGGCCGTGCGTTTGCGGGGACTCGCGCCAAATACCCAGGGCATCGGCGCGCAAATCCGCCTCATATCCCCGCGCTTGACGCAGTCCCAGGAAATGGCGGCGGGAGGTCGCTACTTGTCCGGTGATCAGGCGCAACGCACTTTCGCCGTCACTTGGGGACATACTGAACAGGCCCGGTTGGAAGTCTTGTGGCGGAGTGGCCGCCGCAGTTCGATTGAAGACATTCAACCCAATCAACTCTATGTTGTGGCGGAAGCGGTTGACAGCCCGGTGTCGGCGCATTCGACCGGGCCGCCGCAGTCTCCTTTCCGTTTTGAGGACGTGAGTGCCGCACTGCATCATCGTCACGAGGAATCCGCGGGCAACGATTGGCAAACGCAATCACTCTTGCACCGTCAAGTGAACATGGGCGGCCCCGGTGTGGCGGCGATTGATGTCAACGGCGATGGCTGGGATGACGTTGTTGTAACCGGGGCCGGCGCCCAACTAGCCTTCATTTTCACCAACGATGCGCGTGGCGGTTTTGTGCGGTGTGGCGGCCCCGGCGCGTCCGGAGGTGGCAAGGAACAGAGCATCATGGGGCTGGGACTGCCCGGGGCAAGGAATCAGACGCGGCTGCTCCTTGGACAGTCGTCTCCCTCGCGCCTGCTCGCGGCCGGCATTGGGACGCCGGGCAACTGGGAGGTGCAGTCGGCGGAAGGTTTGCCGCCGGCCATCGGCGCTCTCGCGCTGGCGGATGTGGATGGCGATGGCGATCTGGATTTGTTCGTTGGCGGCGGCTTTGCGCCGGGCCGCTATCCCGAGCCGGTCCGTTCCGTGTTGCTCCGCAACGACCGGGGCCGTTGGCACACCAACTCGGAAGACCACGCCCTTACAGCCTGCGGTGTGGTCAACAGCGCGGCTTTTGCGGACCTCGATCAAGATGGCTGGCCGGAGTTGCTGCTGGCCTGCGAATGGAGCCCCGTCCGGATTTTTTGGAATCAGCGGGGCAAATTTGTCGAGCGCACCCGGGAGCTTGGGTTGGACGCCTATCGCGGTTGGTGGAATGGGATCACCGTGGCGGATCTCGACAACGACGGCCGACCGGAAATCGTCGTCACCGGTTGGGGACGCAACCATCGCTGGCAACGGTTCCTGCCGCAGAACTTCCGGCTTTACTCCGGCGAACTGGCCGGGGACGGGCGGTGGATCACAGTGGAAGCGTGGCGAGCCGCGTCCGGTTCGGAGTATCTTCCCTGGCGGGATTTTCGCGCCTTGGCCGGGCAGTTCCCGAGCCTGCGCGCGCGGCTCGGCAGCTACGCGGAGTTTGCGCGAGCCGACGTCGATGAAATCCTGGGTGACGCTCTCCAGCGCGCTTCCGTTGCTGAGGTGAACATGCTCGATTCCCTGGTCTTTGCCTTGCGCAATGGTCGAGCGGTCGTGCAACCACTGCCAGTTGAGGCGCAATTCAGCGTGGCCTTTGGCGTGGCAGTCGCCGATTTTGATGCCGACGGGAACGAAGACCTCTTCTTTGGGCAGAACTTTTTTGACGTGGACGTGGATTCATCGCGCCTGGATGCGGGTTGTGGCTTGTTGCTGCGCGGCGATGGGCGGGGTCGCTTGCATCCCGTGCCTGGTTTCGCCGCCGGTTTGGTCTTGCCCGGGGAGCAGCGCGGCGTGGCGACGGCGGACTTCGACCACGACGGCCGCTGTGATTTGTTGGTGGGCCAGGCGAACGCTGGGTTGAAGCTTTTTCGTAATCGCTCGGCATCGTCCGGCCTGCGGGTCGTGTTGCGCGGACCCTCCGGAAATCCCACAGGGATCGGGACCTCTATGCGGGTCAAATATCCTGATGGTTTCGGACCTACACGCGAGGTGCTCGCAGGTTCCGGATATCGTTCCCAGGGCGGCGCGGTTCAAGTGCTCGGCTTGAAACCGGGTGCCGTCGGAGTCGAAGTGTTATGGCCGGGTGGGCGCCGGCAGATCGTCGAGTTGCAGGGCGAGAAGCGGGAAATTATTGTCCGTTGGGAGGACCAACACTGAACGGCGTCAAAGCGATGCGGACAACTGCCGGTGTGACTCCATTCTCCTTGTTCCACCCTTGGGCCGTTGCCATACTCCCGACGACGTTTCAACAGCAAGTTCCTAATATTAATCAAGGTTTGTTTCCCAGAACCAAGGGTAATTGGGTTTAAGGTAATAATTCAGCGTCACAATTCTGTTGCAAACTTTTTGTTGACTGAATGAGTCGCTTGTTTAGTAATTGCCGTGTCCCAGTTTTTTTGAACTGAAGAAGAGACAAAACGGAAACAAATCAAATCCAGCCATGAAACCAAATGTGATTCACAGAAACCGTACCCTGAGGCTTTTGTCAGGAACTCCACTGATTGTATTGTGCAGCCTTCTCGTCAACTCCGTGCAGGCTCAAACCATCAAGTGGGGACTAACCTTGACCAACATCAACAACCCGATCACCCCGATTGTCATTACCAATGGAGTGGCAAACACCAACGCTCCCGGCGGTACCGCAGCCCCCGACGGCTCCATCACGATCATCGCTGGCGGCGGCGACGCTTGGGGCATTCCCGACTCTTTCACCTACGCCTACGAATTGCTCACCGGTGATTTTGATAAGCGAGTTCGGATCGTCAACAACGACGCTACCGAGCCGCAAGTGCAGGACTCTCCCAGAGGTTCGTTGATGGTCCGTTTTGGTTTGGAACCGAACGACTACAATATTCAGATAAATGCCGAGCCGTTGGCTCCCTCGGGGCGGAACGGCCAGATCTGCAGCATTGCTAGAATCGTCGGCTCGGTCGGTTACGCTGATGATATGCCCGGTCGTGGCAAAGTTTATGGCGGTAGCACGACGGACATTCTTTATGGTACTTTTCCGGATCTCTGGCTTCGCATTCAACGCCAGGGTGATAAATTCATGACTTACTTTGCCACGACTAATACCACGGACTGGCCCCAGGGCTGGGCGCAAAACCCCGGGAGCACGAATGGCTGGCAGCTCCTCGGCGTGGTTAATTCCTCAACGACTGACGTGACCAACTTGAACGGGGTCGTTGTCAACAAGGTCGCCTTCCCAAAAACTGTCTATTTTGGCCTCGCGACCGTGGCTCACAACAGCGACCCAGCGGATCCAGATCATGTTGAAAAGGCGACTTATTCCGATTATGGCAACACACCGAACCCGCCAAGTATTCCTTCGTTGGGTGGCGTCGCGGTCCCTGCGAGTAACGCTCCCGGTGCATTCCCCAATAAGAAAGTGCTCGCGGCCAATTTCGATGCCAGCGTTTCGGCTGACGGCATCGGCTATCCACCGGACACTCTTGGTACCAACGGCACGCCCGGACAAATTATCTGGAACAGTGGTGGGTTTGGCACTGTGGCGCGGGATATCATCGCCAACATCAGCAGTCAGACTCCGGGTGGTTTCTCATTTGCGCGCTACCAAGCCGGAGCGTTTGACTTCTTACTCAGCCCGCGCGATCCGGTAGCGGCGCTTCAAAATCTCGGGCCGTATTCGAATCCGTTGCGCGAACGATATTCAACCGGCTCCACCACTGTGCCGGCGTCTCAAGGGTATGCGCCTTCACCCAACTACGGTTTTGTCATCACGACCGTGCACAAGAACGGTCAACAGTGGAACGATACATCGCCGTATTTTCATGCGGCCACTTATGTGCAACTGGACGGTGTGGCGACAGGCCAGGGCTATGACATGTTGGGAGGCCATTTCCGTGGTGCTCAATTCTACACCCGTACGACCAAACTTGTGACCGGATCTCCGACCGATCCCGCCAGCAATTTGGGGAATCTTCAGCGCTGCGCCATTCCGATTTCTGTAGCTTGGTTCCCTTATGATCAAGGTTGGAAGGCAGGTTACTTCGAAGGGTCAGGTTTCAATGCCAACAGCCCCGGAACTGCCTATTGGAAATGGGGCAATGGTTGGGGATTGCATAGCGGCACCGCAGTGAGCGGCATGGCAATTCTAGGAAGTCCCGGTCAGAACACCTATAATGCTCCGACCGATCTCCTCCAGTGGGTTGATACAATTGGCGACGGTATTACTACAAATTACATGGCGCGATTTCGCCTGCCGGGTGTTAACTCTCAAAACGATGGCATGCTCTTCACCGTTGCCAATTCCGAAGGCAATACCCTCCGCGGAAATTACGCCAACAGCGTACCGCGAGCTGACGGCAGCGGGTGGGACATCTGGGTTCGCGGGATCCAGGAAAGCGCAGCAGATCCGACGTTGGGCGCGGGGACCGTCGAGGCCAACACCGATTCGTTCTCGTTCCTGTACGTTCCGTATAACGCGGGCAATTTGGTCGGCGGTTACATCGATGGTGTTGAGGGTGCCCCTATGAAATCAGCGGGGACATTCTCAGTCCAGAAGATCGGGGTCGGCCGCTATGCTATTACCATTCCTGGTAAGAGCGATTCCACCGGTATTCTGCTGTTGCAGAATTCCGGGCTTTTGGTCCCACAACCGGCCGGCTACACAAACGTGGCTGACACCAGCTTCCTGTCCTATGAGTATGGCGGTACCAATACGCCGGCCAACGCGTTCATTGTTGAATCGCGCAGGATTGATCCGACCGCCAACGGTGGGCAGGGTGCCGCGGTCCTTCGCAATGCGAACTTCTACTTTGCTTATGTGGATTTCCTTAATCCCCCCACGCCAACCGCAACGGTGCAACCCGTGTTAAGCATCTCCAGAAACGGCAACAACGTGACGGTTTCTTGGACCAATGGCGCGGGTTACATCTTGCAACAAACTGATGCGTTGTCCGCAAATCCGGTGTGGACCAATCTGGGCACGCAGAATCCGCAGAGCATACCCATCACTTCGGGCAATCAATTCTTCCGGGTTGTCAGCCCGTAACTTGCGACTAGGTACGCCGATTAAGAATTAGTCATGTTTAGCCGGGATGTGGCCGCCAAGCGCGGCGCATCCCGGCAAAGTTGTTTATTGGGTCAAGTATCCGGACGGGAACATCGCCATGAACAAAGCGCAAACATTGCTCGACCTTTTCAGCACGCAGGCCGTTCAGATTGCTCTGCCGCTTTTCATTGCAAATCTCTTGTTGTCCGCGCTGCTCGCTTGGATTCTTGGGCGGGTTTACGTCAAGTTTGGCAACACCCTTTCCAATCGGGAGCAGTTTGCCCGAAACTTCCTGCTCGTTACGATGACCACGATGTTGATCATTACCATCGTGAAGTCATCACTGGCGCTCTCGCTCGGTCTTGTCGGCGCCCTCTCGATTATCCGCTTCCGCGCTGCGATTAAGGAACCGGAGGAACTTACCTATTTGTTCCTGGCCATTTCCGTAGGGCTGGGCTTTGGCGCGGAGCAAACAATCATCACCACTCTCGCATTTTTTGTCATGCTCGCGATTCTGATCGGTCGCCACTGGCTGCGGCGGCGCGAGGAACGGCCCAACCTCTATCTCACCATCACCTGCCCAACGACTGTGCAGGCCGGATTGCCACAAATCCTGGCGACCCTCAATTCTCACGCGACCGCCGCCGGACTCAAACGCTTCGACCAGACACCGGAACTGATCGAGGTTTCCTTTCAGGTCCAATTCGACAGCGTCGCCCGCCTCGATGCGTGTTCACAAGCACTTCGAAAGTTTGGTGACGGGGTACGCATCAGCTATCTTGAACAGAACAGCCTCGGCCTTTGATTGCTGCCAAGTATGAGCGGCGTCCCCGACAATCACCGTTACGAGCGTAAGTTCGCAATTACCGGCGCATCGCTCGCTGAAGTCGAGCACCATGTGCGCCACCACCCGGCCCTCTTTTTTCCGGAATATTCTTCGAGGGTCGTCAACAATATCTACCTCGATTCGCCTGACTTGCGGAACTACCATCAGAATGTAAATGGCCACAGCCACCGTTCAAAATTGCGCGCGCGCTGGTATGGCCCGCTTTTTGGGCCAGTGCCGCAGGCCGTGCTCGAAATGAAGTGCAAGCGCGGGCATGTCGGAACGAAGCTCTCCGCCAGGCTCGCGCCGTTTGAATTCGAGCAACAAGTTTCCGCCCATGACGTGCGCCGCTGGCTGGAGACAAGTTCGCTGCCGGAAAACTTCCACCAAGAAGTCCGTCGGGCCGAGCCAATGCTCGTGAATCAATATCGGCGTCAGTATTTCCGCTCCGGCGACCGCCACGTGCGACTTACGATTGATTCCAAGCTCGCGTTTTTTCGTTTCCAGCGCCACGCGAATTCCTTCCTGACGCGGGCCGAGGTTTCCACTCTGGTTGTCCTGGAATTGAAATACGCTGACGCAGCGAGCGAGATAGCCGCTGCGGTCGCCAGCCAACTGCCATTTCGCATGACGCGGATGTCCAAATATGTTTTCGGACTGGATGCGGTGGGCGCAGTGTAATCCTCGTCTTATGTCCGGCCGAAGCCAATCCGCAGGAATCTTGCCCGATTGGGTTTTTGGAGTCGCGCTTCTCTTTGGTGCGATAGCCTGCCTCGCCGTAGCGGAGCGCGGAAAGGGCAACGCCGCAGCATCCGCGCACGTTTACATCACCGAGTTGGCTGCTTCGGGCTTGGCGGACATTCCGGACGATGATGGTGACTACTCGGATTGGATCGAAATCGCAAACTTCGGCACTGAACCACTGGCGCTGGGTAGCTGGTGCCTGACTGACAGTTTCCGAAATCCAGCCCGCTGGCGATTCCCGAACGTTCAACTCCCGCCCGGACAACGCATGGTGGTTTTCGCCTCGGGAAAAGACCGTCGCGATCCCGCCCGGCCGTTGCACACGAATTTCAAACTAAACGACCGGGGTGAATACCTCGCATTGGTGAAACCGGACGGTCAGACCGTCATTCAGGAACTTCTCCCGAAGTATCCGCGCCAACGCGGCACCGTGACCTTCGGCCTGCGCGAAGGCCTGCGGCTCGGCGGTCGTAGCGCTGGCGTTCCCGCTGGCGCCTACACCTATTTCAATCAACCCACTCCGGGCGCAACGAACACCGGCGAAGTTCGCGGTTTGGTCGCCGACCTGAAATCGAGCACCGCTGGATTGGTTTCAGACTCGCCAGTTGTGCTCACTCTTGCCACGCGAACGCCGGGAGCACAGATTCTCTGCACGACCAACGGATCAATGCCCAGCGAGACGAATGGGTTCGTGTATCGCCATCCGTTGCGTTTTAGCACCACGACCGTGTTGCGTGCCGCTGCTTTTCGACCTGGCTTCGCGCCAACTGAAGTCCTCACGCGCACGTTTATTTTCCCGCAACAGGTGGCGCAACAAACTGGCGCGGGTTTTCCCAAGTTCTGGGGATTTACAAACGGTGAACCCGTCGCCGCTTTCTACCAGATGGATCGCAGAATCACCGGCAGTCGGAATTATCAGAAAGACCTGCTCGATGGACTACGCGCGCTGCCCAGCATCTCAATCGTCACTGATCTTGACAATCTGTTTGGTCCCAAGCACGGCATTTATGCGAATCCGATGGAGACGGGACGCGATTGGGAACGCCCAGTCTCCGCGGAAATGATCTTCCCGGACGGAAGACCGGGCTTCCAGATCAACTGCGGACTCCGGGTTCAAGGCGGCTGGAACCGACGGCCAGAGGAATGCCCGAAGCATTCACTCCGCTTGCTGTTCAAGAAACAGTATGGCAGCGCTCACCTGGACTTTCCGCTGTTCGGCCCTCACGGTGTCCATGAGTTTGAAACGGTCATCCTGCGCGGTGGCTGCAACAACACGTGGCTGCATTGGAGTGGCGAGGAGCGCCGCCGGGGCGGGCCCCGCGTGCTATGAATCGCCCCTGGGCGCGCCGGGGGCC
>CAZYYS010000012.1:21261-36167 GCA_964651015.1 uncultured Verrucomicrobiota bacterium
GCCACCGGGGCGATTACCTCCGCGATCAGTGGATGCGCGAAACCTCGGCGGCGATGGGCCAACCGGCCGCCCGCGGACTATTCGTCCATCTTTACCTCAACGGACTTTACTGGGGACTCTACAATTTGGCCGAACGACCGAGCGCGCCGTTCCTTGCCGACATTCAGGGCGGCAAGGCAGACGATTACGACTCACGCAATTCCGACAAGGTTCTGAGCGGTGATACCAACGCTTGGGATCGTTTATTTGCAACCGCCAATGCCGGAGTGACCAACACCACTGCATGGCAGCAAGTCACCAGTTTGCTTGATGTCACCAACTTCGCGGACTACATGCTGCTGAATTACTACGGCGCCAACGCGGATTGGGACCGATCTTCCAACTGGTACGCGGGCCGTCGTCGCGACCCGCCGGGCCGTTATCAGTTCTTTGTCTGGGATGGCGAACGTACCTTGGAGCAGGTTGACGATGATCGGATGGATTTTGACGACGACCAAAGCCCTTCGCGACTTTTTCACAGACTCACAGAGAGCCGGAAATTCCGCGCGCTGTTTGCCGAACGAGTCCGATTGCATTGCCTTGGAGATGGCGCATTGACGCCGCAGCGGGCAGCGGAACGTTTCCGCAAATTGGCCGACGCCCTCGACCTTGCCATCGTGGCCGAATCCGCCCGCTGGGGCAGTTACCGCAACGATTTCCACCGCTATAAGGAAGGGCCGTATGAACGCTACACACGCAACGAACATTGGCGGCCGGAAATCCAGCGAATCCTTAATGTCTATTTCCCGCAGCGGACGGAGGCGTTTCTGAAGATATTGGAGCAGTGTGGACTTTGGTCGTCGGTGGCGGATTCAACAAATCGCTGAATGCGATGCCGCGTCTCATCGTGGTCAAATATCTGAGCGTGAACCTTACAACTAGAACTCCAATCGCCCTCAACTACAAAGACCGCAGCTGTTCGCTGGGCCGATCTTGTTCGGCGAAGTTCTCAGCGGAACAACTTCCGTAAGAGGTGCCAAAGATGCCAAAAGTGAACCGCTGCTGCAAACCCGATGGCACCGGCACAAACTAAAGCCGCGATCACAAGGTGTCGGCGCAATTAGTCGGACAACCAAGATTGCTGCGCTCGAACCATGATTCCGGGATCAGCAGAGCCAGTATCATCAGCAAGAACGTCAACCCGGTCAGACCAACAGCAACTATAACTAAGCCGGGCAGCGCCGGCACAAACAACCACGTAAGGAGAGTGCAAGCTAGTACGATACAGAGAGCAATTCTCAATTTGCACATTTGATGCACGGTCTGGCCCAAGGAACGAACTCAACGATGAAGCTAAAAGAAACAGAGCCGAAAGACGCGAACAGCAAAGGGTTTTCGGAAAAGGATTTCTTCATCCGGTGAGTGAATAAGTCCCGCCCTCCCCTTACGTTCAAGCTCCGGCTTTTCGCTTGGTTCGCTTGGTTCACGGTCTAATTCCAAGTTCTCAAGGTCTGTACTTCAATGAATTCAGCACGGACGGCGACGCCAACTTTGAATCGAAATCTTTCGGGTCCTGATAAAAGTAAGCGATCCGATCACTCGTCCAGCCGCCGCCCCAATTGTGAAGAAAATACATGTTCTGTGGTTTGACCCAGGACGCGGATCCGTCCACCAACAGATGGTTGCCACCTGCGGGCAGGTTGCCCGTGCTCTTGTGTGGCGGGAGGCCGTTCCAGTTTTTCCGTCCCAGGTTCATTTCCGTTTTTCCCCAAGCGCCGTTGATCTTCATGACCATATCGGCCGCCAACACCCAGTGCGGTTGCGAGGTGCTCAACTTGACCGGACTGCGCGAGGGAAAAAGGCCGGCGGGATTGTTCCATGTCGAGATGCCGCCGAAATACTGGTAGCCGATCGCCCATTGGTCGTAATTGTTGTAGTTGTCGTAAAAGGGAAGGTCGGGAAGGCTGGGACAGGCCCAGACCGACGGCGCATTCGAGGTGATCAGCAACCCCAAACGCTTGGATTGATCGCGCGTGATGGGTGTTAGGGCAACTTGCACACTATCGGCAAGGGCATGAAGAACCTTCTCGTCATTGTCCATGGCATAAACCGTTGAAGCAATTCCAAGCTGCCGAAGATTGCTGACGCAGCCGGCACGCTTGGCTTTATCTTTGGCCTTCGACAAAGCCGGAAGCAGCAGGGCGGCCAGGATTGCGATGATCGCGATGACGACGAGCAATTCAATCAGAGTAAACGCCGCAATATTTTGGTGACTTTGGCGTCGCACGGTGTCGGTGAGATGCTCATTCATGTTCTACCTTGGACCGATAATGGCAGCGAATGGGTTGATGACTCTCACGCCTCAAGGTCTGAACTTCAGGGAACTCAAGACGGTCGGCACCGCCAACTTTGGGTCGAAGTCCGCTGAATCCTGGTAGAAATACGAAACGCGTCCGTCGCCCCAACCCGGCCCCCAACTGTGCAGGAAGAACATCTCCTTCGCTTTGATCCAACGGGCGGAGCCGTCCATGAAAAGTTGGTTGCCGCCCACCGGCAAATTGGAGCTTGGGCTGTGATGCGGCGGCATGTTCTTGAAGGCGGTGTCACGTCCGCCACCCCATTGATTATCCACTTTCAAAATGGCGTCGGCGGCGAGCACCCAGTGGGTCCTCGCTTGCGATGCTTTGACGGGACTGCGCGAAGGCACGCCGGCCGGAAACGCCGGATTCAACCAAGTCTGGATACCTCCAAAGTATTGAAAGCCGATAATCCATTGGTCGTATTGCGATTCGTATTGGGGAAACGTGGGGCGGCTGGGGCACGTCCAAATCTGGCCCACGGTGGAGTTGGAGATGATGATCAAGCCAACCGACTGGGCGGCCTTGCGCTCCGGCGGGTTGAGAGCGATTTGAACCACAGTACCCCGGGCCTCAACAACCTTGTCCTCATTGTCGTTCGCATAGATGGTGATCCCAAGACCGATTTGCTTGAGATTATTGAGACAACCGGCTCGCTTGGCGCTTTCCTTGGCGCGCCCCAAGGCCGGGAGGAGCAAGGCGGCCAGGATCGCGATGATCGCAATGACGACTAGCAACTCAATCAGAGTAAACGCGAGCGCATCGAACACACACTTTGCCGGAGGTCGATCGGTGATGAATAGGCAAAGAGTGGGTTTTGGGGCCGCACGATTCAGTGAGCGTCGCTTCTGGCCAGTGGTCATACGCCGAATTTGCGCTGCGCCGCTCCTAACGTCAAGCGTCTGTTAAGCGCTGTTCTTGGTCGGCTCGCAGGACTTTGGTGGAATGCAGCGTAACTGCTCCGTTGACCGGGCTGGCAAGTGGGCGAGTTGTCCGCGAACAAACGCCGGAAACTAACGCAGCCAGGCCGCGCGACGCGGTCCAGCCGCACCAAAGGCGGGCCAAACTCATTGCTTGATCGCACGGAAAAATCGACTAGTGCTGGCAATCGGCGCGCGGAATGGACTGATGGCGTAGGCAATATCCACCCACGGCCCAGCGGGCGAATCCGCCATCTGCAACACGCCGCCATGTTGCCAATTGACCACAATCTGGTCACCGGCCTGATAAAGGTCCAGCGTTGCCCTTTGAAACTGGTGCAAGGGGGAGGCGAGGTCGGTGAACACCTGTTGGTAGAGTTGCAGTGCTTGGAGCAGCGGGGCGGTGTTGCTTTGGGACAATGACTGCTGACTGAGACCTTCCGCTATTTGAAATTGCTGCATCGCCGAGCTCAGTTGTGGGGGCGGCACCAAGTCTGGTCGCTGTTGGGCCTCCGCCAACTCGGTAAGCGCCACCGAGCGTCCGATCGGAACGATTAATTCGCGCAACGCCTGCCTTTGTTCCTGCACCAGTCTCTGCTCTACGGGTCCGTTTGTTTCACCCGGCTCGATATCAACTGCGTCAATCTGCAGGGTGGCACTGCGCAACTCTTCCCAGGAGATTAGCGCTTTCGGCACGTCGTCGCCGAAAGTGTGCTCGGTCGATTCGGTCGGCGTGTTCGTCGATTCGCATTCATGTTTCTTACCCGGGATTATGACGACGTGCTTTTCCATCAGGAAACTGTAATGCAACGCGTCACCTGATTTGGGGACGGCATTCGTGCTATTATCACCTTCACCACTGGTCCAATTAGGATTCTCAATGCCCAAGGTATCCATCGTATTAAAAAGTTTATCCAGGACGCCACCCGCAGCTGTGGCCAGTGGGCCGCCCAAAATGATCGGCACCGCAATGCGCGGGTCCAGTGTCGGCGGTAGATTTGTCCCGATTTTCTCCAAAGCTTTGCCAAGCGCTGTGAGGATGTCAGCCAGTTCAAGTGAATTCGACTCTTTCAGTTCCATGCTCACCTCCCAGAACTCAGAAGGACTGCACTCCCGATCAATGAGACTATTGATGGCGGAGCTGATGGCGCCGTTTTTCCCGACCAACGGCATGCGTGGAGGTATCCCGGAGTCATAGGGCATCCCGGTGTCCGGATTGATGTCATCCCAATTGACTTCGAAGGCCACAACTATTTCCGAATTGGCATGCGCGTGGCCGGCGTGCGTGATTTTGATCCGGAGAAAATACTCAGACTTCCCGTTGGCTCCGTCATCCTGGTCGCTTTCGGCTATGAGTTCCTTAAGCACAATCCAATCTTCCAATGCCGGCGGACCTGGCGGGTCAGGGTGAGCGTAAACTTTGCCTGTAGCGCATCCCAGAACAACGAGCACGAAGAGCACCAATGACCGATTCAGGCAGTGGGTGATGTTAGGCAGCGCGGAAGACTGTGAGCTCCAGCCAAGCCATCGTTTATGACCGCGCAACGCAAACCTTCCTCCATGGAATAAGTTGGCTTTCATGGCTTGATTGGACGCCCGGCGGCTCGGGTGTCAAGCTGAAATTTGCTCCCGAAACGTTCTCGGAAGCTTTCCTACCGCCAGCAACCAGAAGTCGCGTGGTTCAGTTGGGCGGCGCGGTGGACACGATCGACTTTGCGCAATGTCAACTGGCACAACTCACAACGGGCAAGCGGAACGCTGCCAGGAAAGGCGAGCAGGCAGAGACTGGTATGGATCGGCTTGCTCAAAACGGTGCAAAAAGCGCCATAGAAATCTTGACCCGGGTCTAAAAAATGAATTCCATCTCTCTTTCAAAAGTCCTTTAATGCAGGTGCGTATGGTCAACTTTGGCATTATGAAGAAATTATCGTTTGGATTTCTCGGCGGGTTGCTCGCGGCAGGAGTTTTGTTGGGCGGCGCATCTGAGTCCCGGGCGGCGGACGAACAAGCCGCCAAACGCGTGCTGGTGGTTACCGTCACCAAGGGTTTCCGCCACAGTTCAATCCCCACGGCGGAAAAGGTGATCGGCCAACTCGCCGCCAAGAGCCGCGCCTTCAGCGTCGATTATGTGCGCAACGATCAGGAGATGGCCGAGAAGATGACTGCTGCCGCGCTCAAGAATTACGACGGCTTCATCTTTGCCAATACCACGGGCGTCCTGCCGTTACCGGACAAGGAAGCTTTTCTTAATGTGATCAAAGGAGGGAAGGGATTCGTTGCCATGCATTCCGGCAGTGATACGTTTCACGGCGCGGACGGAGTGGTTGATCCTTACATCGAAATGCTGGGGGGCGAGTTTGAAACTCACCACGCACAAGTGGGCGTAGAATGCCTGGTGCGGGACACCAAGCACCCGGCGACACGAGATTTCGGCGAATCGTATTGTGTGGAAAAGGAAGAGATTTACTTATTCAAGAACTACGCGGCAGATAGCGTCCACGAATTACTGGTGTTGGACAAGAATCCCAACAACAAAAAGGAGCGGTGGCTTTTTCCTGTTTCTTGGTGCAAGAAGTACGGTGAAGGCAACGTCTTTTATACTTCGCTGGGTCACCGCGAAGATGTTTGGGAGAACGCTGCCTACCAGAAGCATATTCTTGGTGGCATCAAGTGGGCGCTCGGTCTTGAGCCGGGTGATGCCAGCCCAAACCGCGCGTTGATGCCCGACGAAATCGGGTTTAAGCCGCTGTTCAATGGCACAGATCTGACCGGTTGGAAGCTCCGCCGCCCCGACGGCCACAATAGCTGGACCGTTAAGGACGGCACCCTGATTAACACCGTCAACAAAGGCGACCACGGCACCGATCTAGTCACCGAGGAAAAATTCCGAGATTTCATCGTGCGTTATGAATACAAAGTGCCGACAAATTCCAACAGTGGTTTCTATTTGCGCGGCCGACACGAAATACAAATCCTTGGCGATTACAACACAGGCGCACCTTCGGTCACGGGCAACGGTGCCATTTACAACTTCAAGGCGCCGGATAAATTCGCTTCCAAGCCCGGCGGTGATTGGCAAACCGTCGAAGCCACGATGATCGGTAATCGAATCACGGTCACCCTCAACGGTGTGAAGATCCACGACTACGTCGAATGCCGTAAGCCCACCGGCAGCCAGATCGACAACAACGTTGATGAACCTGGACCAATCTTTTTACAAGGGGACCACGGCACCGTCAGCTTCCGCAACCTCCGGATCAAAACCTTAAAATGATCAGGCCGGGCGGGCGCGCAGGCCACGCGAAAACAAGAGGCAACACATGAAAGAGAACGAAAATATTATCGAACAAAACCGTCGTGATTTCCTTAAGGGCAGTTCGCTCGCCACGCTGATGATGTTGATGGGCGGCGTTCCCATCCGGGCCGAGGACAAACCAAAGCCCGAAGAGGGCAATACGAATTTCAAGACCACAGGTGCGCCGGTGAACTGCGCGGTCATCGGCTGCGGCAATTGGGGACGTGAATTGCTCAAGGAACTGGCCCGCCTGCCCAATGCCCCGGTGGTGGCAATTTGCGACAATTATGAACCGTTCTTGCGCCGGTCAAAGGATGCGGCCCCAAAGGCGGAATTGTTTACGGATTACCGGAAGCTGTTGGAAAAAAAAGAAGTGCAGGGAGTTTTCGTGGCAACGCCATCGTATCTTCACAAGGATATTGCCATTGCGGCGCTGAAGGCAGGCAAGCATGTCTATTGCGAAGCGCCGATGGCAACTACGATTGAAGACGCCCGGGCGATTGCTCAAGCCGCACAAGCCGCGATCACGTCGCATTTTCAAGTGGGCCAACCATGGCGCTCCGACCCAGAACGGCAATCGCTGTTGAAGTTTGTTCGCACGGGCGCGCTCGGGAAAACCGCCCTGGCCCGCGCGCAATCGCATAAGAAGCAAAGCTGGCGTCGCACTTCCGCCAATCCAGAACGGGAGCGGGAACTTAACTGGCGTTTACACAACGCCACTTCCGCTGGGTTGATGGGCGAAATCGGTCTGCATCAACTGGACATGGCTTCGTGGTTTATCAACGCGCAGCCGATCTCGGTCACCGGCTTCGGTGCCATCATCCAGTGGAACGACGGACGCGATGTGCCGGACACGATTCAAGCAGTCGTGGAATATCCCGGCGGTACCAAGTGGAGCTACGACTGCACGCTGGTGAATTCCTTCGACGCCGGATACGAAATGTACTACGGCAGCGACGCAGCATTGATGATCCGTTACGGCAGCGAAGGAGCATTCATGTTCCGCGACAACAAAGCGTGGATGTTCAAGGAGGTGGACGCGCCGCTTTTGGGCTGGGAAGTTTACGCCCGCAAAGATTCCTTTTACAAAGAGACGGGCATTGCGCTGGCGGCCAACGCCACCAAGCTTAAGGCCATTGGAAAAAAGGCGACCGAAGACGCCGGTCTTGACGAGGAATCACCCCTGCATTATGCGCTGGAAAACTTTATCACGAACGCCCGGGTCATCAGCAACGCAGTTGATGATTTCGCTGCGAGTTTCGACATCAATGACAAAGAAGCCAAACAGGCTTTGGCAGAACAGTTGGTAGAAACGAGAAAGGTTTTGGCGGCCGACAAACCCTGCGCCGGTTACAAAGAGGGATTTGAAGCGGCTGTGACCGCCATCAAGGCAAACGAGGCCATTCTCAAGGGACAAAAGATCACGTTCCAGAAGGAGTGGTTTCAAATCAGTTAACCGGCGTACGCAAAGAAAGCTTTTTATGAGAACAAACTATTTACGAATCACCCGCGCCCTTGTGGCAGTTCTGGCAGTGGCTGCGTCCATTGTCGTGGCTGAAGATTGGACGCGCTATGCCTCGCAACCTGGCGGTAGCAAGGTGAAAATCGAAGGCACGTCCACGATCCATGACTGGGTCATGGAGGGATTGATCATCGTCGGATATGTCGAATTGGATCCAAGTTTTAATGCCGCACCAAAACCGGGCAAGGTCATGGCCCGTGCGCAAATATCGATGCCCGTGCGTTCATTCAAAAGCGGCAAGGACGAGATGGACAACGTCATGCAGCAAGCCATGAAGCAAGACGCTCATCCCAAGATCGAGTATCGCCTCACGGAAATGTCGCTCAAGGAAGCGCCGAAATCGCCTGAAGGCCCGTATCAGCTTGATACCAAAGGTGAACTAACTGTTGCTGGCGTGACCAACAAGATTTCCATGCTGGTCAGCATGGAACGGGTCGATAAAGCCAAACTGAAGTTCAGCGGTTCGGCGCCCCTCAAGATGACTGACTTCGGAGTGAAGCCGCCGGTGAAATTAGGGGTGTTCAGGACAGGCGATGAGATCAAAATTCGTTTCGAGTGGCTGACCGTCAAAAAAGGGGTAACTCCGAAGTAACGGCTATGGAGTGATTGGCATGGATGATTGTAGTGGGCGGTCGCCACGCAACATCCGGGTCGCTTCACCGGCTAACCGCAGGTACCAATCGCTGGGTAACACTTGGCCATCGATGTTGAGTGGTACCCACGTGCCTTGCACGGGGAGTTCATTCGGCGTTGGCGCGAGCTTGTACATGGCGGTGCCTTCATCCACTTCATCGAACATCGCTCCGTAAATCATCGTGCAACCGGCTGAGATGGCGTTGTACGCCTGCCGCCAGTAAAACCTGCCGCCGATGCGCGGAATTTGGTTTAGCGTGGAGCCGTTCTGGCCGCGCATTAAATTGTACCATGAGAAGCCGGGAAAAATCACCGGCATGTATCCGAGGCCGTGCAAGTTGGCATCAGCCAGATCGGGAATGATCAAGTTCTGCTTGAAGTTGTCCGCCTCATTAGTCGTACCGTAACGGCCCACGGCCCACGGACTGATGATGTCAAATGAACGATACACGTTCGCCCAAGCGGGGTCGGACTGCGAATCGTTGTTCAACGTTCGCCAATAGGTCGGCACACCGCCCATCACCGTTACCCCCGCAGCCTTAAAGTGGTTGATCACGGTCTGTGCATCCTGTGGTGTGCCTGGCCGGTCGGTGAACCCAAAGCCCCAGATTGCGAGCACCGGTTTGCCGTTGTGCCGTGCGTAACGCGGGCTGCTCGTGATCTTCATCGTGTTGACGAGGTACGCCCAATCGTTCGTCAATGTGCTGACCAAGGTGGACGCGGGCTGGCCGGATATGTCGTACATGATAGCGAAGATGCGACCGTAGGTCTCGGCGCCATCGCGGACGTTGGTCGCCACCTGGTTGCGCAAGGCGAAAAAAGATGGGTTTGATAGCTCGGAGGAAAACCTTTGCAGGAAAACACCGTCGAGACGGTTGTCTCTCATCCATTTGAAGTGGCGAACAACGGTCTTCCGCGTGAATGCAGAGTAGAGCTTTGCCGAGCTGCCGTTTGTCATCGTCATGCTGGTAGCGAAGAGTTCATCCGCATCGAGTTCGGAAGTATCCGGCCAGAAATCGACTGTCGCATTGGCGGCACTCGGTGTCTGGCTCCTAAACCAATGAATCCAGGCGTTGACTGGTGAACCATCTCCCGGGCAAACGAACCAACCTTGATAACCCATCATCAGCTTTCGGTTCAGCGTCGAGGGATCGACCGCGTCCACCATGCGAAAGAATCTCTGCCCACTTGGATTCGTGAACATAACGGTGCTTATGGTGTTGCTGACGGCAACGGCGTTGGTCACGTTTCTCCAAGTAAAAGAAGCCGATAGATTTGTTGCCACCTGTGGGATCAAATCGACTCCCGTCGAGGACCACGAAAGCGAAACGACGTTACCAGTCTGTGCAACCTGTAACGCCACGATGCTGTTCGTTTGCGGCAGAACGAACTCAGACGCTTTCGTGATCGCGACATTGTCCCATTGCGCTGGAACTGGAAAATAGGTCGTCGAGGTGCCGGTTCCGTTAAAGCCGTCATAAAACGCCCGCACGGTGACGGCGGTGCCGGTATCGGCCGTGTTGAAATAATTCCAGACGAAGTAACCTTGATCGGCATTCGCGTCTCCGTAGTTCAACGTGATCTGTGCTTCTTTGGGAGCGTCGTTCAAATCGAATACAGCAGTAACATGATTGGAGGCGTTGCCCATGTTCCAGAGGTAGCCGCTGAGCACGTATTCCGTGTTCAGTAACAGGCTGGCGGCGCGTTGGTACAGGCCGACGAGCGCACTTTGATCCACGTGGCCGCGCGCAACAACGCCGTGGTTCGCCGTGGCCATGTTTGTGCCCGGCCCCACGAACACATCACCTTGCCGCGTCCAGCCGTCCGGGGATGGGTATTGGTTGCCGATGAGCGGGCCTCGTGCCTGAAAACCACCATTGGTCACCAACTGCACGTGTTCCGTTCCGGGCGTGATGGTCGTGAGTTTGATCCGGGTCTGTGCCGAGGCCATGCTGACGGTGCTAGCCAGCCAAACCGTGGTGACCAACCAACGTTGGACTCGAGGCGTCACATTGGTGACAAAGTAAATTAGCATTCGGCAAGTTACAAGTTGCTCTCGGTGGCAAGTGGCAAAGAAGTGTCCACATTTTCCTTACTCAACACTCGACAGTGACCATGCTTTGGGGCTTACTTTGCGCCGTTTGAATGAACGTTGAACTTTTGGGCAAAGCCAAGTCTCTTGGATTTTCCGACCGGCAGATTGCTCATCTAACAGGAACGACCGAGGACGCGGTGCGCGCGGAGCGCAAGCGGCTTGGCCTTGTGCCCGGCTACCGGCTCGTGGACACGTGCGCGGCAGAGTTCGAGGCTTACACCCCATACTATTACTCGACCTACGACCGTGGCGACGACGAGGTCAAGGGCAACACGGCGAAGAAGGTGATGATCCTTGGCGGTGGACCGAATCGTATCGGACAGGGTATCGAGTTCGACTACTGCTGCGTCCACGCGGCGTTCGCTTTGAAGGAGGATGGGTTCGAAACCATCATGGTAAACTCCAATCCCGAGACCGTCTCCACCGACTACGACACCAGCGACAAACTTTTCTTCGAACCGCTCACGCTCGAAGACGTGCTGCATATTTACGAGCGTGAAAAATGTTGGGGTGCGATTGCCCAATTTGGAGGCCAGACGCCGCTCAATCTGGCGCTCGGCCTCCAGAAGAACGGCGTCAATATCATCGGGACCTCGCCTCAGAGCATTGAGGTTGCGGAAGACCGCAAACTGTTCGCGGCGATGCTGCACAAGCTCAACATCCCGCAACCGCCCAATGGCATTGCCACGAACCAACACGAAGCGCTCGAGGTGGCAAAGCGGCTGACGTATCCGGTGCTTGTGCGCCCCAGCTTCGTGCTCGGCGGGAGGGCGATGCAGATCGTTTACTCCGATTCGGAGTTGTCACATTACATGAAATTCGCGGTTGAGGCTTCACCTGAACGGCCCGTGCTGGTGGACAAATTTCTGGAAGACGCAACCGAAGTGGATGTGGACTGCATCGCGGATGTAGGACAATTTGAGAATCCGAAATCCGAACAAGGCACGATTGTTATCGGTGGCATGTTGGAGCACATCGAATTCGCCGGTGTTCATTCCGGCGACGCCGCAATGGTGCTGCCCCCGCACACGCTTTCGCCGCAGGTCATCCAGACGATCCGCGATTATACACACGCGATGGCGTGCGAGTTAAAGGTCATAGGCCTGATGAATGTGCAATACGCGGTGAAAGGCGAAATGGTTTATGTCCTCGAAGTGAACCCTCGCGCTTCACGCACCGTGCCGTTCGTGAGCAAGGCGATCGGCGTGCCACTGGCGAAACTCGCAGCAAAAGTCATGGCCGGGAAAACGTTAAGGCAACTTGGCTTCACCGAAGAACTATGGCCCAAGTATTGGGCCGTCAAGGAATCGGTATTTCCCTTCAACCGCTTTCACGGGCAGGACATTTTACTCTCCCCAGAGATGCGTTCCACGGGTGAAGTGATGGGGCTGGATGGAGATCTGGGCGTCGCTTACGCCAAATCGCAGACCGCGGCGAATGCCCCGCTGCCTATGAGCGGGCGCGTCTTCATCAGCGTGAGCGACGCGCATAAAAGCAAGGTGGCGGAGGTCGCTCGAGAGTTCGTAGAGCTTGGTTTTGAAATCGTCGCCACCAACGGCACAGCAGCAGTTTTGGAGCAGGCTGGCCTGAAAGTGCAGCGCGTGTTCAAGCTTGCCGAAGGTCGCCCGCACGCCGTTGACCTGCTCAAGAACAAGGAAATCCAACTCGTCATCAACACGCCCGCCGGACAAACGCCGCGCGCTGACGAAGTCAGAATCCGGACCACGGCTGTCTATACCAACACACCCATCATGACGACTTTGAGCGGCGCCAAGGCTGCCGCCTTGGGAATCGCCGCGCTGAAAAGATCTGGTTACACGGTGAAGACCGTCCAAGAATACCACTAAAAGTGGAGCAGGTGTGCCGTCCGTCATTCGAGGCTTTGACAGCGGTCAGGTTGAAGCAAAAACTCTGGACAGCCGGAGCGGCTCTCCTACTTTACCTACCGTGAAGCCAGACGCACCGCCATTGATCCCGCTGCTAAAGCGGTATTTCGGTTTCACTTCGTTTCGGCCGTTGCAGGAGGAAATCATCCGTGATTCGCTGGCGGGTAAGGACGTGTTCGCGTTGCTGCCGACGGGTGGTGGCAAATCCCTCTGTTTCCAGTTGCCAGCGATGGCGTGCAACGCACTCACGGTTGTCGTTTCGCCGTTGATTGCGTTGATGAAAGACCAGGTGGATGGGCTTCAAGCCAGCGGAATACCGGCGACGTTCCTGAATTCATCCCTCGCGGCGGGCGAATCGCGGGAACGCTTGCGCGGGCTGCACAACGGCGCGTTCCGTCTGCTGTACGTCGCACCAGAGCGGTTAATGCTGTCCGGCTTCCTCGCCGACTTGCAGCGATGGAACGTGAACCTCATCGCGGTGGATGAAGCGCATTGCATCAGCGAATGGGGACACGATTTTCGACCCGAATACCGGCAACTAGCCGGCCTGCGGGAGTCGTTTCCCAATGTGCCTTTGATGGCACTCACGGCAACCGCCACGGAACGCGTGCGTGAGGACATCCTCAAATTGTTGAAACTGCGCGGGCCCAGTCGTTACGTCGCAAGCTTCAATCGGCCAAATCTTACTTACCGAGTCGTTGCCAAAAGCAGTCCCCACGATCAACTACTTGATTTCATCCGTGCCCGACCAAAGGACAGTGGCATCGTGTATTGCCAGTCGCGCAAGACGGCCGAGCGCATCGCGGCAAATCTCACCGAGGATGGCGTCAAAGCGCGGCCCTATCATGCCGGACTGACGCCCGGGGAGCGTTCTGAGCATCAGGAGCTTTTTCTCCGCGACGATGTTGCCGTAATCTGTGCGACCATCGCCTTCGGCATGGGTATCAACAAGCCCAACGTGCGTTTTGTCGTCCATTACGATCTGCCGAGGAACATCGAGGGTTACTATCAGGAAACCGGGCGTGCGGGTCGCGACGGCTTGCCGAGCGAATGTGTTTTGCTTTTCAGCGCAGGCGACGTGATCAAGCAGACGCACTTCATCGACGAAAAAGCGGATCCCAAAGAGCAACAAATCGCCCGCCAGCAGTTGCAGCAGATGGTGCATTACGCCGAGTCCGCGAGCTGTCGTCGACGGGAATTGCTGGCGTATTTTGGGGAGGAGTGTGGATTCTCGCCCTCAGGCGGAACACCCGGCGAATTCAATTGCGGCGCGTGCGACAACTGCCTTTCGCCGCGTGCCACTTTCGATGGGACGATTGCCGCGCAGAAATTTCTCTCGTGTGTATATCGGATTCGCGAAAAGAGCCGCTTTGGCGTTGGCTTGAATCACGTTGTCGAGATCTTGACAGGCGCCGACACGGAAAAAATACGCAAGTGGGGACATGAGAAACTTTCGACCTACGGCATCGGCAAAGAACACAGCCGGACGGAATGGGCGGCAATGGGGCGCGAACTGGTGCGGCTGGGCTGTCTGCGACAGTCGGCGGAGAAATTTAGTGTGTTGGAATTGACGAACGAGGGACTGGCCATCCTCAAGTTGCGCAAATCTGTGACGCTCACAAAACCAGCAACCGCGCCCGAAGCCAACGTCCGTCGCGTCGGCGAAATCGCATGTGACGAGGTTTTGTTTGAACGCCTGCGCCAACTCCGGAAGCGACTCGCGGATGAGCGCGATGTCCCGGCTTACATTGTCTTATCGGATGTCGCCTTGCGGCAAATGGCGCGGCGTTATCCGGTCAACGAGCAGGAGTTTGCGCGCATCAGTGGCGTCGGTGAAAAGAAAGTGCGCGAGTTCGGCACAGTGTTTCTCGCCGAGATCGCCGCGCATTTACGGACCAACCCGCGACAGATTTTCGCCGATGATTCGTTCAACGCACCCGCGCCACCGCCGTCGCGTCGCAGTCTCGGCGATTCCGCGCGCGAATCCTTGCGGCGTATCCGCTCGGGGCAAGCCGTCGTACAAATTGCCCGGGAGCGACAGGTCACGACCGGCACGATCTATGGGCATCTCGCGGAGGCGATTGAACGCGGCGAGCAACTTGATTTGAACCTTTTTCTCAACGCCGCCGAGCAAGCAAAGATCGCGGCCGCGTTTGCCCGAACGGGCTTTGGAAACCTGGGAGGCGCGCGCGAATTGTTGGGTGGTGAATTTGAATACG
>CAZYYS010000013.1:0-34129 GCA_964651015.1 uncultured Verrucomicrobiota bacterium
CTATTTATACGCGCATAAATAATGCGACATTCGGCCTAATTGAAAGAGTGGAGAAGGCTGGCGATTTCCTCGGGATGCCGACGCGCATGATCAAAGGTTCGGAACAACGCCGCACACAGATGTTCAGGCTTTGCGAAGAAGCGGTTGTGGGTGGCGTGCTGCCGGGTGTATTTCCAAATGCGTTCGGTCGCATTGAGTTCCGGCCAATAAGGCGGCAATTGGAATACTTGAACATAACGCTGGTGTTTGGCAAACCAGTCGCAGCTCTCTTGCTTTTTGTGGTAGGAAGCGTTGTCCTGAATCAGATACACGCGGTGGTTGCGACGATAGAAGGTCGGCACGAGGACCTGATCCACGAACGCCAGATAGGTCTCCCACTGAAAATAATCCTGCTGGTGCAGATACGTGAAGTGCGCATTGTTCAGACTCACCGCCCCGAAAATCTTCTGGGTGTTGCGTTCTCCGCGCGTGGCAATCTGCGGTTGGCAGCCCACTCGCGCCCAGGTGGCACGCAAGGTCGGGGTTTGTTGGAAGGACGCCTCGTCCTCGAACACAATCACCGCCCCTTCGGTTTTGGCGTTTTTTTTAGATTAGGAAACGTATAGCGCACCCACTTGCGTTTCCGGGCCAGGTCGGCCTGAATCAATCGGGTGGTCGGTCGTTGCCGGGAATAACCCAATCGCTTGAGCAGTTTGCGAATGTGTCCCGGATGATAATCACGACCGAACTCCTCACGAATGATCTGGCGGATCAACGGTGAGGTCCAGATGCCGGTTTCCAAACCGTAAGCGACCGGACCACTATCGAGGATGTCGGTGAGCCTTTGCCGATCCTTGGCGTTGAGAGCCACGGGACGCCCGGGACGTTGGCCTTCCCAAAGTCCTTCCTCCCCAAAATGATTCCAGTGTTCAATCCACAGCGGCACCGTGCTGCGATGTACCCGCAATCGCTGCGCAATCTCGCTGACGCTTAAGCCGTCCAAGCTCATGAGAATTCCCTGCAGCCGCAGCACGACGCGCGCCTCCTTGTCTCGCTGGGCTTCACGGCGGAGATCTAAAAGCTTCTCGGCCGTCCGTGAATTTCCTTTGGCAAATACTGGTTGCATATCTGCCTGACGATCCTACAGGGGCGGCGACACATGTCGATTTATTTATGCGCGTCTAAATAGCTCAACTTGGTTTGGTCTGATTCCCGTCGTGGATAATTACATTTGACGTTCACGTTTCATGGCGACGAGCTATTTGTTTGACCGATTGACACGAACCTTGCTGCCGCTACAGTCATCTCGCCCGAATGGGACCGAGCCAGTCGATTGGTCGGCCTGCCCAATGACGACGCCGGTACGTATGGTTAATAGCATGTTCAAGTTTTGTTGCCCTGAAATCACCTTGACGACTTCGATCGCGTTGATTGCTTTCCGAGTTTTGGTTTCTAATTGCATTGCCGCCGAACCGGAGTCGTCTCCATCGCACAAAGTCACTTCGACAGAGCGGATGACCTTGTCACATCTGAAGGCAACGCACGAAGACGCGGAGCGCCTTAAAAAAGATCGACAATCCCTTCCGCCTCTGCCGGGGTTGAACGATTACCGCGGAATTCTGCACGCGCACGCCGAGGATTCCACGCACACGGGCGGCACGCGCCCCGAAATGCTCGTCGACGCGAAAAAGGCCGGTGTGAACGCCATTTTGTTGACCGATCATTACCGGCCACCGCGCGACTTCATCAAGGATAGTTGGCGCGGATTTCACGAGGGGGTGTTGTTTATCCCCGGCTCGGAAACCAAGGGCTTTTTGATTTATCCCTTCGATTCGATCATGGATAAAATGGAGTTGCCCAAGCACGATTTCGTCAAGACGGTAGCTGGCGGTGAGGGATTGATTTTTCTTTCGCACGTTGAAGAACGGCGGGATCACTCGATGGACGATTTGACCGGCATGGAAATTTACAACCGCCATTATGACGCAAAGAAGGACATGGCATCGCTGATCGCGCTCGTCACGAAAATGACCGATCCGAAATCACTGGCAGAACTGGAGGAGGGACTGCGTCTGTATCCGGACGAAATGCTGGCGTTTCAATGCGACTATCCACAGATGTACATCGACAAATGGGATGCCGAAACGCAGAAGCGCCGGCTCACGGGTGTCGCAGCCAACGATTGTCATCACAACCAGGTATTCATCCTGAAAATGGTCGATGAGCAAACGGTCTTGATTGGCACGAATGTCGATGAGGACGAGGAGATGCGCAAAGTCAGCGCCACCGCGCGCCCCGGCATACTGGAACTGACCAAAAACCATAAGCCCGGCGATGTGCTTGCGCGGCTCGACTTCGATCCCTACTATCGCTCCTTCCGAAACTCCAGTACGCATATTCTGGCTCCTGAGCTGACTGAGACGGCAATTCGCGCCGCACTCAAAGCCGGTCATGCGTATGTCAGCCACGATTGGATGTGTGATCCGACAGGATTTTCGTTTCAAGCGATCGTGAGGAACGATCCTAACTTTTCGATGCGCGTGCTGATGGGCGGCGAGATGAAGTTTGCAAAAGGAATGAAACTGGTCGCCCGTTTTCCAGTGTTGTGCAAAACCCGGCTGTTCAAAGACGGGAAAGCGATCGCCGAAAAGAATCAAAGCACCATGGAACACGAGGTGGACGGTCCGGGGGTTTATCGCGTCGAGGGGTGGTTGACCGTTGGCGGTGAAGACCGGCCTTGGATTTATTCCAACCCAATCTATGTGCGTTAAACCATGAAAGGATTTTTTAAGCTTAATCGGGCAGTATCGCGACTGGTTCAGGCTGCAATGCTGGTTTCAATTGCGGGGTCCGTCACCGCGCTGGCGGAGGACATCAACATGGAAAAATTGGTCGAGCATGGTTATGCGACGAATAACGGCGTGAAAATCCATTACGCCGCGATGGGCAAGGGGCCGCTGATCGTCATGATCCACGGTTTTCCGGATTACTGGTATACGTGGCGGCATCAGATGAAGGCGTTGGCGGCGGACTACCGCGTGGTGGCCGTTGACCAACGCGGTTACAACCTGAGCGACAAACCAAAGGGGATGGATAACTACAGCATCAGCGCGCTGGTTTCAGATGTTGTGGCGGTGGTCAAGCATTTGGGTAAAGAAAAGGCCATCATCGTCGGGCACGATTGGGGTGGGGCGGTGGCTTGGGCTTTCGCCATGAGCCAGTCCGAGATGACCGAAAGGCTCATTATCCTTAACCTGCCGCATTTTCGCGGGTTGTCGCGCGAATTGGCGAATAATCCGAAACAGCAGAAGAACAGTGCCTACGCAAGGCGGTTTCAGGAGGAAGGCGCGCACGAAAAGTTGACGGCGGAGGAGCTTGCCAAATGGGTCACCGATCCGGAAGCCCGGGCGAAGTATGTGGAAGCCTTCCGGCGGTCGGATTTTGAAGCGATGCTGAATTACTACAAGCGCAACTATCCCAAAGAGCCGTACGTCGAGGACACATCGCCGCTGGTGAAGGTGAAATGCCCGGTGTTGCTGATTCACGGGCTGGACGACTGGGCGTTGTTGCCAGGCGCTTTGAACGGCACATGGGACTGGCTCGAAAAAGACCTGACGTTGGTAACGATCCCAAGCGCCGGACATTTCGTGCAGCAGGATGCCGCCGACTTGGTCAACCGAACGATGAGAATGTGGCTGGCGCGTTAGCGGGGCGGATAATCCAAGACGAGCCATGAACCCAAGCCAGACCGACACGGAAATGCTCCCGCTGCCGAAGCGGGAACTTACCTCGACCAACCCTGCGACGCTGGAAGAGTTGGGGCGAGCGAAGATACTCAGTTCGCATGATGTAAACCGGGCTGTAGCCAAAGCTCGTTCGGCGCAACCGCCATGGGCGGCGCTTTCATTCAAAGGACGTGCCAGATACATTTTGCGAGCCAAGGACATCTTATTGGATCGACAGGATGAGGTCTGTGAACTGATTTCAGGTGAGGTCGGCAAGCCGGTGGTCGAGGCCATGACCAGCGAAGTTTTGCCGGTCGCGAATCTGATGGATTACTTCGCGCGCAAGTCGGCGAAGCTTCTACGTGAGGAACAGTTCACGTTATCGGTGTTTCGCAACAAGAAATCCTGCGTCAGTTTCAATCCGCTCGGTGTGGTTGGAATCATTTCGCCTTGGAATTACCCCTTTTCCATTCCGGCCGGGGAAGTCGTAATGGGACTCATGGCCGGCAATGCGGTGCTCCTGAAACCGTCTGAATACACGCCGTTGGTTGGCCTAAAAATCGGAGAGCTTTTTTGCGCCGCCGGATTGCCTGATGGAATCCTGCAAGTGCTGACCGGCGATGGCAGCACGGGTGCGGTGCTGGTCGAATCGGCCATCGACAAGATATTTTTTACCGGCAGTGTCCGCACTGGTCGGCAGGTGGCCGAAAGTGCGGCGCGCCGATTGGTGCCGTTCGTCCTCGAACTAGGCGGCAAGGACGCGATGATTGTCTGTGCCGATGCGCCGTTTGAACGGACCGTGAATGGCGCGCTGTGGGGCGCGTTCAGCAATTGCGGACAGACGTGTGCTTCGGTCGAACGCCTCTACGTCGTTGAATCCATCGCGGAGAAATTCATTAACGCCGTGGTGGAGAAGACCAGAACTTTGCGTGTTGGCATTGACGGCAAGGAACAGAAGGACATCGGTTCGCTGACAAACGCCAATCAACTGCGAATCGTGACCGAGCACGTTAAGGATGCGGTGGCAAAAGGCGCGCGAGCGCTCACCGGCGGCAAGCGGATTGAGTCACTCCCGGGCTATTTTTTTGAACCGACCGTTCTGGTCGATGTAAACGACTCCATGCGAGTAATGAGAGAGGAAACATTTGGCCCGGTCCTGCCAATTGTGGTGGTCAAGAACGAACTGGAAGCGATTCGTGAAGCCAACCGTTCCGACTACGGTCTGCTCGCCAGCGTTTGGACGAAAGACACGGCGCGCGGCAGACAAATCGCCGCGCAAGTAGAGGCGGGCACGGTTATTGTCAACGATGTGATATACACGCACAGCGCGGCGGAAACTCCGTGGTTCGGTGTGAAAGAGAGCGGCGTCGGCGTGACGCATTCGAAACACGGCTTGCGGGAATTTGTGCGGATGAAGCACATCAATTGGGATGTGCTGCCGATGAAAACCAATCCATGGTGGTATCCCTATTCGGAAAAGAAGCGCCGTGATTTCAAACTGCTAGCCAAAGTCCTTCACAAGTGGGGACTGAAAAGGTGGATTTGATCCTGAAGACATTCCATAGTCATCCCCGCAGCATTCAACGTTGATCAATTCGTGTGAAGCATTCATTATCGCGGGAATAGAAATGATGCCAATCGATCCGCATTTTGATCCATGAAAACTCCCACGCTGCCACCGACCGATCATCAACCGCAAAAATACACCGGACCATCTGCCGCTGAAGTGCTGGCGCAACGGAGACAATTTCTGAACCCGGGCATTTTCCTCTACTACAAGCAGCCCATCATGCTCGTCGAGGGCAAAGGGCAATACATTTGGGACGACCGGGGTAAACGTTATCTCGACGGTCTCGGCGGCATTGTGACGATCAGCGTGGGGCATTGCCATCCGCACGTGGTCGCCGCGGCAAATCAGCAGAACGAAACGCTGCAGCATTCGACGACGATTTATCTCCACCCAAACATCTGCGCGTTTGCTGAGAAGCTTGCTTCCAAAATGCCTGGCGATCTCAAGGTTTGCTATTTCGTGAACTCTGGTTCGGAGGCTAACGACCTTGCGTTGCTCATGGCCCGCGCCTCGACGGGCAATTACGATGTCATCGCGCTGCGCAACGCCTATCACGGAGGCAACGCATCGGGCTTGTCCGTCACGGCTCACAGCACATGGAAATACAACGTGCCGCATAGTTTCGGCGCACATCACGCGATCGCACCTTATCCATTTCGGGGGCCGTATGGCTACGATGATGCGGAGGCGGGCAAAAAATACGCGGACGACGTGAAGAATCTGATCGATTACGCGACGCCGGGCAAAGTGGCGGCGTTCATCGCGGAATCCATTCAAGGCGTCGGTGGCTTCGTTGAATTTCCACCGAATTACCTCAAGCACACCTACGAACACATTCGTGCGGCGGGTGGCGTGTGTATTGCCGATGAAGTGCAGACAGGCTTTGGCCGCACCGGCACGCATTTCTGGGGTTTTGAGACGCAAGGCGTGATTCCCGACATCGTCACCATGGCGAAGGGCATTGGCAATGGCTGTCCGCTGGCGGCGGTCGTCACGACACAGAAAATTGCGCAATCACTCGTCGGCAAAGTTCATTTCAACACGTTTGGAGGAAACCCGGTGGTGACTGCAATTGGCAAAGCGGTGCTCGAAGTCATCGAGAAGGAAAAGTTGCAGGAGAATTCGCTCGAGCAGGGCACGCGCATCAAGAGCGGCTTGGAGAAACTCAAACAGAAGTATCCCATCATCGGCGACGTGCGCGGTAAGGGGTTGATGCTCGGCGTCGAAATGGTGAGAGACCGTAAAACGAAGGAACCCGCGAAGGCCGAATGTGCCGAGATACTGGAACACGCACGCGAAATGGGCTTGCTGCTGGGCAAAGGCGGCTTGTGGGGGCAGACGATCCGCTTTGCGCCGCCGATGTGCATCACGCAGGCGGACGCGGATTTCATCGTGGATGTGTTCGACGCGGCGTTCTCCAAACTTTGATTCAGTCGGCAACTTCTTCCACGAGCGCTGCCGCTTTGCGACCAGATTTGCCGGCTTTGATTTCCGGCACGAGCAAGGACGTCCCGATCAAGATCAGCCCCGCACAAATCCATCCGACCTGGTGTGGCGGCAATCCCGCAATGAGATAAAATGCCACCAGAGGCGCCAGCACGCCGCGCACACCCGTGAAGAATGTATGGACGCTCATGTAATCCGCCACGCGTTCAGGTGGCGCAAATTTCGTGACCCACAAGCTCCACGCCACGTCCGCGCCAGCGTTGGCGATTCCGAATAACACCGCGCCAACGACGAGCCACGTCAGGTCGCCTCCGACAAAAAAGGAAATCGCGCCGAGCGCAAAGCCCATATTAAGGGAGATTCGCAGGATGAAAAAGTTCATCCGGTCGAACAAGAATCCCCACAACGGACTCAACGCCAGGCGGGCAAGATTGGGAATCACGCCCACGAGCATTGCAATTTGCGATGGGGTGAGCGTCTGGCCGTGAAGCGTGATGCCGTGCTTTGGGTTCGCGAGGTATTCGACGCGCAACGGTGACATCATCAGCGTGGCAAAGCCCAGAAACATCCACGAGATGAGTGTGATGCGGAACACGCGGTCGTCTCGCGCGTGGCGTAACGCACGAAACGGATGAGTGCCCCCGGATGCCACGAGTGGTCGCGATGGGATGCGCCCGAGGCAAAATGCAGCAAAGGCGAACGCGGCCGCAAAGACGACAAGCAATCCACGAAAGTAGCCGATGTTTGCCGACAGCGCGCGCCCGGCCAGTTCACTGAAAACAGCGGCCGTGGCAATGCGGATCATGAACGCCCGGGAAAAAAGTTTTCCGCGTTCCAACGCAGGATAGTTCTCCTGATAAATCTGCGTGAGCAGGGGAATGGCAACCGAAGAAGCTGTCATGGCCAGCACCGCGCCGCTGACGAAAATGGATTGCACTGGTATCAGTGCCATCACGACAAAGGTGATCGCACCCAGCATCGCAAGCCTCGACGCGGCCAGGGCCACTGGCCAGCCAGCCGCCTCGACGCGCGAAACAGCCCACGGCGCGAGCATCAATCCAGTGCTGCCGCCGGCGGCAACGAGCGCCTTGGCGAAAGCGCCGGCTTCGTACGCGCGCACCGCGATGAGCAGGAGAAAAGTAGCTCCGGCTGTTTCGAGAATGCCGGCAGACACTGCTCGCCAGCGTTCGTAACAATACGTGAGGATGGTGCGGCTTTTGGCAACCATGACAGATGAGACTAATCATTGAACGCAGGGCCGCGCAAAATTTATCGCTCGCGGGCGAGGTGTGAGCAGAGCGACGGTAGTGGCTGGCAATGCACCCTGCATTGCCGGGTAGTCGTTAGAAATGCCGGCAAGACGACAAGCGGTCAGCTCGGCGAGAGAGTTTTTTCAGGATTCTGAACGGTCGGAAGATAAAGTGTAAAAGTTGTGCCTTCGCCAATTTTGGTATGGACATGAATGGCGCCCCGGGCTTCGTTGATCAGTCGTTGCACAATATTCAGCCCCATGCCGGTGCCTTGCGCCGGGCCTTTGGTGGAAAAATAGGCATTGAAGATATTGGGCAGGACTTCGGCAGGGATTCCCGGACCATTGTCGGAAACGGCGAGCGTCAAAAGCGGCGCCACATTTTGGAAGCCTTCCCGGTTGGTGAGTCGATCGTGCGGCCCATCCGCGAAATTGGACAAGTCAAGCGGCTTGAAAAGAACCGTACTCCGCAACTCCACGCGGTGGCTTTGCGACGTGCATTGAAAGGCGTTGACTATCAAATTGAATAGAATCTGGATCAAGTCGGTGCCGTTGATCCGCACGAAAACGTCCTCCGGCAGGGGATGAACCTGGAATTGGTTGTCCTGAACTGATGAATGGGCAGTGATGAGTTCCTCCAAGTCGGCCAAAATCTGATTAACACCCACGGCTGCATTGCCCTCGGCAGCGTCGGCCTTACTCTTTTCCTTCAGGAGAGCGAGGTAGCGGCGTGAAAGGTTGATGCAACTGGTGACCTGACGATTGATGGTACCGTGACGATCCTTGACACTTTTCAGGTCTTCGCCTTCGAGCCGGGTCGAACTGCTGATTTGCTGAGTGATCAACTGGATGTAACCCGAGATGATGGTCAGCGGTCCATTGATGTCGTGAAGGATGCTGGCGTAAATCTCTCCGCGGCTGCGTGTGATTTCCTCGATCATCTTCTGATTTTGCAATTCGATCTGGAGTTCCCGCAACTGCTGGCTGTTACTTGCGATCTGATCGGACAGCGCTCGACGCTCCACGGCATTGGACACAGCGGCACGAATGTCAGCGATGTCGAAAGGCTTGTTGAGATAATCGCACGCGCCGAGTCGCAGCGCCTGCCGAAGTGTGTCATTCGTTTCGTAAGCCGTCAGCAAAATGACTTCGATGTGAGGATCAATGGCCTTGAGGTGACCCAACAATTCAACCCCGGACATACCAAACATGCGGATGTCGCTAACGACCGCATCGACCTTGTTTTGCTTCACCATTTCCATGGCAGTGTTGCCATCACTGGCGATGAGCAGATTGTAGTCGTCTTTAAAGACGACACGAAGAGATTGCCGCGGACCTTCCTCGTCATCCACGATCAGTAACGTTCGCTTGGTGACCGAAGGTGCGGTTTTAGAAATGGTATCCAACTGAGAATGTGAGTGCATTACTGAGAAATTTGTATTCACCATCCGCCGTTTGACCCGTTGGGCTGGGCGCACTGCCGCTTACATCACGAGAAGGCCCATAAGTCAATTGATAAGCGACATCCCAGCGCCAGTGTTCATATTTACGACCCACTCCGACGCTGAAAATATGGCGTTCGGAATCTGGAATCGTTGGGTTGAAATCCTTGTCAGGAACAGAGTTTTCACTGTAAATGTAGCCAGCACTGACATACCAACCCTCGTCAAAATAGCGGGTAACCCCAAACTCGTAAAAGAAACTGGATTTCCAGTCAAAGACCAGTGGGATGTTGCCGGTTTGCTGCTTCAAAGTCACGGTGTTAAGCTGATCCCAATCTGTCCAGTCGAGGTCAAATTCCAGATTCCATTTTGGCGTGGGCCGATAGGAGACACCACCAACAATATTCTGGGGAAAGCGAAATCCAGCCGATGCGGATTGCGAGCCGGACGGAACACCGAACGCATCGGCGCCCTTGGCTGCGGAACGGCCATCGAGATCCATTGTGGTTTGGCTACGGTAATTTACACCGAATGAAAGCTGTTCGTGCGGCTGCCAGAGAATGCCGGCATTGAAACCCACGTCCGAATCATTCCCGCTGAACTTGAATTGATCACTGAAATTCCCCGGAATAATTCCCCGGCGCAGTTCAGCGTCTGCATAATTTAGCGTCGGCCCCGCCGCGATGGATAACGTGGGGAGGACTCGCCAGGCGGCGACTGGATTCAACGTGAGGTAAGTCAAACTCCCTTTGATGGACAAAGTGCGAAACGGCGTATTGTTCGGCCACTCCAAGGAAAAACCATACGGTGCGTAAAACCCGAGACCAAAGGAGATCGGCACTTGATCCAGCGTCAAAGTATAATACATCTGCGGGACGCCTTGGAGTTGGTCTTTGGTATCCTTTGAAACGCCCTGGCCATGATATTCTGAACCCAAATCGATGGCATAGAGACCAACACTGGCGTTCATTCCTTCCAGTTGCGTGATGCCGGCCGGGTTGTAGTAAATGGCGGAGGGATTATCCGCCGTCGCTGCAAAAGCGTTCCCCCGGCCGGTTGCCACCGGATCTTGATCCGCAATTCGAACGCCCAAGCCGAACCCTCGGGAGGGCACAAATGCCACTCCTGCCACCACGGAATACAACAACAACGTTTTATTTATCATAAAGCAGTGTCTGGTTATTCTTTCGGTTTCGCGTTTTTCGCAAGAAACCACCGCACTCACAAGCACATTCCATGCTGCTTCTGCAGTGATTCGTGATTTGTTGGTCCCGCTTCGCACCGAACGTGAACTGCGGCTCAAGAAGGCGAAAGTGGTAGAGAAATGGTCACCAAACCTGATTGCCCTGTGCGAGGATCGGCAATTTTGAGCCGCCCGCGGTGCGTCTCGATGATTTTGCGGCTCACAGCCAACCCCAGCCCTAAACCGACATTGCGGGTCGTGAAGAACGGTTCCGGGACTTTACGTGCGGCTTCCTTTGTGAATCCGGCACCACTGTCCTGAATTTCGATATGCACCCAACGAGTTCCAGCGATATCAGTGTCCGCATGCGTGGTAACTTTCACTTTTGGCATGGGTGGGTTGGCCTGCACCGCGTTCAGCATTACTTCGGCCAGTGCGTGTTTCAACCCCGCGCGATCGCCGTTTAGCGTGAACGCCTGCCCACCAGTTTCGTATTGAAGATAAACCGGCTGCTCCTGGTGATGCTTTTGCGCTTCACGAAATGCTTCTTCAATCAACTGTGACACTGTAATGGAGTCGGCCATGCCCGTGCGATCCTGCGCGAGAAACAACATCTGCTGGCCAAGACGGGAAATTCGCTTCACACCTTCTGTCAGGGCGGCGTTCAGGGAGGCGCGAAATTCAGGGTCATCATATTTTTCAGCAAACAGTTGTTGGTGCGTGGAAAGTGGAACCACAGCGTTGCCAACTTCGTGAGCCAGGCGCTCGCCCATGGTCTTGATCATGCGCAAATTCGTGGCTTCGACTTCGAGCCGCTGCAATCGCTCCGTTTGGGTGAAGTCCTCCACCAGCAAAAGCGCGGCGTCAGGCGCTCCCGCATCTTGGTTTTGAAATGGAGTAATTGTGATCTGATAAACTCGGTCGCCGTTGGTAGGCGGACGATATTTGAAAGGAGACAGAGCCGTGCCGGACTTCAAAACTTCAAAAACTTTGCTGCCGAGCGCCTGAGGCAGGTCGCTGAATTCGAACGGAGCCGAGCCGCGCTCTGGACGAGCAAAAGCATCGCGTGCAAGTTGATTGACATGAAGGATGGATAAATCATTTGCGACGACCAAACAACCCGAGTTGAATTGGTGGAGAATGGCCGTTGTCATCGCGTGATTCTCGCCAAGCCGGTCATGCAGCCTGGTGTTTTTAATCGCCATGCCCAGCCCTTCGAGCAAGTAAAAGATCAACGCCAGTTCTTCGTTCGTCAGCGGCTCGCCGGTCACACGATGGTCAAAGAAGGCCACCCCAATGATGGATTCACGATCCAAAATGGGCAGCGCTACCTCCACACCCAACAGTTCGAATTCGTGGCGCATCTGGGGATCACTTTGCACGACCATTGTCTCTCGCTGCAAAGCGCGTCCTTGTCGGGACACGTACTCACCTACCCCGGTATTGCATGACAGGGCGATATTCTCGAGCGATTCCGGCGGCAAACCAGTCGCAGATGATAGCCGCAATGTGCCCTCACCTCCGGCGTCATTTTTGTTCCGCATTTCTCGCGGCTGTTGTCGCAAAAAAATTGCGGCCCGATTGACGCCAATCACTTGCCGCAGCCAGAGCAGAAATTGTTTTACGAGGGCTTCCGCAGAAAGACTATGCGAGAAAATCGCTGAGAAATCGCGCAGCGCCTCCAAGGTCTTGTGAGAACCGCGATCCGTTATTGGCGGCCTTGGCGATACTTGTTCCGGGACCAGACCGGAAGTCAGTCCCTGTTTCTCGACGTGGGTATGGGCTGGCCAGAGCCGGCTTAAGAATGAATTAATGAGACTTGCGCGAACCGGTTTCGTGAGCACTTGCGTCACGCCCAACAGATACGCCTCTTCTTCCCATTCCCATTGCTTTTCATCAGCATAAACCAGAATCGGACATTGTGGAAGACAGCGGCGCAGCGTTTCGATAATCCGCACTGGCCGGATGTCGGTCAGCTCGGCCTCCAGCACGACGGCGTCAACGCGATCGCGATTCTGCAACAGATCTGCATCCCGCACTTCGGATTGTTGCAAGATACGATATTGTTCCGGGTCGAGCACGGCGCGCAGCGCGGCTGGCAAGCCCGGTTGTTGTGCCAACACAAGCAGCGTTTTCATGACGACATCGCAACCGTTGGGTTCGGTTTCCCGGCGGGCTTGCGGCTTTGGCGACTTGGTAAATCCACCAACACAGTAGTGCCGTTATCTTCTTCGCTGGCAACATTTAGATTTCCGCCATGTAAATGGACGATCTTGCGGCAAATCGCCAGCCCCAATCCAAATCCGCGCTGTTCACCACCTCGATCTTTAGTGGTGAAGTAAGGCCGAAAGATCAGGCGCAGGTGCTCGGGCTTGATGCCCGAGCCCTGATCCACAACTTGCACCCGAAACCAATTACGTCCGGCCTCGGTCTTGGCCAGACTCCGAATCTGAGTTTGAATTTTCGAGCCGGGAGGGGAGGCGTCACTGGCGTTAACGAACAGATTGCAGAGCAAGCGCTGGATCAGAACTGCGTCCATTTCCACCTCCACCGGCGGCAAATCCGGATGATCAATGGTGATTCCTTTCTGGCTCAGGCGCGGCTGCACCAATTCGATCGCTTTGAGGAGCGTCAAATCCAGCCGACCGGGCAGAAAATGGGGTGTCATCGTGGTAGAATAGAATAACGATTCCTTGACGTATAGTCGGAGGGCTTCAACGTTGCGCGTGGCTGTGGCCACCAGTTCACCAGTCGTTTCGTCTTCGGGCGGTTTTTCATTGACCAGTTGCAGGTACGTCCAGACCGGCGTGATAAGGTTGTTCAAGTCGTGGGCCATGCCGCGAGACATCCGGCCCAACAATTCCATTTCTTCCGAAACCAAGACCTTCTGTTTGAGGCGAATCTGATTGATGATCGAATCCAGATTCTTCATCAGCGAAGTCAATAAATGAAGATCGTGAGGAGTATATGGATCACCGTTGGTTTTCTGCCCGATCAGCAGCAGCCCAATGGGATCTTCCTCGGACAAGAACGGAAAACAAAAAGCGGGATTGAACCGTTTCAATTGTTGTTGCGCAGCTTTTACCAAGGCGGGGTTGCCCGGATTCAAGTACGAATCGGTCATGGTCAGGTAATCAGCCTTCGTCGTGTAAAAGTATTGAAACACCGGCGCGTCCCGTTGTAAATCCGCCACCGGGCCGGGCGGCTCATCGGGGTAGGATCGAAGCAAAGAAAAAGCGCGCGCGGTTTCATCCAACAAAACTATCTGGTAACTGCGCATCCGCATGGTCATCAAAAACAAATCGTGAAGATCGTCCAACAAAAGAGTCGTGTCCGAATACCACGGAACTGATTGGATGAACCCGTGAATTTTATCGTGATACTCGAAGCGATCGCCCAGGAGTTTGCGCTCTAATCGGTCGTCGCCCTTTCCGAATAACCGAGGGAAAAAAATTGCACCCGCAACGATGCAAACCAAAAGGACTGCAAGCGCACTGAAAAAAGCAAATGGTGGAAACTGATTTGCCGGAGCGCTAAACGCGACGATCAACAAAAGCAATAGTCCGAAAAGAGCCAGCAACAACACACGTACGAGATTGGCTGCGATCTTCCCCAAAGTGACGTGAATGTCGAGTAACTGATACTGAAGAACACTATAGGCCACCAGTAGCCCATAAAAGATTGCCGCCATGCTTCCGACTGGAAATATTCTACCGCCGATTATCGGATAACGATCCACACCGAGAATCGGCAGGATGTCATTGGTGCCGAGCGTCACCAAAGTGGTCTGGGCGACAATCAGATAATTCAGTCGAGTTCTGTGAAGCGCCGGTAGTTCCTTTCTTTTTCTAAAAAGGATGATGATTGAAATAAAAGTCAGCGTGTATGAAAGACTGAACAGGTAAAAGCCGGGGCCGGCTTTTGAGTACCACGCATACCCCACGTACCGAACATCTGGAATGAAGAAGCTGGTAAGATTCGTCAGGGCCAGTATCACCCCGAAGAGATAAACAAGGTAAATGTACCTTTTCACCGGGATCTGGGCGATCAGTAACGTGAGGTGAAACAAGCTTACCGGGATGAAGATCACGCCCATTTGCAGGAATCGGGCCCACATCAAAGCAGCGTGATGGTTTTCAGGTTGATCGCCTAAGACGAACAGAAAGTAGGTGCCAAAATTCCACACCGTAATAGACATCCCCCAAAGCAAAAAAACCCGGCTCAAGGTGGAGCGCATTCCCCTGCTGCAAACAAAAAGCGTGACGCAGAGGTTGCAAATGGCCGCTGCCAGGGGAATCAGCTGCGGAAAAGTCATCTTCATCTGGCGTATTGCCCAAGAATCAAACAGGAATTCTTTCCACCAAATCCACTATTCAAATTCATAACCGTCCGGATGGGGTAAGGACGCGAACGACTGGAAACGTAATCAAGATCACATTCATCGGCGGGCTCCTTGAGATTCAAGGTCAGGGGAATTTCTTGATGATGTAATGCCAGCGTGCAGACGATCGTTTCAACCGCGCCGGCAGCCGCCAAGAGATGACCTGTGACCGGTTTAGTGGCGCTGACCGCAAGCCTTTTGGCGTGTGATCCAAACAGGCGTTTAATGGCCCTCGTTTCAACAAGGTCATTGGCTTCCGTCGCAGTACCGTGAACATTGATGTAATCGACCTCGGTAGCATGCAGACGCGCTTTGCGTAAGGCCTTTTCCATTGCTCGATGAATCCCCATGCCTTCCGGGTGAGGGGCCACCGGATGGTAGGCTTCGGAGCACCTGCCGTGACCCAGGACTTCGGCGTAAATCTTCGCACCCCGACCCAAAGCGTGCGACAATTCTTCCAATACGATGAACCCGCCGCCCTCCCCGAGCAGAAAACCGTTGCGTGACTTGTCAAATGGCCGCATGGCTTCTTTGGGACAATCATTGTTCCGCGTCATGACTTTGCTCTGACAAAATACTCCCCAAATCTGCGGCAATATCGGAGCCTCCGCGCCGCCCGCGACCATGATGTCCACCTCATCGTTTTGAATCATGGTGAGCGCGTAGCCCATGACGTCGTTCCCCGAAGCGCTGCCCGAACTGCACGTGATGGAGTGCCCTTTGCAGCCAAGCTCCAGAGCAATTTCTCCACTTCCGCCGCCGCAATAGCCATTAATCATGGCAAGCGGACTCACGCCGCGATACCCTTTCTGCGAGTAGGCAATTTCCGTCCGAGCCGCAGTTTCGTTATTGCTCAACGAGGTGCCTTCCACGATCCCAACGCGGTCAGGATCCACAGCTCCCAAATCAAGCCTGGCGTCACTCGCTGCCAGGCGCGCGGCAGCCACGCTGTATTGCAGCGACCGGTCCAGCCGCCGCGCCGTTTTTGAATCCATGTAACGGGTCGCATCGAAGTCTTGAATTTCCGCCGCGATCCGGGTTGGTGCGTTGCTCGTGTCGAAACGCGTCAGTGGAACCGCGGCGCTGACGCCTTTTTGAATCGTGTGCCAAAATCCAGACAGGTCATTTCCGTTGGCGGCGATTACCCCCATTCCCGTGATGACTACCCGGCGATTTTGGTCATAGTTCGTTCTCATTTTGATCTGGGCCACTTGTACGGAAATAGAGCCGGAGTACTCAATTGATAGCTCTTGTATGTCTCACCAAACTTTTCCACCAACGCCGTCTCTTCCAGTCTCAATCGCATCAAGAGCGCAGGCACAAAGATGAGCGCGACAATGAGCAGCGTCACAAAGGCGTTCATGATCAAACCCAGAGCCAGCAATTCCAGCATCATCGAGAAATAGGTCGGATGCCGCATCCAACGAAAGGGCCCTGACCGCACGAATTCATGGCTCTCCCGAATCTCCACGTGCAGGCTCCAAAACTTTCCCAAGGCAGCGATCGCTCGCCGCCGGAGCGCAAACGACAGCACCGCGCAAACCCAACCGGCCAGACACGTGGGCCAGTTCCATTTTGGGCCGCGCACAAGCAATTCCGTGATCGACCCAACCAGCATCAAAGTGCCTGCGAGCATGAAAAGACGCAGTGTCAGGTTCTCCTTGACCGGACCCGGGATGGTTTTTCGTTTCGTTTTCAATTCCACCATTCGAGCCAGATAAATCAAAACGACCGAGGCTATGGGAACAAACAAATCCAGTCTCATCTTAGCATTATTGCGGATGATAGAGTTGTTCCTCCAAAAGCCGCAACCACAATATTTGGGGTGTCTGCTGGCTTCACCCCCAACGGTTGGGGCTAAAAGCACTACTTACCAACGTTAGCTGCCCAAGCAATTGCTTGGTCTTCAAACCTCGCTCAGTGATTAAACAGAAACTCTTTGCTGCTCAGAACCGCCCAATACACGTCCTCAATCAACGGACGAAGCTCGGCTTCACTTGAGTCAGCCACCACCTTCATAATTCTCGTCTTTTCCGCTTCGGTCGGAAACCGCGAAAGGGCTGCGAGATAAATTTCTTCAACAATTTTTTCGGGTGACGTCTTGTCGGCGAGAAATTTGCCGATTCGGTTGTCTGCCCCTCCTAGCTTCTTGTTGATGGTGTCGCCATTGGAAAGGTGTAACACTTGAGTCACACTCGGTTCAGCAGTACGCTCACATTCACAGGTCTTGTCCCGTTCGGGCCGGCCAAAGGCTTTCAGGAAATAGGAATCCGTCTTCGAGTCGGGCAACTGTAGCGCACGGAAACCGAAGGGATATTTTTCTCCTAATCCCTGATTTGCATTGCGCAAATCTACGGTGAACTGCGTTGGGACACCGGTCACTTCCGAGATCGCATCCAGCAGAACCTCGGCTTTGAGGCGTTGCGGATAATAGCGGGAATAGAATCGTGTTTCCGTCGCGTTTTCCGGTAACGGCTGGCTGGAGCGTTGGTAGGTTTCGGATTGAAGAATGGCACGCATCAGCGCTTTCAAATCGAACTTTTGGTCAGCGAGATACTGGCCCGCAGCCGAAAGAAGTTTCTCGTTGCTGGCTGGATTGGTGACGCGCAGATCATCCACTGCCTCTACCAAACCGACACCCATGAAGTTCGCCCAGAGGCGATTGGCTATCGCGCGGCTGAAATATGGGTTGTCACGCGACACGAGCCACTCCGCCAAATGCAGGCGGCGATCTTCGGGTGACTCGATTGTCAGTGATTTTCCATCCAACGGCGCTGGCGGTTGCGGTCGTCCCGTCAGCGGTTGCACCAGGTCGCCGGAACTGGAAACGAAGATTATGTTCTCGCCGTCCTTGTTGCCGGCCTTGGCGCGGACCCGCGCGAAAAGATTGGCCATCTGATAATATTGATTATTGGTCCACTTCTCCATCGGGTGATTGTGACACTTCGCGCAGTTGATCGACATTCCGAGAAACGCCTGCGTCGTCGTCTCCGCCATGGTGCGCGGATCATCGTGCAACACGTAAAAATTGCCGGCGCCGTTTTCCGTCGTGCTGCCTTGCACGGTGACGAGATCGCGGACGAACCTATCCCATGGCGTGTTCGCCGCCACATTCTTGCGAATCCAGTTGTAATACGACCACACGGCGATGGGCTTGAGCTGTTTCCTGTTCACCAACAGCAGATCGGACCATTTGTAACTCCAGTAATCGACAAACTCCTCCCGCCGGAGCAAATCCTCGATAAGCGCGTCTCGCTTGTTGGATGATTGATCGGTCAGGAAAGCGCGAGTTTCCTGCGCCGTAGGCAGAACGCCGATAGTGTCGATAAATGCGCGCCGGATAAATTCCGCATCGCTGCAACGCGGCGAGGGCGGCAGGCTCAAACTCTCCAGTTTTTCGAGGATGAGGTCGTCGATGAAATTGCTGCGCTTCGCTTGGGCGAAAACTTCCGACGCAATGGCATTCGTGTATGGAACCGTGATGGTCGCGATGCTAATGCGGCTCAAATACCAACCGGTAATTGCGCCTTCACCAAAACCCATCACCTTCACGGTGCCCGCCTCATTGACCTGACTGACTGACTCGTTGGCCGAAGTGTATTTCACCCAGTGCGTGACATCTTCACTGTGACCGTCGGTGAACCAGGCGCGCACGCTCAATTGCTGGCTCGCGCCGGGTTTAAGAACAGCGTGTGCCGGCAAAATCTCGATGCGATCAATGTGCGGTTCATCCTTCATTGGCCCCGGCGTGCCGGAAGCGATCCACTCGGACAACACCCGATAATCCAGCGAATCGACTTCGAATCGTTTGCCCCCCTTGTGCGGGACCGCGCCTGTCGGTTTGAGCAACATCAGGCTGCGCCCCGGATCGGTCGGAACTATTCGTCGTCCCAATGCATGATGGGTGAGCGCCAGAAAATCTCCTTCATCATCATAACCACGCAGAGAAAGCCTAAAACCATTTTGTCCAGCGGCGGCGCCGTGGCACGCGCCTGCGCTGCAACCGGTCTTGGCCAGCACCGGCTGAACGTGATTGCGAAAGCTCCACTCAAACGGTTTCTCCATGTTTTTGACCGCGACTTCCGCTGTGGCAGTTTGGTCACCCCACCTGGCCTGGATGGTTGCCGTGCCGTTGCGAACCGGTATTGCAATTCCCTCCTGAATCGTTACGACGTTGGTATCGCTGGAACTGAAAGTAAGGTCATTGGTGATTTGCCCCACGTAGTGACTGTCACGCCTTTGTTCGACCAAAAGCGCCTGTCGGGCCGATGTGCCACTAAGTGTAAACTTGTCGGGAAGAATGACGACCGACTCTTTGGCTCGACTATTTACCGCCAAAAGCAAAGAAAGTATCGCAAGGCAGCGCAACCGCACGAATTTCGTCGCATTCTTCGCTTGCATGCGGACGTATTAAAACAACTCCCTGATCGGTTGTGTTCCAAAATCCACCAACGGAAATGGCCGGCCCTGCGGACCCGGCAAATGGGTTTCCAGATTCAATCCAAGGCTGTGAAAAATTGTTGCGACCACTTCAGCCGACGTCACCGGTCGTTCCGCCGGGTAGCCTCCAATTTCGTCGCTCTTACCTATCACTCGCCCGCCTTTGACTCCGCCACCCGCAAAATACGAGGTCCAACATTGCGGCCAATGATCGCGCCCGCCCGCGGGATTGATCTTTGGCGTGCGACCAAACTCAGCCAGGTTGCAAACCAGCGTCTTGTCCAACATGCCGCGCTGGAAAAGATCCTCGATGAGGGCGCTGTAACCCTGGTCGTACATCGGCGCCACGATGTCCTTCATGCCTGCAATGGATGTAAATGGTTTCGAGCCGTGAATATCCCACGTGATCTCGTCGAAAACGGTAATGAACGTATTGATAGTTACAAAGCGCACGCCCGCTTCAATCAGCCGTCGTGCCAGCAAACAACACTGACCAAACCGGGTCATCCCGTATCGCTCGCGCACTTTTTCCGGTTCTTTCGACACATCGAAGGCTTCTCGCGCCTTGGTACTGGTCATCAGGCGATACGCCGAGGCGAAGTTGGCATCCATCAATTTCGCCGTTTCGCTTGCTTCAAAAACTTTGACCTGATCGTCCACAATCTCTCGCAACTCGCGACGCCGTTGGAGACGGACTTCACCGATCTCCTCCGGTGGCAACAGATCGGGCACTTTGAAATTCGGCTTTGAGGGATCTGCCATCAGAACGAACGGGTCATAGGCTTTGCCCAGGAACCCGCCATCCTGGCCGTGCGGCATGTTGCCCCCTGTCGGCCCCATTGGCTCTGGCAGCATAACGTGCGCGGGTAATTCGTTGCGCCGTCCTTTGAGATACTCCAAAGCGCATCCGGCGTGAGGTGTGTTGACACCGCCCGTAAACAATCGACCGGTCTGCATCATCTGATGTCCACTGTCGTGAACCGCCGCCGCTGTATGGTAACAAGCGCGAACGAGCGAAAACTTGTCCGCCAGTTTGGCGTGCAACGGGAAAATTTCAGAAATTTGAATATCCGGGTTGTTGGTTTTGATCGGCTTGAATGGCCCGCGAATTTCGCGCGGCGCGTCCGGCTTCATATCCCAGGTATCCAACTGACTCGGTGCACCGAGATTAAAAATCATGATCACCGATTTCTCGTCGTTCCCCTTTTCTACTGCGCCGATGGCCTGCAACGCGGCAAACTTTGACAAAGACAACCCGATGGCGCTGAGCGCACCCACTTGCAGAAAATCGCGCCGCGTTATCCCGTCGCACGTCGTGACCGAACCGTTGCCACTGAATTTGAGCATGACGTTTACTCCAAAGTCGCTGGACTATGATTTAGGTTGTAAATATAGGCGCGTCTGCTCGCATTTGTAAATAAAATTAAACCTGAATTCTTTCCGCCTTTCCGCAAATTGATTCAACAAAAGTGTCACTCGCGGGCGGGAGATGGTTTAAGGAAATCATACAGCGCCGGCACGAGGTTTCGCTCGCGGTTACTCAATTTCAGCCGCTAGCGGCACCTGGCGCGCCGCAAGACCGCCAGACCCGCACCCCCTCCGAGCGCCATCAATGCGATCGTCGAAGGCTCGGGAACAACAGCAACGGTGAAATTATCTACCCGGCTGGTGCCGGCTGTGGGGTTGACGGTGCCGCCTCCCGCGCTGATCGTGGAACTGTTTATCAATCGGAAATAGACCTCGGGTGAATTGTTCAAGCCCGTCACGGAACTTAAATCATAGAAGTACGAAAAAAGAGGACTGGCAGTGGTTGAGTTCCATGAATTCGGGAAAGCATTCTCAAGCACGTTGTAATCCGTTGCGGCTATGACGGGCGCGAAGGAACTACCATCCGTGCTCCATGCCAGAGTAAAGCGGCCCGGGCCGGTCGCACTGCTGGTCTGGTCAAAGGAGACTCCAATGCCGCTGTAACCAATCGTACTGACCACAAACTGGAAATAATCGTTCACAGCCCATGTATTCGCGCTGAACGAGTGCGCCGAGCCGTTGCCGGCCGGGTTGCTGTAAGCCGCGGCACCGACGTGGAACCCCGAAGCCGTTCCGCTGCCGACTTCGGAAGCGATGTTGGTAATCCAGACACTTGCACCGGGCGACCCCGTCGGCATGCTGGTTTCAAATGTCCAACTGGCGATCTGAGCTTGGCCGGATCCGGAGAAGGACAAAACTACGAGCAGTAAGACAATTAGCTTCTTCATTCAATATCTGGTTTTGATCCAACGCTTCAGACCGATACAAAAGCATGATTCGCGCTAACGCAAAGCCAAGCCTAAAGGGGTCATAGTTATCCGCAACTTGTTCACAACAGAAAAAACGCGATTACCTTGATCCGACCGATACTGAAACCGCCAGAACCAGTTTCAAGATTCTATTTCGGCTGTAGCCGCCGACGTGAGGAGGCGGGAGCCCCAGCCAGACTGAAAGTCTCCGCCTCGTTACCTCGGCGGCTACGATTTCCAAAACGGCTTCTAGCCTTCAATAGCTTGCGATCCAACGAAGAGGATTCATGTTTCTGTTTGCGGGACTTGATCTATGCACGCGTGGCACCCATGTCGTCAGGATTGGTTTCAGATTCCCTGTAACATTTTCTCGGATTTGCTTCTGAGGAGGGTGTATGAAAGTCGAAAATCGATCTGAGCCTGTGCCAAACGGACCAAAATGTCCCCAATGCGGAGCACCAATGCCGGCCGGTGTGCTGGATGGACTTTGTCCCGCCTGCCTGCTCCAACAGGGGGCCGCTGCCGACACCGCCACAACCGGTGGGAAGGTACCATTTAATCCGCCAACGGTTGGCGAACTTGCCAATCTATTTCCTCAACTTGAAATCCTTGAACTGGTTGGCAAGGGCGGCATGGGTGCGGTTTACAAAGCGCGTCAGAAACAACTGGATCGGATTGTCGCGTTAAAAATTCTGCCGCCCGGCATCGGCGGCGACCCCGCATTCGCAGAACGCTTCACACGCGAGGCCAAGGCGCTTGCGAAGCTAAACCATCCCGGCATTGTGACGCTGTATGAGTTTGGCAAAGTTGGTAGCCGCCGAGGTAACGAGGCGGACCAAGCCCAATCCGCGACCAGTCCGCCTTCTTACGTCGGCGGCTATGAGATTTATTTCTTCCTCATGGAATTTGTGGACGGCGTGAACTTGCGCCAACTCCTGCAAAGCGGTCGCGTCTCGCCGCGCGAAGCGCTGGCCATCGTCCCGCAAATTTGCGACGCGCTTCAATTTGCCCATGATCAAGGCATCGTCCACCGCGACATCAAACCGGAGAACGTTTTGTTGGATCGCCGTGGCCGCGTGAAGGTGGCCGATTTTGGGTTGGCAAAGATCGTAGGCGACCCCCTCACCCGTCCTGCGGACACCCTCTCCCCCACCGGGGGAGAGGGACGGGGTGAGGGGGCAACGCCAACGCTCACGGACGCCGGCAAAATCATGGGCACGCCAAGTTACATGGCGCCCGAGCAACGCGAGCATCCCGCCGAGGTGGATCATCGCGCGGACATTTACGCACTCGGCGTGGTGTTCTACCAGATGCTTACCGGCGAACTACCCGGCAAGCGTCTCGAACCGCCGTCGAAGAAGGTCCAGATAGATGTTCGTCTGGATGAAGTGGTGCTGCGGGCGCTGGAGAAGAATCCGGAACTCCGCTACCAGCAGGCCAGTGAGGTCAAGACGTGCGTGGAGACAATCGTATCCGACACAGTCAACCCCGTTCCTCCTGTTGCAACCGCAGGTGTTGGCAAACTTCCGAACCAACAGCGTTCGAACAAGGCCAGGTATGTTAAGCGCGGCGTAGTGGTTGGTGTCATCGTCTTTCTGCTGGCCGTCTTCACTGCGACGTTGGTTACATTTCTGTTGCCTGAAACCTACGCCAGCACAGTCCGGATCAAAGTAGAGGGTAAGACCTCGGACATCAATCCTATCGACGAGCACCCCGGGGTGCGCAGCTACGATCCCTATTTGTTTCAGACGGAGTTTGAAGTAATCCAGTCTCAGGTGATCCTCCCCAAAGTCATCCAAAACCTGGACTTAAACAACATGTGGGCTCAACGCTACGGCGCCGCAGGTAAACTGACGATTGACGAAACGGTGCTGTTGCTAAGGCGGAAGATGGAGGTTCACCAATCGCGCAACACCAGCTTAATTGAAATCAGGATATACGACGAGGACCCTCAGGCCGCTGCAAACATTGCCAACGAAATTGCGTTGGTTTACCAGAAATATTGTCTGGAGGATCGCCAAGAAGTTGCTGAACGAGGCATCAAGGTTTTACGCAAGCAATGGGACGAACAAGATAAGAAAGTTAAAGCACTCCAAGCGGAAGTGAAGAATCTCCGCAAAACATTAGGAATCTCCGACGCCGACGACGCGGCCAATGGTCCCTCTTTCACTCTGGAGCCAGCAACCTTGAAGCAATATCGAAGCTCAATAATCGAAGCTGAAACCAGGTACACCGCTCTCACCGCGCGGCTGGAACAACTTAGAAAACTAAGCTCTCAAGAGCTTAGGCAAGCCATCCCCACTGCGATACAGGATTCCAGCCTGACCGAGTTGCAAAGGCAATATAACCTGGCCGCACAGAGTCTGGTCCGGTTGAAAAATGATTACGGGTCGCAGAATCCTGAACTGAAAGCGGTGAGTGATTTGTTTGACACTGTAAACAAACAAATTGAGCAGAGAGTGACCAGCATTCTTGACGGCTTGGAAGCGGATGTAATTACCGCCAAGGCAGAGCTTGAAAGATTAAGATTGAGCGTTGAAAACGCAAAGACGAACGACCTTTACGCGGCTGAACGCAGCCGTCCCTACTTTGCGAAAAAGAAGGAACTCCAAAGCGAAGAAACGCTTCGCCAAATTCTGGCGTTGAAGATTTCCCAGGAATCCATCGACAAGGCGTTGCCGAGAAGCGTGATGGTAGCCATCGTGGACGCGGCCCAAAAAGGACTGCGGCCTGTGAAACCCAATAAGCCGCTGAACATCGGCCTGGGGGTTCTAGCCGGTATGCTGCTCGGCATCATCTGCGGCGTGCTTGCGGGTATGCGATGGTCCTCTGCGGCCTTTCAAGGCGGGCCCGCTGTCTTCCTTACGGTGCTGCTGGCCAGTTTTGGCGTCGCAGTCGGCTGGGGGTTTCTTGCGGACCTGCGCCAGGGGAATACGGGCTGGTTCCTGGGGCGGCTCCTATTCGTCCCGGCGTTCACGCTGGCGGTCTATTGGCTGATTCTTCAAACCATTGGCCGTCGTGGACGAGGATGGTTATTCGGGCGAACGGCAAGTCCGATCGCTTTCACTTCGCCGGCCACCAACTGCCCGGTGACAATAGAGCGCTGGCTGGCGCTGCTGGACACCGGCGATTATGCGCGCAGTTGGGAAACCGCCGCGCCTTCTTTCCAAAGCAGCATCAGCAAAAAGGAATGGACCGCAAAGCTGGAAAAAATCCGACGTCCGCTGGGCGAAATAATTTCGCGCAAACTCCTGTCCGCGACCGAGACGGTGGTGGGCGGGCGATACGAGGCGAAATACGCGAGTTCATTCAGCGCGCTTGCCACTGCGACAGAGACCGTCACCTACGCGCGGCAAAGCGGTGGCGAGTGGCAACCCTTGAGTTACGAGGTCGGTGAATCCAACACCGCTGACAACCATACAGGATGGGAGGAACTGCCGCGGTTCGCTTTCGCCACCGCGATGGCCTACGCCGGCACGATCATCGCGGGCTTCTTGGGTGACGTTCTTCCCGCCGGCGGGCGTGGTCTGTGGTTGGCGGCAATTTTCCTGGTGCTCTGGTATGCCGCGTATCTGCTGGCCGTAACGCTCAATGCCCGGGCGGGCACAAAGACACTCCGCAGTCTCCGCCAACTCGGAGCGGCAAGCGCATGGGTGACGGCGTTGCCGATCCTCGGAACCGCGATCTACTTCGTCTTCGCCATGACTCAAGAGCGGGGTGGCTGGAATCCCGGCCCGGCGGAATTCATCCTCGTCACGCTCGCGTGGTTGGGCACGGTTTTGTTGCCGGTGAGCGGCTGGCACTTGTCGCGCGGCGCGGCGCGTTGGATCGGGTTGGCCTTTGTCGGCTTGCTGCTGCTCGCGGCCATTCCGTTCACGGCCATCCTGGCATATCGTTCAGCCGAGATGCAGAGGGAAGATGCGGTCCTCCAGAGCAAGCTGGCGGAACAGGCGAAACAAGCTGGCTTCGGCCCGGTGATCGAGCGCGTCATTACTGTCAATCAAGTTGGGTCGAACGGCTTGGTTTTTGTGAATTTAGAGAAGGCCGAAGTGATATCACCTCCGTTTCCGGTGCGGAACGCCCCTGGTCTTGAGCTTCTTGAACGTTCGGCGCGAATTGATGAATGGGTCACAACGTCAGGCGCCGACTTGGTGCTGCACTTGACGGAACTTAACTGGGGAATCGCCCCACTCGCAGGGACGCGGTGGATTGACCATCGGCGCACACGGGGTGATGATACTTTCTTGGAACAGTTCACGCCCGGGGAAGTCCAAGCCATCACCGACGCCCGGATGGCGGAAAAAGACCAGTCTGATGCAGGTGGAAGCCGTACTTCAACTTACCCGCATTCGATCAAACGGCTCTTCAAAACCCGCCAAGGAAGCTTCGGCTTACTACAAATCACCGGCTTCAGCAACCAGCCGAGCGGCGTGAAGATTCGTTACAAGCTGGTGCAAAACGCCGTTGCTTCCAGCACCAGCCGCAAACCGGAGAACGCCCAGCGCAAGTTCGTCCGTTTGGTCGTGGACAAAGCCGCGATAACCTTCGAGGGCCAGCCGACCACTTGGGACGAAGTTGGCGCATTGCTGGAGAGGGTGACGGACCGGCCGAACACCGTGTTGGAATTTGCGGTGACTTCGGATCAGATCACCGTGCAACAGCAAAACGAATGGTTTGGTAAATGCGTGGCTCTCGTGACCAGCCATGGGCTTGAATATGCCAGCTTCATCGGGATTCACCCACTTGGCTCCAAGGGAACAATTTCGCAAAGCAGCTCCCTTATCAAAACCTCCGCGCCAGCCGCTTTTGGGCCGGGGGTTGAAGGGAATTCCGCGAATCCACTCCCCCAAAATGAAACGTTCACCGCGCACTTCCTCCAAGGGAAAATCCGCCTGCTCGCAGTTTCGCGGCTCGCTCCCGCCTCCCCAACTTGGTGGTTTCCGGATGGCGCCACGTGCTTGCAGACCTTTGATTCAGAGTGGGGGTATGCTCGCGAGGATGACTCCATCGTTCAGCTCATTTTCGAGAAGGAGGGTTTTCTCAACCGAAGTAGGTTCTTTTACAAAGTAACTCCAGCCTCCTGTTCGACGCGTGGATCATCCGGCCCGATCACCTCTGCTGGCAAGCGACTTTTGAATTGCGAAGCGATATTTATTGAAGTCCCCAAAGCCGATGCGACCAACGCGCTGAAGCAATTCACGGTGCAAATCGGTGTGGCCAGCGGCGAAGGCACAGTGGTTCATACCAACGGACCAAAAGGCGGGATTGGTGTGAGCGGCATAAGTCTGCCGGGCGGAGCGTCGCTCAACCTCATGTCATCTGGCCCTGTCGAGGGGAACGGCTTCGTTTCGCTTACGTTTTCTCACACCCAGCTGACAAATTGGGATGTCCGCATCACGGCCTTGGATCAAGCCGGAAAGGTTCGAGAGCCAGTTGCTTACGGCACGACCACTGTTGACGCAATGGCGCAAACAGACGCGCGATTTGAAGGACTTCAGTTGTCTTCCGTGAAAGATTTCAGATTCGAGGTGCGCCGGTTCCATTGGATTGAGTTCCGCAACATCTCTCTGTTACCGGGGCAGCGCACGCAGTTTGAGATTGTGGAAACAGGCAACGAGTGAATTGACTTCCAAACATTCCAGCCAGTCCACGAGCGTGCCGGACGACGTGTTCGCCACAACGCATTGGACGGTCGTGCTCGCGGCGGGGCGCAAACGCACGCTGCAGGCGGATGTCGCCTTGGAGCAACTGTGCCGCACGTACTGGTTTCCGCTCTACACATACGTGCGGCGGCGCGGTCACTCGAAGGAGGACGCCGAAGACCTCACGCAAGCCTTCTTCGCGCGCTTTCTGGAAAGGAATTATCTGGAAGGGCTCCGCAGCGAGAAAGGGAAGTTCCGCGCCTTTCTGCTCGCGGCGCTGAAACATTTTCTCGCTAACGCGTCGGACCGTGCCCATCGTCAGAAGCGTGGCGGTGGTTTGGCTTCACTCTCGCTTGACTGGCAGGACGCCGACACGCGCTATCAACTCGATCCCGCCGATCAACTCAGCCCCGACAAACTCTACGACCGCACCTGGGCCGTGGCGTTGCTCGAACGGGTCATCGTCCGTCTGCGCGACGAGAGTGTTGCGGAAGACAAGGCGGAACTGTTTGAGCACTTGAAACCGTTCCTGATGATCGGCAAGAGCGCCATTCCCTACGGGCAAGCGGCCACAGAACTCAACCTGAGTGAAGGTGCCGTGCGCGTGGCTGTCCATCGCTTGCGCCGGCGGTATCGCGAATTGTTGCGTGACGAGATCGCGCAAACGCTTTCCGACCCGGCTCAAGTGGAGGAGGAGATGGTCGCGCTGTTTAAGGCGTTTGCGTAGGAGCGCACCAGGCAGGCTTGCCCTTTGCGGACATCGGCGTAAGCTCGGTTCGGTGAACTCTTCCAGCCACACGGTCTCGCCGGGGACGGTTTCCGCCGGAGATGAACCGCCACGCCAGCCGGCTTTCGTCACGACGCATTGGTCGGTCGTGCTCACAGCGGGGCGCAACGATACGACACGGGCGCACGAAGCGCTCTCGCGTTTGTGTGAGACCTACTGGTATCCGCTCTACGCCTACGTGCGGCGGCGCGGTCATTCGCCCGAAGATGCTCAGGATTCAACCCAGGAGTTTTTCTCCCGTTTGCTGGCGGGCAATTGGGTAGGCGAAGCGGATCGGACGAAGGGACGTTTCCGCACGTTTCTGCTCACGGCACTGAACCGCTTCCTCGCCAACGAGTGGGACCGCACTCGGGCGCAAAAACGCGGAGGCGGTGCCGTTTCGGTGCCGCTCGACACCGAGTCGGCCGAAGGCCGTTACTGCGCGGAAACGCAAAATGCCCTTACGCCGGACCGGCTCTACGACCGCCAATGGGCGATGACGCTGTTGGACCGGGCGCTGACCCGCCTGGAAGCGGAGCATCAGCGGTCGGGCAAAGCCGCCGAGTTTGCCTTGTTAAGTCCCGCTTTGACTGCCGAGCGCGGCGATATTCCTTATGCCGCGATGGCAACGCAACTGGGATTGAGCGAAACCGCCGCACGTATGGCGGTGCATCGGCTGCGCAAAAGGTTCCGTGAAGTGTTCCGCGAAGAAATCGCCCAAACCGTGGCCCAACCCGATGAGGTGGAGGAAGAAATCCGGCATTTGCTGGCAGCCCTATCCTAATAAATTCATCAAGCGTGTTACAACCGCCCCGGTTTGCTTAAGAACAGTGTGATGAACGAAACCAGTCAGACACCAACCTGTTCCCGCTGCGGCGCGCCGCTGGCCTCAGACGCGCTCAAAGGGCTTTGCCCGCGTTGCCTCATGGCCCTGAACCTGACTGCGGCGACCGAAATCCCCGGTGAAATTGGCCCGCAGGGAACCAAAGTCGTCAAACCGCCGCGCTCGCTTGAAGAAATTGCCAAGAACTTTCCTCAGTTCGAAATCCTCGAATGTCTGGGCCGCGGTGGGATGGGCGTGGTTTACAAGGCCCGCCAGCCCAAGCTGAACCGGATGGTCGCCTTGAAGATTCTGGCGCCGGAGAAGGTGGCCGAGCCCAAGTTCGCCGAGCGGTTTGAGCGTGAAGCGCAGGCGCTCGCCCGGTTGAACCATCCCAACATCGTCACGGTTTATGATTTCGGCGAGACGGACGGGCTTTACTATCTGATGATGGAGTTCGTGGATGGCGTGAGCCTGCGCCATTTACTTCAGACGCGGAAGATCGCGCCACAGGAGGCGCTGGCCATCGTGCCCAAGATTTGCGAAGCGCTCCAGTTCGCTCACGACCACGGCGTCGTCCACCGTGACATCAAGCCGGAGAACGTGCTGATGGACAAAAGTGGCCGCGTGAAGATTGCCGACTTCGGCATTGCCAAGATCGTGGGAGGAACGTCCCTTGACCCGGCAGAGGCAGAGAAGCTGGCCGCCAAGCCCGGTGAGGGGACTTTGACGCAGGATCAAGTCCTTGGCACGCCTCACTACATGGCGCCCGAACAGGTGGAGAAACCCCAGTCGGTGGATCACCGCGCCGACATTTATTCGCTGGGCGTGGTGTTCTACGAAATGCTCACGGGCGAACTTCCGTTGGGGAAATTCCAGCCGCCGTCGTCCCGCAAACTGGAAGTGGACGTGCGTCTGGACGATGTGGTGCTGCGCGCGTTGGAAAAAGATCCGCAGCGCCGCTACCAGCAAGTCAGCCAGGTGAAAACGGCGGTGGACACGATTGCCAGCACCGCCGCTTCTCCGTCGCCGACAGCGGATGCCGAGGCGCTGGCGCGGGAGATTCTGGCGCGGAATTACAATTTGGATATCCGCAGTTGTCTGCGCCGCGGCTGGACTTTGGTGCGAAACAATTTCTGGCCGCTCGTGGGAATAACAGCCTTGCTCGTTGCGCTGCTTTCGTTCGTGAGTTCGATCGGAGGTTCGATCCGGCGCGGGCCGGCAGGCGCCAATTCGGCGGAAATCGCTTCAGCCCTGGCCCTCCTTGTATGGGGTCCGCTCATGGGCGGGTTGTATTTTTACTTCCTCAAAAAAATACGGGGAGAGAAAACAACCGTGGAAACCGCGTTCGGTGGTTTCAGCAATCGATTCCTCCACCTCTTCCTCGCCGGATTCGTCAGCATCTTGCTTACGTGGTTGGGATTTCTTTGCCTGATCGTGCCGGGCATTTATCTGCTGGTGGCGTGGATGTTCACTCTGCCGCTGGTAATGGACAAACGACTCGATTTCTGGCCGGCGATGGAGTTGAGCCGCAAGGTCGTGACAAAACATTGGTTCAAATTTTTAGGCTTTGGAATTGTTTTGCTGCTGCTCAACTTTGCCGGGGTCTTGATGTGTGTGGTCGGTGTGTTCGTTATGATGCCAATCGTTTTGGCCGCTCTGATGTATGCCTACGAAGACATCTTCGGCGCAGCGGGGCGGATCGCGAGTCAGCCGTCAGCGAGCGTTGGCCCGTCAGGTACCCCTGTGCTGCCAAAGTCACCCCACTTCGGTGGAGTAACTTGGACACCTGTGAAGATCGGCCTTGGAGTGGTGGCGTTGTTGCTTGGATTCATTGTGGTGGTTTCACTTTTGCGCCCGCACAGACCAGTTGATGTATTGGCCTACCGCAAAGGCGGGCAGGGCGCGGGGCAGGTCCAGCCAGTTGCCTCCGAGTCATCCGAGCCCCCGCCACCAGCCGACTCAGCCGAAAGCATTTCCAGCTTTGCGTTCGGCCCAGTGATCGAGCGCGAAATCCAGGCGCGCGTGACGGGGACAAATCAATTCCTCGATTTGGATACGCAACAATTACTGACGCCATCGTCCGAAATCACTGGCGCCCTCGCCGCCAGCCAACCAGGTGAGGATGAGAATCGTTTCTGGCAGGCTTTGGATATTCCCGGCGGTTCAAGACGCTTCCAATACGTTACCTGGCTGCGGGAAAGCGGCGCGGACCTGATGTTTGCCGGCGATGGAAAAATCATCGGTTTCGAGGGCCTCTTCGTAATCGCCCACGGCGACAGCTCGACGAATTGGGACAACTGGGATGGCTTGCGTCCCGAACAGGTGCGCGCGGCGGTCAACGTGGTGGATTGGACCCGGCGCGCGACTGAAGCCGCCCGCCGCAGCGAACCCGTGCCGCCGGCCCCGACACCAGGCGGCATTTTCAATTCGGCCGCGCAACTCGATTCTCAATATGGTGATGGACCCATCGTGAACCTCCTGACGCGTGATCAATCCGTGCTCTGGTTTTTCAAGACCCGCGAAGGCGGCATGGGCGTTCTGCAAATTCTCGGCTTTAACGACGACCCACGCAACGTGAAGATTCGTTACAAGTTGTTGGAAAAAACTTCCGCTCGTGAAAACGACCGGGACAACGTGGCCCCCGTTGGAGAAAAAAAGATTTCGCGGGAAACTCTGGCCGTGCGACTGGAAGCAGCGTCAATGATGAGCGATTTAAAAGAAAAAGATAAGTCATTGGCCGTGCTGGCGATCGATGCGGCCAAGGCGCGCGAAATGGAAATTGTAAAGACATCTCTGTGGCAGATGGACGAGTTAAGGAGGCGGGATGAGACCGCGCATGAGTCGGCCCGCGTCCTCGCCAGTCAGGGCCTGAGGAAGCAGGCCTTGGAAATAGCAAAAGTGATCGATGATTTTGCACTCCGTAACCAGGCTTTGGCAGAACTGGCCCAGTAACCGAATCGAACCGGCATCCCGGTACGTCCAGCCATCGCGTCGATTCTCAGTTTGTCAAAGGTCAGACGTGGAGTTAACCTCGCCCTATGCCCCAATTGCCCGATGATTGCGTCGCCTGGCTCGAAGATGAGAAAGGCAACCGGCTGCCCATTCGCGGCGTCTGTTCGATTGGCCGCGCCGCGTCCAACCAGATTCCGCTCCCGGATGACCGCGTATCGCGGCGGCACGCGGTGATCCAGGCGCAACAGGCGGGCGAATTCTGGCTGGTGGATTTCGGCAGCCGGAATGGCACATTCCTCAACGACCAGCGCATCGCACAACCGACTCGCTTGCACCATGGCGCACGCGTGCGCATCGGCCGGTTCCAGTTCGTGTTCCGGCATCCGGCGGCGGGTCACCCCATCAACCCAACGACGCTGCTGGCTGACCAAACCGTGTCCGACATCAAGCTGCAATCCTGCTGGCTGCTGGTCGCGGACATCATCGGTTCATCGCGGCTCGTCCAGGAAATCCCGCCGGATGAATTGCCGCTCGTCACGGGCCAGTGGTTGAGCGAATGCAAGCAAACCATTGAAAGCTCCGGCGGCCGGATCAACCAATTCATGGGAGACGGCTTCTTTGCCTTCTGGCGCGACCGCGACCGGGTGGAACAGAACATCCACACGGCCATCGAGGCGCTGCGGCGGATGCAGGACCAGGCGCGTCCCAAGTTCCGGTTCGTCCTGCATTTCGGGAAGGTGGCGATCGGCGGTGTGTCGCTGGGTGAGGAGGAACGGATTTCCGGCGGTGAAGTGCACTTCATTTTCCGCGTGGAAAAGCTCTGTGGCAGACTGGGCGAAACGCGGCTGATGAGCGAACCGGCTTGGGGGCGGCTCTCGTCCCTGGTCTCAGCCCGCGAAGTTGGCCGCCACTCATTGAGCGGTTTGGATGGGCAGTTTTTGTTTTACGGGTTTTAGTTGAGTCGCTATGGCGTTGCGAGCAACGCCTGCGGCCAATGGATTTTTGTTTACCGGACCGATTCAACAATTCCTCAAGCATGTCTGCAGAAATCACCCGATTGCTTCAAGATGCCTCCACGGGCGATCCCAAGGCCGCGGCGGAACTTTTGCCGTTGGTCTATGACGAACTCCGCCGGCTGGCGACGCGCAAGATGGCCCGCGAAGCGGCGGGCCACACGTTACAACCCACGGCGCTGGTGCATGAAGCCTGGCTGCGTCTGGCGGGAAATGAGGAAGCCCGTTTCGAGAATCGCGCTCACTTCTTCGGCGCCGCGGCCGAGGCCATGCGCCGCATTTTGATCGAGCGCGCGCGGCGAAGGCTCGCGGCCAAACGCGGTGCCGGCGCTGGAATCGTTCACTTGGACGAGATTACAATTCTCTCCCCGATCGCCGACGACGATCAGTTGCTCGCCGTGAACGAAGCCTTGGAAAAATTCACCTCCCTGGATTCGCGCAAGGCGGAATTGGTGAAGCTGCGTTATTTCGTCGGTATGAACTTTGAGGAAGCCGCCGCGGCGCTGGGCATTGCCGTTCCCACCGCCAAACAGTGGTGGGCCTACGCCCGCGCGTGGCTCACCGTCGAGCTGCGTGGTAAGTAGGACGGCGTCGCGCCGATGCGATTCGCCGGGGCGATTTATCGTGACCTTCACGATTCCTCAAAAATCTTCATACTTTTTCTCCGGTGATTGCGCATGTAGTATTGAATGAGCAAATTTCAATCACCCATGCCATCGCCTCAAGAACGTGAGGAAGCGCTGTTTCGTGCTGCCGTCGCATTAGAAGCCGGGGCCGCACGCCGCGCCTTCCTGGACCAAGCTTGCGCCAGTGACGCTGCTCTCCGCCGGAGGCTGGAAGCGTTGCTGACCGCGCACGAACAGCCGGACCCGCTGCTCTCGACGCAGGCCGAAGCCACCAGGCCCACGATCAAGCTTGATGTTCCTGACAGCCAGGACGAAGCCCTTGGCACACGCATCAGCCATTACAAGCTGCTCCAGCGAGTGGGCGAAGGCGGTTGTGGCGTGGTGTACATGGCCGAACAGGAAGAACCGGTGCGCCGCCGCGTGGCGCTCAAAGTCATCAAGCTGGGTATGGACACCAAGTCGGTCGTCGCCCGGTTCGAGGCCGAGCGGCAGGCGCTGGCGATGATGGATCATCCGAACATCGCGAAGGTGCTGGATGCCGGCACGACCGACACCGGCCGGCCCTACTTCGTCATGGAACTGGTGCGCGGGATCAAGATCACCGAGTACTGCGATC
>CAZYYS010000014.1:0-33574 GCA_964651015.1 uncultured Verrucomicrobiota bacterium
ACTTGAACCTGTGGGATATTGAACGCCGGCCATTCCATCACGATCAACATGCCGAAATCAATGCCCTCGTAATGCCACAGGGTAAGTGTATGCACCTGCCGTCGCCTGACTTCTTCGGCACCCTCGCGATCGAACTTCCAACTGCGCACGACGGTCCAATTCGTTGGGTTGGCCTTCACATCCGGATTGATCATCTCCCGCGTCCCCCTGTACTCGGTGTTTCCACCACCCGCACCAAAATCCGTGCGCGTGAACAACCGGTACACCTGCGCGCGTTCGTCCCACACAAGTTGATTCATCGTGTCTGCTGCTCGAAACGTAACTGCTTTGCAGTTGTTGTAATCTTGCCAGCGCAGTCCGTCGGCCGAGTACGCCAGACAGGCACCATTCCCCTCATATGTAGCCACGGTAGGAGAGTAGGCGGCTTTGTACTTGTGCGCCGGATCTGATTCATGTGAGTCGATGAAACAAATCAACCCCATGTGCGAAAGAAGATTGTTGTCCTTGCTCCCTTGGAAATCATGGAAACGCAGGTTTGGCTTGGTCCAGTGTAGTCCGTCTCCCGATTTGGCAGCGCAGGAGAAGCCACTCCGACCTGTGTACCTCATGTGGAATTGGCCTCCCTCTCGCCATACCGATCCCACTTGCATGACGTTCGGCTCCTCCCACGGCTTGTCCAGCACCAGCACCGGTTTGGCATCGTTGGCTTTGGTCGCCTGATTCAAATCGCGATGGATATTGTGGCGGTGGGAGATGACGTAATCGTCAACAAGCAGTTGTTTGTTTTGACCGACTGGCACGAGGGGCTCCTCCCAAATACCGTCGATTAAAGGCAAGGGTGGCCCGGTTTGTGGGATGGGCGGCTTCTGCAGACGTAGAAGATCAGGTTCCACAGCAGTTACAGAATGAACCAAGCTGCACAGAAGGATCGTGATGCAGCCAATGCCAACGCTTTTCAGTAACTGAACACGCATTTTCAGAGTTGGGTTGATGACGGCAGCACACGTTTCAGTGTTGACCGAATTGTTCGGCCTCGCTTCATTCGGATTTTCATGACCGTTCATCCTTTGTGGTTGGATCATTTTGGTCGTGCCTGGTTTTGATCCACGCTTTTCAGGCCTGTGACATCTAACCAACAATCCTCAAGCGCATAGCCCAATGGTCCCCCTCGTGTTTAGTCACCAGACACCTTGCTCTCGGCCCATCCAATACGCGATCATCCACTGCGCCGGAAACTCCGCCCCGAATAGATTGGCGAATGGCTGCATCTCCGGCGGCAGCCTCCCGTTGTCCCAACATTGACGGAGGCAATCACGATTTACGCGGAGGAGTATCTTCTTCGAGGTTTCATGTGCGTGACTGTCCAAACCGTGCTTACGGGCGAGTAATCCAAGGATCGCAATCATCAGCGTGTACAACGTGCGGCCTTGGTAGCCGGTGGGCGACCGCCACCAACGGCGCGTCGGCTTTGACCCGGCGCTCGGCGGATTCGTCTCCGACCAACCTTCTTGCACCGGTGTGAATTGGTTGGTCTTCGTGTCGTAAATACCGTCCAGCAGCACGCCTTCCTCATCCAGCCCGCGTTGCGCTGCCTCCCAATAGATGCCAATGTTGCCAATCCAGTCTGCGTCCTTTGCCAGACTGGTCGTGCTCCAGTATTCGCCCAGCCACGCGTAGTAAAGCAGGTTCGCGTTCAGTTCATATCGTTGACTGGGCCAAGGCACGAGGCCCTTCTGGACGAGTTGTCGGACATTTTTTACTGCCGCGTCACGAAAACGTTCTTCGCCAGTCATGTCATACGCAGCATGCACGCACGCAAAATACTTCATCGAGCTGGGGTGGCCCGGTGGAACAATGCGGGAGATGTTTCCGTGGTGATTCACCTTCCAGTCGCGACGCAGGTAGTAATCCCCATGATCCAGGAGATTCTTGCGTGCCTGCTCTTTTTCCTGAGACGTGCCATATTCGCGGGCGAACTGGGCATAAAGCAGAATAGGATTGGCGGATTGATCGAAACTGGTAGTCGGGCCGGCTCGACCGCCATGTGGTTTGCCGAGCAATCCCGGCTCAATGGTGCGGCAAAGATCAAATGCATGATTAAGGTCTCGATAGCATTTGCGCGAGATTCTTAAGGCTTCGGGATCGTTGGTTACACGATAGCGGATCATCTGTGACCATAGTAGCCAACCGGTTGCCCACAGCGTATTTTCACCATAATACCACTCGGCAACCGTGGGCTTGGGAGCCTCCGGCCCCCAAACCGAATCAAGCACTTGATGGAGAGACGTCGGGAGGTCGTCGCCTTCCTGCAATGGCAGGCGCGTGTCAAACTGTGAATGAGAGATGATCAAGCCGCCCGGGCCGCGCGCGACTTCGAAAATCTGTTGGAGATAATCGTCGGCGCGTTGATGCAGTAATTTGGCTTGAGCTGCGGGGCTGGCAGGGATTTGCGTTGCTGACTTTCCGTGCTTCGTCGCTTCGTTATTGATACTGACATGATCTTTGGCGGGTTGAGCGCAGCTTGACAATGCAGCGGTTGCGCCTAATCCAGCCATACCTTTGAGCATGTCGCGGCGACTGATTCCAGAGTTGGATGAGGGTGTAGTAGTTTGAGTAATTTTCATTGAGGATTTCATACGAAAGAAGAGTTGAGCTTCATTACGATCCGTTTCCCGAATGCGGTGTTACCACTACTTCGCCCAAGATAGGCCAAACCCCTGCATCGGGAGAAGTGAAGACCGCGCGGTACTGAAGAAAGCGATCCTGCCGATTCAGACCGCTCAGTTTGCTGCCGGGAGCTTCGTAAAAGGAATCCGGTCCGTTTGGTCCGAGCCATTTAACTTGCGATAATTTGTCCCGAGTATCCGCGCTCCGCACTTGGAATTTCAGTTTCGCGCCATGCGGCTCCTCGCCTTTCCAGTCCAACTTGTGTGGTCTGTCCCAAAACGAATTGGCGATGGGAGCGGAGACATACTCCTCTTCCAGCTTCCGGGTATAAAGGTTGCCAGGGTCAATTCCCTGGGAAAAGTGCGGCCCGAAGGTGGGCAATTTGGTGCGATGGTTTCTGTCAAAGCCTTTGGATGAATTCCAATAAATGTAGCTGTCAATGGAATGGTCTCCGTCTTTCAGATGGTTGTGGATGACAATATCTGGATAACCATCACGATTCAGGTCCACTGTCTGGACACCGGCGGAGGATTCGGCAGGCAGGAACGTTCGGTTTGCGTAACTGTAATACCCTCCCTTGCTGCCCCAGTAAATGAAAAGCGGCAGCGAGCGAGTGCTGTCGGACATGTAGTTCGACAAAGTGAGATCCAGGAAACCATCCCGGTTCAAGTCTGCGATGCCACATTCGAGCGAACCGTACGCCTCTAATTCGACAACACCATCGGAAGAAGGAGTTCCTTCGGCCGTGCCCCAGAATATACGAGTCCGCGTGTTGTACGATTTCCTATGCGAATCGAAATTGCCGGCAATCACGAAATCGAGGAAGCCGTCGCCGTTTAGATCGGCCAATTTCAAGCTGCCGGCGGAGAGAAATTTGGTCCAACTGCGTGCCTCGGAATAGCCTTCCGGTCCGCCCCAGAAAATCTGATTGGTTCCGAAATAGTGTTCGGGGAAGACGAGATCAAGAAAACCATCGCGATTCAAATCCGCGATCAGGTTGGATATGCTTCGCTTGGTTTTCAGTAGCAATATTGTCTTGTTGCCGTCCGAAAATCCCTTGGTTGCCCCCCAGAGAATCGTTCCGAGGTTCTTCCCTTTGTCCGTGCCGGTGAATACCAGATCAAGATAGCCATCGCGGTTTAGATCAGCGGTGTGACTGGTGTACGCGGCGCCAACCCGCAACTCCTGCCGACGAGCGAGTGAGAACCCTTCTTTGCTCCCCCAGTACAGATAAGACACGTTGGTGTAGGCATTGCAGACCAAGACGTCGGGAAAACCGTCATCATTAAGGTCTGCCGCCGTCGTACCGTAAGTCCCGTCGCCAGGCACGCCCGTCATCAATGCAGTTGAATAGTAGTGATGTGGGTTGCCCCAATAGATAAGAGTGTTAACCCGGCTGCTGACTTTGCCACTCACTTGGTTCACAAGGACAATATCGGTCTTGCCATCGCCGTTTAAGTCGGCGGCGTTCACGCTGGCGGCCCCGAAACTTTGGAGATCAGATCGAAGGTAGGGTGCGAACCCCTCCTTACTACCCCAATAGATGTAAGAAGGAATATCCTGAGTCGTGCCACTGTTGGAATTGGCAAAAATGAGATCGACGTAGCCGTCGCGATTGAGGTCCGCCGCTGCTACTCCGGCAGCCCCCAACGTTGGAAGTTCTGAACGGCGTTTTGTTAAAAACCCTTGTTCCGAACCCCAATAAACAAAAGATGAGATTGCCTGACTTGAACCGTCCGAACTGTTGGCGATTGCGATGTCGACGAGACCATCGTGATCAAAATCGCCGATGGCGGAGTCACGCGCCTCGTAGGTTGGTAATTGAGTTGTCTCTTGTAAATCCAAACCCTGTGCGCTGCCAAAAAAAAGGTAAACGGCGTGGGAGACATTTCCCTTACCTTTGCCTCCCGACTCGAGGAGAGCGATTGATTCGGCTTTACCACCAGTAGTCACGATCAGATCCGCGAAGCCGTCTCCATTTATGTCTGACGAACGTATGCTTGTTGGGTCTGGAACGGCCAGCGTTTGAGTGCGTTCGTTGGAATAACCACCGGATCCTCCCCAAAGAATCTGCATATCCCGCGCACTGGGACCGTTATTAATAAATGCCAGGTCGGGGTGACCGTCCTTGTTGAAGTCGGCGACTGTAACGTCTTTTGCACCGCGTGTCTGAATCAAAGTTCGCCGCTGGGGATCGAATCCGGTTGCGCTGCCCCAGTAGATGAAGGATTCCAGTCCAGTATCCGGAGATATATCACTCAACCCTTCCTCAACTCCCTGGTTGGCAAAAACCAAGTCCGGGTAGCCATCGCCATTCAAATCGGCAGCAGCGACCCCTGCCGCCCAATGTGTAGGCAACTCAGTTTTTTTGCTCGGAGAAAATCCCTCCCGGCTTCCCCAATAGACGTAAGCGGTACGCAGCCCCGGATAATTATGGATGTAATTGCAGAAGACGATCTCCGGAAAGCCGTCGCCATTTAAGTCGGCGATTATTGACTTCCCGCCTCCAAACGACGGCAGTCGAGTCATGAATTTCTGTTGGTCCATCAAACGAAAGACAACCTGAGCCAGAGGACGCTCAGACCAAAGATCGGGTAGCAGTGAAGTATAACCATCGTCAGATCCCCAATAAATGAGCGCATCGACGGTTTCGAGCGGGTTGTGGTCGTTGCTAATGAGGACGTCGTTGTGGCCGTCGCCGTTCAGGTCCCAAGTGTTGATCACCTGAACGTGCCCTTTCCGCGATACATAAAGATTCGCTCCAGAGTTTCCGGGTTCGCCCAGGGTGAAATCCTTGAAGCCATGGTGCCGAGCCACATCGGATGCTTTCAGGTTGTTGGCCACTGGCCATAATGGAATCAAGCAACTGCCGCCCAAGCCAAACATCACTACGAGACACTGCTTGGGAATACGGGACACGGACGAACTTACCATGACGACACCTCTCCCACATAGACGGCGTGCAAAGCGCCGTCCTCCGGCCGGGCTCCCTCAAAATCAATCTGAAGCCGTACTGAACCTTGGGACGGGCGCAAGGAATCTCCACTCCTCCATTTTACTGGGAGACGAAAGCCATCCTCAGCAAGGATCGTTGCATCGTCACCACTTAAGCCTGCGAGTGGCCGGAATCCTTCGTCCAGAACGCTGATGCGCAATTGGCAGTGCCTACCGAGACCGCTGGCATTCACAAAGACTTTGGCGGCGCCCTGTTCCACGCGGATCGGGCAGGAGATGGTTTGCGGTTTCCCGTTGCGAAATGGCTTGAGCATTCCCAAACGATCGCGTGGCCAGGACACCATTCGAATCCCACTACCTTCGGTGCCGCGCCAGAGAGAATACCAGTAGAGCGTCTGGTTCCCGACGTTCTCCATCCCTTGGCCTTGTTCCAAAGCTGGCCCAACGGCGGCGGGACTTTCCGGCTGTTCGCGCGCCGGAATGAATCGGAAATTCGGGATTGGTTCTTGATAGTGAACAGCGTCATGTGTGATGGCCAACCCTAAATCCATCACTACCAGTCGACGGTCACCGGAAAAATGTCCGTGCCATTGGCCATAAATGCCGAGCAAGACGTTACCTCGGTTCCAAAGCGCGGCGCCTAGGTGAACCTCTTCGTATTCCGAAAAATTGCCATCCATTGAGGGGCCTGTAACAGTCGGGGAGCGGTCCAAACCCAAAGCTCCGCAAGGGGACCAGGTTTCAAAATCCGCCGAAGCAAAAGTGACCAGCCGTCGGGCCGCAACGGGGCGGTGCCCCAGCGTTTGACCGTTGACGTAGTACAGCCCTCGATGTTTGGTGACACCTGCCATCTCGAGGAATGGCCCGACCGGATTCTTTGCTGAAGGTGTCCAGCGCAAACCGTCAGGGCTGAAAGCGACACAGAATCTTAGTTGACCGTCAATTCTTGCTTCATAAGCTGCCTTGAAGCGGCGATTGGCATCGGGGTCCTCCGGATCGTGGATCACTGAGAACGTTGACCACAGTGTGGGCGCCGCGAGCTCCACGATATTGTTTTTTTTGGAACCCTTGAACTCGACCAAACCAAGGTCCGGCTTGACCCAAACTTCACCATCCTTGCTCGTGGCGTAACAGATACAACAGTTGACACGCTCATAACCAATGTTGTTCGCCATGGGGCCGTAGTTTCCGTTGTACCAAAGATGAAATGTGTCTCCGATTCGGATTACGGTTCCATAGTACAAGAGCACTTCATCGTGGGAGCCTTCCGGTCCATGCCGCAAAACAACTTTTGGGTTTCGGCCGGGAACAAGATGTGTCTGGACAAGATTTTGGAAAGGAAATGCCCGATCGTCGAACCCAAACAACACGACTTCAGGAAGTCCGGTTGCCTGGGGAAAAGTCGGAAGCTGAACTTTTGTTCCATTTGTGCCCGAGGGAGCCGGATAAATCTGCGCGAGTGGCACGAATGTCAGTACTAAAGCACAAATCAAGCGGAGGGAAAAGACACCGGCCATGTGGCGAACCTGTACATTCGTGTTCATAACAATTCCATCGTCAAGTCTCTCTTCGAACCATCAATTTAACCGGATGCATTCATGCCATTTGATAATTGCGCGCGCCGTTTTTAACACCACTGGTGGTAGTCGCAAATCAACGAACGATTTCGGTACTCAGGATGACCGGTACCCTATGTACTGGAAATGTGGTTTGACGACAGAATTGTCCTGGTAATTTTAGTTGACCAGTTGATGCTTCTCCCAGCATTAAAGGACAGTTCACAGTAGGTTGATGCGATACGAAGAAATTGATTCTGGTGCGGTACTGCCGATGGCGTGCGGTCGACAGGCCGGCTTGCAGACTGGGCATCGATAGACCGAACCGGCAAACCCGATTACTTATGAATTTGATCCCTCAACGACCCTCTCTCGTCAACGAGGCGACTACAATCCTTCGCAAAAGCCTGCGCGCCGGGGTCTGGGTGGACTTCCTTCCAGGAGAACGTGTGTTGAGCACACAGATATGCATCAGCCGCCAGACGCTGCGGGCGGCACTGGAGCAACTTCGTCGCGAGGGGTTGATCAAGGTTGCGCCGGGACGGCGACGGCGAATTCTGCGCCTACCGAATCCGCCGTCGCTGCGATCGCAATCCAAGCAGGTCGTGATGTTGAGCCCTATTCCTTTGCATGCGTTGAGGCCATCTGTGATTTTTCTTGTCGATGAACTCCGCGAGCATCTGGCCGAGGCGGGATTTCATCTGGAATTGCACGTGAGTAATCGATATTACTCAAGGCATCCATTCAAAGCCTTGGAAAGTCTTTTGCATCAAAAACCGACCGCCAGTTGGATCCTGTACCTGGCCACGATTCAAATGCAGCGCTGGTTTTTGGAGCGGGGTCTTCCCGTTCTCGTCGTCGGGTCATCGTATCCCGAAATCGCCTTACCCTCAGGAGACCTCGATTACCGGGCGGCCTGCAGACATGCGGTCGGTACCTTTCTCGGAAAAGGCCATCGACAGATTGCATTTCTCATCGACAATGCCGGACGCGCAGGTGATCAAGAAAGCAAAAGTGGATTTTGGGAGACGGTACAAAAAGTGGACGGAGCCAAACCGCAAGCCGTCGTTGTAGAGCATAACGGTCATTTGTCGGGTATTTGCTCCAAGCTGGATTCTTTACTAAGTGCCGCCCAGCCCCCGAGCGCATTCCTGGTGGCAAACTCTACTCATGTTCTCACCGTCATGGGTCATCTTTTGCGGCTCGGCATCCGACTTCCAGAGGACGTGGCGTTGATCTCACGTGATGACGACTCGTTCTTGGAATCCATTGTCCCCACGGTGGCGCGCTACTCTTACCCGCAAGCTCTTTTCGCGCGCAAAATGTCGCGCATCGCCGTCCAACTGGCTCGCGGAGCCAATGTGCTTCCTAAACGGATGTTGCTCGTGCCACAGCTAATCAAAGGGGACACTTTGGGTTGAGAGTGTAGAATTACCGATGTTGTGGTAGCCAGGCTTTCTCCTTCTCATATTTTATCGCAGAAAGGCATCGGCGGTTTACCCAGATGCGGACGAATCAGTTTGACATTTTCGCGACAATCTCGCGGAGACGAGTTAGTGTCTGGTCAATATAAATGACCAGTGGATTTTGGTCGTCTATGGATCGGGTTTCTTGGTGCAATGCCCTGATGCATAATAAGCCTCCCTCTTCCGCTGCGTTCACTCGAAAGTCAGATTGCACTCGACGTCGATTTCTGAAGTCATCGGCCGTTATCGCAACAGGAATACTAGGTTCTGGCGGCTCTTGCTCCTTGTGGGCGGAGGAGCAACAGGCGGCAAATATTGAATCGGAAACTCAGCTTTTTCTGGACGATTGGATTGTGGAGAGCATGAGTGGATTGCGGCGAGTGCTGCATCAACCGGCAAAGAAGGGCTTGATCAAGGAAGCGGATGGAAGGGATTGGGAAAGCGGAGATGTTTACATGGGTAACATTGTTTGCCGCGACGGTCGCGGTCGTTTCCACATGACCTATAGATATAGCTGGTGGGATCCTGGCGTACGCGATTTGGATCCGAACATCGGCGACGACAAAGCGCATTGGCAGCGATACACCACAGCGTACGCGTCCAGTGAGGATGGGATTCACTGGCAGAAGCCCAAGCTTGGGTTGATTGACGGCCCCGCGGGATTTCGCAAGCAAACCGAGTTCCCTTACCAGGTGCCTGCAGGCTTATCAAAAGCGAACAACCTCGGATGTCCGATCGATTTTATCTACGACCTAAACGCTCATGGAAATATTCAAGACCGGGGCAAACGTTTCCTGCTGCGCGTCGTCAAAAAAACTGATACCCACCCTTTTGCCAAGACAGTCGAATCACAAATGTATTTTGCTCAGGATTGGCCAGACTTTGCTCGAGATCACAATTGGAAGCAAAAACTGGTGCCCATCGAGGGCGGTTGCCTGTCTCCAAGAGGATTTGCTTCCATTGCTGGTTATGATGAGCGAGCAAAGTTGTGGTTTGCCGTATCACAGGACTCCATTGGCCGCTGGAAACCGCGGGGTGGCCGAGACATTGCGCGTTATGCTACACCGGATTTGGTCCATTGGTCCGGCCCCGAACTCGTCTTGCCAATCGCTGCCGACGAATCCAAAACCCCGACCGACACAGTGGAGTACATGAATCTTGATCCTTATCGCGTCGGCGGTCAGACAACCGGGGTTTGGTTGGGGCAGTTGTTGGTATTTCACTCTGACAGAAACAATCCGCAGTACATGATGCCGACGATTCGAGATGTCTGGCGTAAGGGCACCACCGAACTCCGGTTGGTGTTGAGCCGTGATGCAGGCAAAACCTGGCAACGAGTTTGCGACAAGGAAGTCTGGTTGCCGCATCATCCAGAGCAGCACGGTTACGATCGCCTCGTTTTTGCGCAGTATCCCTTGCGCGTGGGAAATGAACTAAGACTTTACCACTTGGTTTACGATGGAGATCATCTCACTTTCAATCGCGATGGTTCTCTGTATGAACCGGGTTTCCTCCGCACAGGTCGCACGGCCCTGGCTACGTTCCGCTGGGACGGTTACGTGAGTTTGGACGCCGGAGATCAGGCTGGTTACTTGATGACCAAGCCGGTGCGCTTTCAGGGAAAGAAGCTTTCTGTGAATGTGGCGACGACAAGAGGTTTCCTACGAGTGGAACTGCAAGATCAGGAAGGCAAACCGATCCGGGGGTTTGCTGCTTCTGACTGCAAACCGATTTCTACGGACAGCGTGGAGCAGTCAGTTTCATGGCGCGGTCAGGAAACAGTTGGGCCACTGGCCGGCAAGACAGTGCGCCTGCGGTTTGAACTGACACGGGGTTCACTGTTCGCTTTTGGTTTCGCGTGACCGCATCTTCTGCTCCATCCCAAAAAGCGTGGACAAAAGCGGTTTCAAGAATAAGCTCCATCGATCCAGCTTCGCTGCAATGAAACAACGGTTCCAGAGGATTCAGAATCAAGACGCTGCTTCATGACACATTTTACCTGGCTGGATTATAGCATTTTTTTCATCTACTTGATTGCTTCTGTGCTTGTAGGAGTGCTGTTCGCGAAAGAACAGCGCACCATCAAAGATTATTTCTTGGCGGGCCAAAGCATAGCTTCATTTGTCGTAGCGATCTCGGTCCTCGCAGCTCTGTTTTCCGGCATCACATATCTGGCGGCACCAAGCGAAGTTTACAGCAATGGTTTCGCCTTTATGTTAATTGGCTTGAGTTTTTTTGTCGCCACTCCCGTTACCAACCTGATCTTTCTGCCCTTCTTTTACAAATCACGCTTCTACACCGCCTATCAGTACCTGGAAGAACGGTTTTCAGTCCAAGTGCGTGTGCTCGCATCATCACTTTTTATCGCTCGAGTTGTGGTTTGGCTCGCGCTCGCAACCTACGCGCCAGCCATGGCCCTGGAACAAGTCACTGGTTTGCCCCTATGGGTTACGATCCTGTGCACAGGCGCACTCACGACCTGTTATACCACGTTAGGAGGCATGAAAGCCGTCATTTGGACCGACGTGATGCAATTCGTCGTTCTGTTTGGCGGGCAGATTGTGATCGTACTGATGGCGCTCTCCCACATTCCCGGCGGAGTTTCGGGTGTGTATGAAATAAGCCGCGATGGCGGAAAGCTTGCACTCAGCTTGAGTTGGGATCCCACAGTGCGCGTCACGCTTTGGGGAGTATTGATCGGCGGAGTGTTTTACAATTTGATTCAGATGGCAACGGATCAAGTTTCGGTTCAGCGCTATTTGACTGCCACTAGTCTGAAAACCGCACAGCGCTCGCTGTGGATCAAGCTGGCCCTTGTGCTACCGGTCATAGCAGTATTTTACCTGACGGGCTTGGTACTCTACGCCTTCTATCAGACGCGGGGTGATCCTTTGAAGGCGGGCTTGATTTCCAAGTCCGATCAAATCCTGCCGTTTTTCGTCATCAACGAATTGCCGATTGGAATTCCAGGTCTGTTGATTGCTGCAATCTATGCGGCGAGCATGTCCACCATTTCTGCCGGCCTCAATTCGCTGTCCTCGGTCACGATAGTGGACTTCTATCAACGACTTTGCCAGAAGTCCGTCGTTGATGAATCCCTGCAACTAAGATTCGCGCGACGCTTGACGTTCGGTTACGGAGTTTTGGTGATATTGCTCGCGTTTGTCGTGGAAAGGTTCGGAAGCTTGTTGGAGGCAAGTGCCTCTATTTTTGGCCTGATGGGCGGTCCGCTTCTTGGTTTGTTTCTCTTAGGGATGTTATCGCGGCGTGCGAACGCGGTCGGCGCCTCGTTGGGCTGGCTTCTCGGCTTGGGAGTCCTACTGCCGATCTATCTTTCCACCAAGATTTCATTTTTGTGGTTCACGATGATTGGCTGTGTTGTCACCATGGCCGCCGGATGGTGCCTGAGTTTTTTTCTTCCGGCGCCAAAGTCACAGCAACTTCAAGGTCTGGTATGGAACGCTCGGATGTACCGAAGAAAATGAGTATTGCTATGAAAATTGATTCACTCGAATGCATTTTGTTAACCGGCCGTTGGATGGATGATCCGTCCTTCCCCCAAGCGCTACACGCCACCGCTTTTGTCCGCATCACAACCGACAAGGGTTTTGAAGGTTTGGGCGAGATCACCCTCGGTTATTTCACTCCAGAAAGTATCCCCGCACTGGTGGACTACTTTCGGCCGGTTGTATTGGGGAGAGATCCTTTGCAGATTAATGCGGTGACGCGTGCCCTTTATGACGACTCGGTTTTTTGGGCTCGAACCGGTGCCGGACGCAGTGTCATTAGTGGAATCGACCTGGCCCTGTGGGATCTGTTGGGAAAAATCCAAAATGTTCCGGTGTACCAACTGCTCGGCGGTGCGATTCGCGAAAGAATTCCGGTTTATGCCTCCGGCGGTCCTACTTGTTGGCCGAAGGAAGAGAATTTGCGCAAGGTGGGCCTTTATGCCCGCTTGGGTTACCGGGCGGCCAAGCTGTCAACCGGATTTTATGAACGATTGCCCCTTACGGAGAACCAGGCGCAAGGGAGAATGGAGCGCGTGAAAATTCCGCATAGCCGTTTGCTGGATGAATTGGCTCAAAACTTTGAGGGGTTGCGACGCGAGTTCGGCAACGACATCGATTTTGCAATCGACGGTCACGAAGGCGCCGAACCAAATCCAATCCCGGTTTCGGAAGCGGTGGCGATTGCGGATGCGCTATCACGTTTCCGTTTGCGTTTTTACGAGGAGCCTCTCGCCTACACGAATCTGGAAGGTTATTGCGAATTGCGAAAGCAATCTGCCATACCAGTTGCTGGCGGCGAAAGTTTGGCGGGAATGGAGCAGTTCCATCCGTTCATTCAACTCAAGGCCGTGGATTTGATTCAGCCGGATCTAGGTTTTGTGGGTGGTTTGGCTGAAACCGTTCGACTGATTCATCACTCCGAAGCTTTTAACATTGGTGCCGCCTTGCACACGGGTGCTGCCGTTGGCCCGGTGTTGGCAGCGTCGTGGCACCTGGCTGCGGCGTGCTCGTCAGTCGAGTGGCTGGAAACGGTCGTTGCGCCTCGTTCGATTCAACAAGAATTTCTGGTTGATTCGCTTGAAATCAAGGAGGGCCGTATTGGCCTGCCTTCCGCGCCCGGACTGGGCGTTCGCCTCACACCCGAGTTGCGACAAAAATATCGATTTGTTCCTCGCTCTGGCGAACGCACGTGATAACTGCTTTGAATATTCTGCTGCACATTCCGTTTACTTTGGGGGCTGATGATACCGCGAGAATCCTCAAAGCCTGTCCCGACGCGAATATCGAATTGCGTGCCAGCACTTCGGGGGCGGCGCTTGAAGAGATAGATGGCAGCTTCGTGGATGTGTTGGTCAGTGAGTCCGTGCCGCGAAAACTTTCCGCCTGGCCGCGATTAAAATTTGTGCAATGTATGGCGGCAGGTTTGAATCACCTGGAAGCTCACCCAATTTGGAACACCGGAATCCCTCTGGCCACCGCCAGCGGAATTCACAGCGTCCCCATGGCCGAGTTTGCGACGTGCGCTTTGCTCATGCTGGCCCATCGGTTTCCGGAAATCACCGAGTTTGGAACGACGCGACAATGGCCCGACCGGACTTCGTTGTCCGGAGACTGTTTGCGCGGCAAGACTGCGGGCATTCTGGGATACGGCAGCATCGGACGTGAATGCGCCCGGCAACTTCAGGCCATCGGAATGAAAATACACTGTTTGAAAAGAGACCCAGCTTCCCGGAAAGACTCTGGTTTCAACGCTTGGCCGCAAACCGGCGATCCTGACGGCGTGATTCCCGAGCGATGGTTTTCCTCAAAAGAACTGACTGAGTTTCTCCAAACTTGCGACGCTTTGATCGTGACCGCGCCCAGAACTTCCGAAACGACAGACATGATTGGAGTCAGGGAGCTGTCACTTTTGAGGTCTGGAGCTTTTGTCGTGGTAGTTTCGCGAGGCGGAATAGTGAATGAGCTGGCCCTGGCTTCAGCCCTGAATGATGGGAGTTTGGGAGGCGCAGCGATCGATTGCTTTAGTCAAGAACCACCGCCTCCGGACAACCCACTGTTTAGCGCTGCTCGCGTGATCCTGACTCCACACATGTCCGGAGTTTATCGTTCGTATTGGCTCAATATCTTGGAATTATTCTGCGAAAATCTGATCCGCTGGAAAAAGGGAAACACTTTGTTGAACCTGGCGGATGGAAAACTCGGATATTAAATCATGTTACGGGGAAACCTTTGAGGTGATCCCAAAACCAAACCAGCAACAATGACCGGGGGCTACGACTAAACGAGTCGCTGGATTTCGCACAAAAGAAATGAAGATCGTGGATGTTCATGCGCACGTCGGGATGTGCAAGACACTTCCCTGGCTTGGGTGCCGTGATCTAAACAAAGTTTTGGACCGTTCGCGCCGCGCTGGCATTGACTACAGCATCGTCAGCCACTTGGACGCGCTGTATTATCCGGAGCAGCGGGGACGGGCCGCCAACACGGCGCTGCTGCGGCTGGTTGAACGGCGCAGCGACGCCTTCATGTGGTGGGTGTATGACCCGCGCGATTCCGCCAACGCAAAACAGATTCGTGAACTGCGTGGTCATCGCAAGATCATCGGTTTGAAAATCGGGCCGACGTATCACCAATATCATTTCAGTCAATACGGGAGGCAGATTCTGGAACTGGCTGAGGAGTTGGGATTGGCGGTGTTGACGCACAGTGGCGAAGAACGAGACATGCCAGGTGCGATGGTGCCATTCATCAACCGACATCCCCACGTGCGCTTCGTCATCGCACACTTCGGCAACTGCGACCAATTTCGCGGACATTTAAGAGCAATGCGCCGGTGTCGGTCGCGGAACTGTTTTGTGGATACTTCTTCGGCCGTTTCGATGTACTACGATCACATAGAACTGGGCGTGCGTGCTTTGGGATGCCGACGGTTTCTTTTCGGCACGGACACGCCGCTCTATTGCGCCGCTGCTCAACTGGCGCGCATACAACATGCTGATTTGAGCAGCCGCGAGAAGCGTGCAATCCTGGGAACAAATGCCCTTAGGCACCTTCTCCGCCTGTGAAAAAACAGTTTCCTTTCGTTAACTAACCGCATGACTGAGTGAGTGAGTGGGAACTGTTGAGCCAAATTGGAAAAGCACGTGTAGTTCACTTTCGCAACAGCACCAAAGCAAAACACTTGACATAATCGTCACCGCGCGACAGTAAGAAACTATGACCAATCCGATGACTCGTCGTCAGTTCATTAGCCGTGCTGCCATGGGTGGTTTGGCCGCGGCAACGTGTTGCTTAACAGTGCAAGCCGCGCCTTTTCGCGGGCGGATCCGCAAGGCGATGATCGTGAAGGAAGTTACCGAGCAGGCGTTGGAGCCATTGAAGGCTGCGGGATTTCATGGCGTTGAGACGACGTACATCTGTCCCGAAGCAGAAGCTGCAGCCGGGCGCGCGGTCGCCGAGAAGCTGGGCATGAGGGTGCATTCACTATTGTGCGGGTGGATGGATTTCAATAGCGACGATCCCGCCAAAGTTGAAGCATCGCTTGAAACGACGCGCAAGGCCTTGCGCGCGGCAAAAGCTTGTGGTGCCGATGCGATTCTTGTCGTGCCATGTCGTGTAGAGGGCATGCCAATGCCCGAACCCTGGGAGTTCGACATCGCATTCGACGAAAAAACTGGCCACGTCAATCGTGTGATAGCCGGTGACAACACCAAATTTGAGGCTTATATCAAGGCCCAAAACCGTGCGACGGATACTTCACGTATTGCGGTCGAAAAGCTCATTCCCCTCGCCGAAGAACTCAAGGTCATCATCGCGTTGGAGAACGTTTGGAACAATCTTTGGGTAAAGCCAGCTATTTATCGGAATTTCATCGCTTCGTTCGCTAACCCTTGGGTTAAGTCGTATTTCGACATCGGCAACCATGTTAAGTACGCCCCACCGCAGGACTGGATCAAGGCGCTAGGTCCGCTTATCGTGAAATTGCACGTCAAAGATTTCAAGTTGAACGATGACGGACGTGGCGGCAAATTCGTGCACCCGCGCGACGGCAGCATCAACTGGCCAGCCGTTCGTCAGGCATTGGATGAGGCCGGCTACGACGGATGGGGCACCATCGAAGATCGTGGCCTGGAACTCGCGGAATTCAGCCGGCGTTTCGACTTGATCGAATCAGGAAAATAGCAGGCAGCAGGAACCAGCCGAACGCCATGAGCAAGTGTAACATGAAGGCCCGTTTCAATCGACGGCAGTTCACCCGCACATTGCTTACTGCTGCAAGCGCATTCGGTGTGGCGCCAGCGTTTCTCCGAGGTCAGAACCTCAACAGTAAACTCAATGTCGCCATTATTGGTGCGGGTGGCCGCGGTGGCAGCAATCTTGACTCCGTTTCTTCCGAAAACGTTGTGGCGTTATGCGATGTGAACGCCCGAAATCTGGACAAGGCCGCTATGAAGCATCCAGGGGCAACCAAGCACGCGGATTTCCGGAAACTTTTTGATCGCGCACGCGATTTCGACGCAGTCGTTGTCAGCACCTGCGAACACACGCATGCATTTGCCACGATGCTCGCGCTCAAGCACAAGAAACACGTCTATTGCGAGAAGCCGCTCACGCACAACGTTTGGGAGGCACGAAAGATTCGCGAGGCAGCCGCGGAAGCCAATGTCGCCACGCAAATGGGAATCCAGATTCATGCCACGGAGAATTACAGGCAGGTGGTTGAATTGGTGCAGAGCGGCGTCGTCGGTCCGGTTCGCGAAGCCCATGTGTGGGTTTCGCGTGCTTGGGGTTGGCAGAGCGAAGAAGACGCCAAGCGTCACAAGGACATTGTCTGGGGCACCGAGCGACCGTTGGAATCCCAACCGGTGCCCGAGGGATTGGATTGGGATTTGTGGCTTGGCCCTGCTCCAGCGCGGCAGTTCCACTCTGTGTATTTCCCCGGACCGAAATGGTATCGCTGGTGGGACTTCGGCAACGGCACGATGAGTGATCTTGGAAGCCATTGGAACGATCTACCTTTTTGGGCGCTCAAACTGCAAGCTCCGCTCACCATCGAAGGGGTTGGTCCACCACCGCATCGCGAGATCGCGCCCGCCTCAATGAGCGCAATCTATGAATACGGTGCGCGCGGCGATTTCCCGCCGGTCAAGCTCACTTGGCACCAAGGCGAGAACAAGCCGGAGATTTGGAAGAGCGGCGGGATTCCGAAATGGGACAGCGGTTGCCTTTTCATCGGCGGCAAAGGGATGATACTCGCCGACTACGGTAAGCACGTATTATTACCGGAAAAGGAATTTGATGGATTTCGGCGACCGTCACCCACGATCCCACGCTCGCCTGGGCATCACGCGGAATGGTTGCAAGCCTGCAAGACGGGAAAGCCTGCCAGCGCCAACTTCGATTATTCCGGCTGGCTGACCGAAGCCAATCATCTCGGTAACGTGGCCTACCGGACCGGCAAGAAACTGCACTGGAATCCCAAGACGATGAAAGCGGCAAACGCACCCGAGGCGGATCAGTTCATTCGCCGGACATATCGCAAGGGTTGGGTATTATAGTGTGAGCCAGCCTAAACGCATCAGTGGCCGAGATACAGTGCGTATAGCCGGATGGCACCTCGCTGCGGTCCTTCGAAACGAACCCTGATCTTGAATGGTTTTTCTGCCACGCCGATAGTGTCGCCATGTGCCCAAGTCACCGGCACCTGCAAACCGGATCGCTTCAAAATGACGGCCCGCTCGCCAGAATATTCCGGCAGTGGACGGTCCCAAGGATCGAGCAATTCAAAGCGCAGCGGAGAATCAGGGCCCACTCCTTCCACGTTAACCCAAAGCTTCATGGGTTCTCCACTCTTCACGTTCGCCGTGATCAGGGTGCAGTCGTTGTCCGGATTGCGGGCCGAAAGAAAACCAAAGCGGTCGCGATCCATCACCAACAAACCTACGCCGCCCCCGCGTGGAAACCCTCGGCCGGAATTTCGGCCGGCGCCTTGATCCACCGGGGCGCCGTACCAGATATAAGTTTTGTCGCCGACGTTTTCGAAGCCGTCTCCCTGTCCGAGGCCGGCATAATCCCAGTCCCTGCCGCGCTCGCCCACCTTGGCGAACTCATAATTGGGGACAGGTTCGCGGAAGTGTATGCCGTCGTTACTCACTATGAAACCCAGCGGATGTGTCGTCTGCTTCCAGTCGGCGGAACCATGCCAGAGGCCAGTGAGGCCGATCAGGATATTGCCACGATTCCATACGCTGGCGCCTTCGTGCGTCTGCTCGTTGGCAAGCGGCGACTCATTGCTGCCGTTGGGGCGCTCAGGGTTCCAATTGGCCGGACGGTTGAACTGCCCTTCGCGGTAGAAACCCAACGCCGTCGCTTGGGACCAATTCACGAAATCAGGTGATGAGAAAATCATGATATGCCTGCCATAGGGCTTCATCGCTGGAAATTCGGAAACCGATCCCTGCCCCGTGATGTAATACATCCCGCGCCATTTATAGAACCCGGACCCCTCGATGCGAGTTGGTAAACTAAATGGTTTGGTGCCGGCATTTCCATCTTTCCTGGTCAACTCGTCTGCTATGCGCCAATGCAATCCGTCCGGACTATAGAGCGGGACGTAGCCTCCACCTAAGGCCAGTGCTGTAGGCAAAGATCCCCTAAAATCGCCAAAACTCACAAGGCGGGGCAGCATCTTGAAGCGGCGGGAGGGATCGCGCTCGTCGGGCTCGTAGCGCACCATCACATGGTAGCCTTTGAACCCCTTGGGCATCTCGATCAGGTTGTTGTGGCGGTTGCCGCGGAATTCTACCAACCCGAGATCGGGCTTGATCCAGTGGATGCCATCAGTACTTTCGGCGTAGGCGAACCAGTACCCGCGGCCGTCATTCGCCAATGGACCGCCATTGGGCTGGTCAATGAAGCTGCCGAAATCCATCGCGACATACCACATTTTGAATTTCCCGTCGTGCCGGACGACGCTCCCAAAGTAGCGCAACTGCCACTCGTCTGGATCGCCCGGCTTCCCAATTTTGAGGACGGGATTGCCAGGATATTTTTCGGGTGGCTCCATCCCCAGCACCAGATTCGCCGTAAACGGGATGGCATGGTTGTCAAAGGCGAACAGCACGGCCTCGTTGGCCTCGCCGGGTTCCGGCGGCATCAATGTCTCGGCGCCAACCGGGATGGCTTTTGCTCTTTCTGGTTTCTCATTGGTGGGTTCTGCTTTTTCACCAGCCGCTTGCACGGCAAGTGAACTTAGGATGGCTATGATTGGGATTAGCCTGAGGACGCGCAAAAGCAATAGCCAGCAAGATTCCAGCGCACTGCACAGGGCAAGATTAGAGTTCAAGTTGGCCTGAATCGCCTTCGATTGCTGCCGATGTCTTGTCAAATCCATATTTCGTTATGAGTTTTCCAATCACATTGCGCTTTTCTGCGACGGTCAAATCGGTGCGGCGCAACGAGCGGTGCGCATCGTGCTCAAAGGCGCGCATTTGGGTCGCTTTGGCAGGCAGACGCTCCAGGCAGTTTGAAGGAATACGAACTACGCCTTCAGCGTTGGCATGAATCACTTCGCCCGGACGAATGGTGACCCCGCCGATTTCCACCGGTTCATCCAAGTTCCGGAAACGCAAAGCGCAGTGATGGATGGTCACGCCACGGGCATGTGCACTAAAAGGAATGTTCGACAATCCGTTGACATCTCTAACGCCACCGTCGGTCACCACTCCCACGCACCCCGCCGCAAACAGGGCCTTGCCCATCCCATCACCGAGCACACATTCGTGATCGGGTCGGGACCCAACGGTCTTGACGACCCAGACGACGGGTGCTTTGACCTGACTGATTGCCTCAACTTGCCGCCAAAAAGGTTCCATGTCAGGTGCGCCGCCTGGACTGCTGCTGTCAAGTTCGCAAGTCGCCGCGACTCCTACGGTTGACCCCAGCGAAGGGGTGACGGAGCGAATGGAGCCGCCCAAGTAGTATTCATGAGGTGCGGTCGGATCAATGTAGCCAATCGTATTGGCCAGCAATGCCGTATCGAATTCGCGCAGCTCTTCCAAAATCGATCGTAGTGACATAGATTTATTCAAGATTGCTTTCAAATTGGATGCACTTCGGAATTGGTTTCAACTTCTCAAGGCAAAGACCGTGCCCGCGCAACTCGGCAAGTAAATGATCCCTTGAGCATCGACTACGGGTGCCGCCCGCAGTCCCCCGTCCGCTTCGAAAGTCCAGGCGATCTCGCCCGTGGCGGGATCCAGCGCGTAAAGTCGCCCGCTGGTGCAAGCCACCAGGGCCAGCTTTCCAGCCGCGACGACGTCGGCGTAGTTTGCGTTTTCAGTTGCGCGCACCCAGAGGCGTTTGCCGGAGGAAGCTTCTAAACCATAAACCCGCCCATCTGCCGAAGCGACGATCAATACATCTGCGACCCACAAAGGCCGTCCCCAAATCCATTTCTCCGTCTGGAAAACCCACTGCTCCTTTCCTGTGTTCGCGTCCAGCGCGTAAAGGAAACCCTCATCCGCGCCGCAGTAAAGTGTCTCGTCCACCACTAACGGAGAGCCGCATACTCCCTCGCACACCACGCTGCCGCGTACCACGGCCGATGAGTAGCGCAGGTGTTTGCCGACGGTGTAAGACCAGACCAGCGCCCCACAACGCGCATCGACTGAATAAATGCGCCCATCCAGCGAGCCGAAATAAACTTTGTAATGGGCCACCGCGGGCTGCGAAAGAATCCAGTTGTTGGTGGGAAACCGCCATTCTTCCGTCCCGTCCTGCAGATTGAAGGCATGGAAGTCGCGATTGTGGCAACCGACGAAGAGCCGTTTGGGAGGTTGACTCCCTGGTTTGGCCCCGCACGTGTAAGCGCCAATGGTTGGCGAAGAATCCACCCAGCTCCCATTGGGCGACGCAGTCGTGCGGCCAGTTGACACAGGAACTTTCCAGCGGACTTTTCCTGCCGCCGCATCCAACGCATAAATATGACCGTCGCGCGATGCGGTGTAAACCGCCGCGGCGTCAATCGCAGGAGTTGTTGTCACGGCGTTTCCGGTTTCGTGCTTCCAGCGCAGTTGGCCGGTTTGGGCGTCCAGCGCGTAAAGATGTTGATCCCAGGAGCCGCAAACCAACAAGCCGTCGTGTAGGGTTGGACTGGCGTTGATCTTGCCACCGGCCTTGAAACGCCAGATTTCCCGCGAATCTTTTCTTAACCCTGTGCTCGGCTTGGCGACTGTAAAATCAGATACACGGTCAGATGGTGTGACGCCTCGAACACCGAACGCGAAAATCCGAGTCGCCGGATTTCCAAACCGAAGTTGGAAGCTGATTTCCTGACCGTGCTGTAACACAGGCAGCTCCTTTTGCCATTCAATGTCTCCACGCAGCCGGTCACCGGTCCACGGCTTTGAAACGGCTAAGACATCTTTTTTCGCATCCAACATCTCCACACTTATGCCTCCACCGGAAGCCGGAGACTCCGCATTCAACCAGGCTTTTGCCTGGGTATGTTCGTCCACCTTGAATGGGTAACTGAGAACTTCTGCGTCCGATGCTCCAGGCGCCAGGCGCAACGAGGCAAATCCATCCTGCCGCCACTGAGCTAGTCCAGTGTATCGATACCACGGGGAAGCCCGCAAACCGCGCGGCCCAGTCTGATACGTGTCCGGCGACATGGTGTAGTACCACCAAATCTTGCCCTCGTGCGTAAATAAAGACCGGGGAGAGACGCAAACCATGCCTGCATCCGGTTCACCCGGTTTCCCGTTGGGGACCAACTTCACACCATTTTGAATGCGCTTGAACTGAAGACCATCGTGGCTGATGGCAATCTCGGTTTGTGTGTGATGATTAGGCTCCATCGCATCATAGACCATAATGTAGTAATCATAGCAACGGCTCACGTGGCCAATGTGGATCTCGCTTTCAATCCCATCGACGGAACTCATGATTGGTTGAGTCGGGTATTCAATCCAGTTCTGCGGATCGGCTCCTAAGAAAAGCCCTACGGCGCGACCACGATAACCGTTCTTGGACACGTGCAGCAATGAGTACCCTTTCCAACGGCGAGTGGGATCCGGGTCGTCAGGATCATACAAAACGCTAAACGGTTCGTGGGTCCTTCCAGCGGGACGGCTCTTGATCGGTTCTCCTTCCAGCTTTGTCCAACGAAGACCATCGGCGCTGTAGAGTACTTTGTTGCGAGCGGTGTCGAGGCCTTCTTCGGTGACCATCAAAAAACGTCGGTTCTGATCGGGTTCGTGGGTTTGGATGAAAACCGAAGGTGCTTGGGCATTAAGGATGATGAGGTTGTTGTCTCGGGAACCGTTGAATTCGATGAGGCCAAGATCGGGGCGTATCCAATGAACGCCATCCTCACTGTAAGCGTATCCCACGTGGCGGGACGCACCGTCGTGGCGGCGAACGTCATCCGGAGTGTCCGTCCCGCCGCTGTACCACATCTTGAATAATTTGTCCTGCAGGTCCCAGAGCACGGTTCCGTACACCTTGCATCGAGTGCCGTCCCACTGCCCTAGGCGCGGTCGAAGGATCGGATTATCCGGATGTTCCTGTGCCTGCTCCAATACTTGGCGCGTACCGGTCTGGGATGGGAAAGCTTCCGGATCGAGCGCTAACAAGACAATTTCACGGCTGGATTCCAGATTCGTTGGCAAGGCGGCGCGTCCTCGTTTCTCTTGAGCCTCGATCACGCTGGTGGTTAGCAAGAGCGAACTTCCCGCCAATCCTTTCACGAATTGCCTTCGGTTCATTGCGTGCGGGAGTGTCTGCCGAGTGCAAGCGGCACCATTCTGGGGTCTAAGCCAACTTGTTCTGACGACCAGATCATGAGACTGGAGTTAAGCAGGAAAGGAGTTGACACTCCAATGATAAATGGAGCGTGAGCCTGGAACAGAACGAAGCCGTAAGAAGGATGGCTCGCTTGACACCGGCAAAAAGGTCACGCCAAACTGCTTGGGTGAATATAAATGGTAATCAAATTTTCCCAACCCCAATAAAGCAAACAAGGCAGATACCTGTCAGCAGTTGCTTGATTACGATGTTAAGCTTCTGTCTTTTGGGATGTCGTCTGTTATCAGACCAGCGGAAGATGCCCGAGTCTGATGGCAGCGCACAAGTCCGCAGTCCTGGGGCCAACCCGGTTAAACCGCTGCCCAAAGTGGTTTTGATCGGTGACTCGATTATGGGAGGATATAGTCCCTCAGTTCAGCGCCAACTGGACGGTTTGGCTGAGACAAAAGCTTTTAGCAGAACCACCAGCCGATACGTTCTTGAGCATTTGGATGAAGTCATCTCCGCACAACCCGACGTCGTGCATCTGAATTGCGGACTTTGGGATCTAATAATTTCTACGAACACGGGCAACGCGCAGGTTCCGCTTGATGAATACAAATCGAACCTCGAGAAAATATTTCAACGCCTCCTCCAGGAAACTCACGCCCAGGTGATCTGGACAACAACCACCCCGGTAAACGAACAAAAACAGGTCAACCCCCGGCCGAAGGGCTATGGCAGAATCGTTCGTCGAGAGGCGGAGGTGAAGTTGTACAACCGTAAATCGGTCAAGGTCGCCAAACGTTTCGGTCTCAAATACGATGACCTTTTTGGAGTCATGACGCGGGCCGGGCGGGATGAACATTTGAAGGATGATGGAGTCCACTATAACGAAGTCGGAAATGAATTGCTTGGCCAGGCGGTTGCCAAAGTGATTCGTTCCAGCCTGAATAAACCGCGCCGGTAACCACATGAAACCAGTATTAACACTATTTTTTCTGCTCCTGGTCCTTGTCCAAAACTTCGCGCAACCGGCTGAAATAGACGCCCAGCATTGGCAATTCTTCCTGGATGATCATGCTCTTGCTCGTGCGACGGGTCTGCAGCGGGTGGTGCATCACCCACGCGCAATGGGAGTCGTGATTTCTAATGACCAGCCCTGGGAGACGTCAGGCATGTCCCCGGTCTATTTCTCACGGCAAGCCGACGGAACATTCATCGGATATTCAATGTGATCTGGTGGGATCCCGATCTTAATAGCAAATCCGAGCCCGATCGCGCTCAACAATACAACCCTGGCAACGGCTACGTGACGAGCAAAGACGGCATCCACTGGGAAAAACCGAAGCTGGGATTGTTTGTAGTGCTCCCCAAAAATTCCCGCCTTTTCCTTCGCCGAAAGGAAGCAGTAAAGATAACAACCTGGGTGTTCCCTTCAGCTTTACCGATCTGGGTCAATGGGGGAACGTGAAGGATCCGGCCAGGCGTTTTGCAATTTCTTATCGGGGAAAGGCCTATTTTTCGGCGCAGTTGCCGGATTGGCTTCATGATTCGAACTGGGCGGACGCATTGACAGAGGCCGAGGTCACCTTCAGCCCGCGAGGGGCTTCTCTGCATTTTTGGGACGACCAGCATAAGGAATGGGTGGGCATAGTTCAGAATGCAGTCCCGCACTGGCTCCCGGCGCGCGAAATTGCGCGGTTCGCTTCGAAAGATCTCAAACAATGGCGCTCGGAGATAGTGTTGACGGCGGATCCTGGCGACCCCCCAACGTCCCGAGTATTATGATGAACCGATGAGCCTTTATCCTTTTTATACGGAGGGAGTCGTTTTGGGATTGCTCAGTTGGCTCCATTCCGATCGCACAACACCCGATGGCGGGCCTGTGTTGGAGAAAAAGTCCGGCCCGGTTCAGGGTTGGCCGTGGCCCAACACGGTCGACCATCCCTTTGTTTGGCCGTGGGCGAGGAAAGGTCCCAATGACATGCGGATTACGATCAGCCGCGATGGCGGGTTTACCTGGGACCGCACTGCAAGCCGCGAGGCTTGGATTCCGCATGGCACCGAGGAAGACAGCTGCGATCGCCTGGTCATTACGCCGGCGCCGCCGGTTCGCGTCGGGGACGAGGATTGGTTTTACATGGGCGTTTGGGATGGTGACCACCTGACTTCACGCGCCGACGCGAAGCAAAGGACTTATTATCATAACCGGCTGCGGAAGGGCCCAGATTGCTCTTTACGTGCAAAAGCACAATCGGTATGCGAGCCTGCGCGCGAGGACCCAGCACGAAACGCTGATCACCCGTCCATTTACGATCAGCGGCGACAAACTTCAGCTCAACCTGGACGCCAGTCGCGGGCTGATCAAAGTCGGGCTGGCGGAGTATAAACCGGTCACGAATTTTAACGGCACGACCCTGAGCACTGCGCCCCATTTGATGGAGCAAAACATGCTGCCGAGGTATGGATTGCAAGATTGCCAGCCCATTGAGGCCGACAGCATCGAGCACACCGTCGAGTTCAAAGATGGTTCGAGCCTCAAGCCGATCCAGGGACGAAAAGTCGTCCTATTCGTTTACATGCTTGATGCCGACCTCTACAGCTTTCGGGTTCGTTAATGCTCCGCATTACTTATTTGCAGAATGAGTCGGAAATCTGGCGCCAATGTCTGCGTTGCTGTAAGGCTCCGTATCCGTTTTCACCGAGTTGAAGTTCTTGAAGAGACCGGCCATGGACTTGCTCCAATACGCCTTCCCTCGTACCGGGCTGTCCGCCTCCAGCTCAGGCCCCACACCGCCTGCCAGCCGTGGTTCTGTGAAAAGCGAGTGCTCTTCTTTCCCCTTCCCAGCCGACCAGTTTTGCAGTGTTTCCGCTTTCCCGGAAACACGGATAGCTCCCGTTGACCACAGGTTGTAGCCCCCGAAGTATCCATCCCCGGACAGGTCCATCTCACAGAGTTTCGAGTTCGCCACTATCGAGCTGACCATGTGCAGTCGGCATCCGGCGCCGATGATGACTCCTCTCTCGTTGCCGACGAAGGTGGCGTGCTCGACAGACACCTTGCTGCCAGCCTGTATGTCAAGGCCGCTCTTCCCACCTCGAACGTACACATTGCATACACGGCCACGGGCCTCACCGAATGGATTGTGCTCGGGCCCGTAAGTGCTCATATCCGCTTGCGCTTGAAAGACAATTCCCTCTCCATTCACCTGAAGCTGTGCATCGGTGACAAGGTGGTAACCACCCAGGAAAAGGACGCCGTACCTCCAGTTGTTCACGCTCCTCAACCCATGATAAATGGTCTGAGAAAATTGGACATCTGCTATTCCGTCCATGTTGTCATGGAAGTAGGCGTTGAACACGGTGGCGCTGACGGCGTTGTGTGCGCTCATGCCCTGCTCGCCGTTGTACGAGGCCTCGATATTCTCGAATACTAGCCCGTAGCACTCGCCCGCCTCGTTGAAACCGTCGTCGGCGTAGAAGCGCACGTGTAGGTTGCGGATGGTGACGTAGCTGCTCTCATGTATGGTGACACCGTTGAGCCGCTTGGGTACTTCCAGATGCAAGTCCTGGAGTCTCTTCCCTTCAGGAAGCCTGAAGTAGGCCCGCATTTCATCGGACGAGAAGACGCCGGTCCCCGGAGCGATATCGTTTATGGACGGCCTGGCCGTCACATCAACCCTGTGCGCAGGGATGCGCCCATCTACCCAGACAGCGAACGACAGCCAGTTACCCCACGGGAGGGAGAGCAGCCCATCCGGCTCCACCCTCCATTCACTCGGCTGAACGGTCTCCAGGCCCTCCATGATTGCGCCATTGCCTTCGATCATTGTGGGCTTTTCCGGAGTGCCGCTCTGCTTGAAGAGATGGATGGAATCTCGGTATGGCTTTCCCGTATTGGCGATAATCATGCGGTCGGAGGTCTTGAGGAGGCTGACCGCTTTCCCCATAGTCGCGACCGGTCCATGGGTTGAGCCGGTCGGCTTTGAACTTGTGCCATCGTACTTGTCCGAACCCAAGATGTTGTTCACATAGATTTCTTTGGTAGCTGAGTTTCTAAAAATGCCTCCTGGCAGATCACCCAGGCCCTGGAAGCTTGGCGCCGACCGTGCTGGGATTTCCAAGATATTCAACAAAACGACCAGCTTGAGTATGATGTCTTTGCTCAAAAAACTATTCATTTCTTTTTCTCCCATCCATGTGTTGCCAGTCTTCAGCCCCGTATCATACTCTAATTAGTAGAGTGTAGTCTATCTCATCCACTCGACCATCTCCGAGTAGATCTGCAGCTACCTTTATTCTTAGAACACTACACATGACTTATTCGCAGAATGAGTCGGAAATCTGGCTCAAAAAATGTTGGCGTTGCTGTATGTCTCCGTATCCGATTCCACCGATTAGAAGTTCTTCGGTCATGGACCTACTCCAATACGTGGCAAGCTTGTTTGTTTGGCAAATTCAGACTAAGCTGGCTGCCAGTGTATGGAGATAATACTAAAGAGTTCCGAAGAAGACCCGTGGTTTCATGATTCACGGCATGGCCTACTTTGCGAGGGTCGGAAAATCCTGATTTCACTCCTCGGAAGCTCAGTAGTCGACACAAAGAACTAAAATGAGACTGCATGAAATCGAATGTGCGAACCCGGCTGAAAAGAATTGCTTTTCGACACGTCACCTCACCGTTCTCGTGTGGTTGCTGCTCGCAACCTTTCCAAACCTGACGCTCCATGCTGTACCCACCGGAGTCCTGTTCAGCGATAACTTTGAATCGGCGGCGAGCGCAAGCCCGTACACCATCGCGCAGCAACGAGCCACCAATTCGCTGGCCACTGACAGTGATCCGAATCCGGCGCAGGTCGGCAGTTGGTACACTTACGGCGGCGAGGCTGACGGAGGGCCCGGCCTCTTTGGCGTGCAGGTTACCTCGAACGTGGACCCGCCCTATATGGGTTCTTACCAAGGAAGCAAGGTGCTTCGTTTTTTTCGATCCCCCGTGGGTAACGGCTCGGCTGCTGCGGCTAACTTTGCCAGCACGCAGGTTGGCGGGAGGATACGGGCTACCTGGCTCCAGATGCTTCATCCCGGAGCCAATGCTTACGATTGCATGATCCATTTGTCCGGGACACCAAGCCCAGGCTCGGAGGGGTTTGATACTGCGCGGGTGACGTTGGCGATTTTCCCGGATGGGTCGCTCCATTTCTATCAGGGCTCGTGGCAACCACTCAACGGACTTAAGGCGACGACGAACAAATGGCAGACGTACCAGTTCGATGTCGATTTGGACAATCAGACCTGGCAGTTAACCATTGACGGGGTTAGTGCGCCACTGCACCCGGGTTTTGGCAACGCTCCGGGCAACACTGCCGCCAGCATGACCTTTCGGGCCGGCGGGGCGGCAAATGAGTTGTTTTACGTTGATGCATTGCAAATCACTCAAATACCTCCCTCCCTCACCTTCACTCAAAATGGAAACCAATTGATCTTTTCGTGGACTAACGGCGGCTTCGTTTTGCAGGTGAACGATGACCTGTCCAATCCATCAGCGTGGACGGATGTTGTCAACGGCGACACAAGCCCGGTGACCGTGACGATGAGTGCGGCTCACAAATTCTATCGTCTCGGTCCGCTGGTGCTCATTACCGATTGCGAATCACTGCAAGTCGCGATGAATATTCGCATGGCGCAGGGTGGGGGTTCCGTAACGGTGCCCGCCGGCATGAGGATTCGTTGTGGGTCATACGAAAATCCCATCGAACCCTCGCCGCTTCAGACCAAGCAGTCGCTCCTGGTGCGCGAGGGGGTGACGCTTGACCTGAACGGAAGCACGATTGAAATAGCCCCGACCGAGACAGGGCACGGAATTCGACTTTCTTCCCATTCCGGAGTCAAGAACGGTACAGTTCGCGTCGTCTCCTATATTAATACTTCCAGCCAATCCATTTTTAACAGCGGTATCAGTGTGGGAGCCGCGTACAGCGAGGGTGGAACGGTAGTGAACCCAAGTTACTTCTCCAGCATCACCGATTGGAGAATAGAAAACATGACGGTGGACCAGCCGTTCGAGCGCTCCGCGATCCAGATCATGTCGGGCAGCAATCACGGAGTCATCACGAATGTCACAATCCTGGATTCGACCAATGCGGTTATCGGTATTGGGTTTGATTGGGGTTCCGTCGGTCCGATCACGACCGCCGACAATGCGATCCAACAGATGCGGGATTTGTTCGAACAGGGAATGATCTATAGCACGCATCCCCACGATATACTGATCGACGGCGTGCACATCGGGAACCTCGGGAGTGATGGGGATGACGATCGCGCCGGCATCCGCACTGCCGGATGCTACAACTTCACGATGCGCAATATCACGGTTGCCAGCGCGCGCACCGGCATTGCTGTACGTCCCGGTGATCTGGGTTTTGAATTCGCGCTGATGGCAGACCGAGTACTTGCCCACGAAAACTACAGTCTCTCCAATTTCACGCTGTCGAATATCCGCGGAAAGGGCCTGATCCTTGACGGACTGAGCGACAATATCTGGCGGGCAGGCCTGAATTATGGTTACGATCCGCTCATTGATCCCACATATCCGGGTATCAAAGGAGCGTTAATCAAGGACGGAACTTTTCGAGGCACCGGTGCGGTAGATAGCTCGGGCATTTACTCCTTTGCGAATTCCGGCTGCGTGTTTGAGAACCTGGATATTCAGGGATTCGAAGTGGGCATGCGCCTCCGACACTGGATCAACGGCACGACTTTTATGAGTGGCACGATTGCCCACAACAGGAGTTGGGGCGGCGTCATCGGCATAAGCGGCCCGGAGCCCGGAGTCACACAGACAAAAAACGTCTTGGTCACGCAATCACAGATTTTCAGAAATGGCGAAGCTGGCGGGAACGCGGGGGGGATTGTAATTACCATGTCAGAGCGCGTTTCCGTTACTAATAATGCCATTGGAGCTTTGGGGGCTGAGACGCAGTTTTATGGCATCTACGTGAGTCACAACGCAACCAATGTACAAGCCACGCCGAATACTTTCGGGGCTGTTGCTCCGGGTGGTTTACCGCTTTATTATGAGCCCTAGCTTAAACCATGAAAACGATCATCCCCAGCTATTATTTCGTTGTATTAATGTTCAGCGTTCCTCCGACCTGAGAGCAATGAGAATTTGCTCGGCCACCTGTTCACCCAAGGCTGCGTAACCAGCCGGAGTGAAATGAACGTCCTCCTTTAGCTGCAGATCAGCTAATCGCGGCAGAGCAAAACTATAGAGGTCGTGAATAGGGATGTCATTCTCCTCCATAATTTTTTTTGCCGCCGCGTTATAGATAGGGACATCCGTGTAAATGCGGGGAGAGTTGACTCTTCCCGTCGGTACCGGAGTCGTGCTGCACCAGACCAGTTTCGCGCCGGTCTGCTTGAGGCGCTTAAGCAGAATCCGAAGATTGGCTTCGTATTTAGGGACTAGTACTCGTCGTCCTTCGAGATCGTTTAGTCCCCAGTTGAAATGAATCAGATCCCAATTGCCATCCCCCAGCATATTGTGAAGGTTCGTCAAAGCCAGAAAAGTGGCCCATCCGTTCCCGGGGACGCCAGTGACAGCGACTTTGTCCTTAAGACGTTGCCGAACTGGTTCGCTATAACCACCGGCAATCGAGTCACCTATCAGCAACACGCGCGGTAATCGTTGCTGCTCTCCCAACAGTGCTGAGGTCTTCGTGCCATCTCCGTTCGGCTTTTTGCGTGATTCTTCTAACTTTAGGGTAATGAGAATTTGTTCGGCCACCTGTTCACCCAAGGCGGCGTAACCCGCTGGGGTGAAATGAACATCCTCTTTTAGCTGCAAATCCGCTAATCGCGGCAGAGCAAAATTGTAAAGGTCATTAATGGGGACTCCATTCTCCTTCATCACCTTTTCGGCTACTGCGTTATAGATAGGAACATCCGTGTAAATGCGGGGAGAGTTGACTCTTCCCGTCGGCACCGGAGTCGTGCTACACCAGACCAATTTGGCGCCGGTCTGCTTCAGGCGCTTCAGCAATGTTCGGAGATTGGCTTCGTATTCAGGGAGCTTTACCCGCTTTCCCTCGAGATCGTTTAGTCCCCAATTGAAGTTTATCAGATCCCAATTGCCATCCCCCAGCATGTTGTGCAGGTTCGTCAAGGCTTGCACCGTGTAACATCCATTGCTGGGCACGCCGGCCACGGTGGCTTTACCCGCAAGCTGTTCGCGAACACCTTGTGTATAGCCATCGGCAATCGAATCACCCATCAGCAACACGCGCGGCAAGCGCTGGGGTTCTCCGGGCACCGGACCGGTTCTTGCATCCTGTGCCTCGACTGCCAGCGCGGCCAGTGCCAATAGCAGGCTCCGCACCTTCACATTTTTCCCATTCTTGTTCATTTTTGGTTTCTTCTTATATGCCAGGTGACCGACTCATTGAAAGGCACTGGGCTCCGTCACTCTCACCCCGAGGCGGGCCGCACCCGCAGCCGTTTGAGAAGAAGAGAATGAGAAGGACTCGGAGCCGACAACAGAAGGCGGCGGAAATTATCGTTGTCACGCGTCAAATACCTACAGGTGACAAGCATGCCTCGCCAATGGAATTGCGCCGGTTCTTCCTTTAGACCAGTTACGAAACCCGACTGCCTGTGGACACCTCTGCCAGCGACTGATAAGGTCACGCCATGCTTGGCGAACCCGAAAATCATCCGCGACACGCTCAGTACGCGCAAGCTCGCAAAAAAGCAAATTCCTATCCGCAATCAGTCCAGTCATCAGTCACCATGAGAAAAACCATCCTATGGACAGCAACCGCACTGGGATTCGCGCATTTCTTCTGTGTCGGGATCCACGGCCAGACGCCGTCAGCGCGACCGGTACCGGCCCCCGGCCGGGACTCAAAAGCAATCGAACTCGCCAGCGGACCCAATCTGCTGCAGGTCGATCGGGAGACAGGACGCATCGCATTGATCTCAGCCGACGGACGGACGTTGCTCGGAGAGGCGAGTGGACGGGGCCCGTTTCGCCTACACCTGCCGCTTCCCGACTTCGAAGCGCACATGGTCGAAGCGCACCTTACGCGGCCCATGGTTGAAGTGTCGGGGAGCACGGTCCGCCTGAACTATGCGCACCTGCTCGGCAATCGTGGACCCACGGATGTTGGCGCCGAGGTGACAATTCGGTCGACGCTAGACTGCGGTTTCGAACTGAGCTGTCGCATCCAGAACGGTACGCAGACCACAATCCCGCAGATCTTCTTCCCCTGGATCAGCGGATTCGGGAAGATCGATAGCGATGCCGACCAAGTGACCTTCGGGCATTCCACCTTCAAGCCGTGGCAGGCCTGGCGCACGCCGCCGGACCACCTTTTCATGCAATACCGGGGGCAGCCGTCGTTCGAGATGCTCGCCGGTGACGGCTATAAGGCCGGCATCAAGTGGATGGACTGGAGCGGAAGCGCGGCGGGCGCTTCATTGTTCGCCAAACAGCGCGAGCCCGTCACCCAGTTCATGTTGGTATCGGCCGACGGCTACGGCCGCGACAAGATCGATCTCGCCTGGTATTTCTACCCTTTCGTTATGCCCGGAAGCAGCTGGCAGAGCCCGACCTTTGTCCTATTTCCACATCGTGGCGACTGGCATTACGGCGTTTTGAAGTTCAAGGAGTTTGCCGATCGGGCATTCACCCCCGCACCATCGACTCCGGTACGCGACGAGAACCTCGGGCAGCAGTGCGTCTGGCTCGGTTGGGCGTATCAGGACTGGCGGGACACACCGACCAAATTCAAAGACCTCCCGGCGATCGCCGCCGAAGCTCGCCGGGCGGGTATCCGGGAACTCAGCCTCTGGGGGACCTTCAACTACTTCCGCCTGCCCCATACAATTCTGTCTCCACTCGGCAGCGACGAGGACTTCAAAAAAGCAGTCGAAGAATGCCGCGCCGCAGGAGTAAATGCCGTCCCAATTATCAGTTGCCGGTTGATCAATCCCGCAACGTTGCCGGCAGAGAGCGATAGCGCGGAATGGTTTGTCGAGAACATCGCAGGTCAGACTCTGGCCGACAACTGGAGCTATCATCCGGACATGATCCCGCGCTTGCCGATCCGGCAGATCGGTTCTTATGCGGCGTACTATGCCTGCGAAGGTTCCACGCAATGGCGCGCAGCTTACTTCGATTTGCTAAAAAAAATGGTCGAGACCTGGGGGCTGCGCGGGGTCATGTTCGACCAGGCGACTATCACGGTCCACAACACGAGCGGCCTCTGCTTCAACCCACGCCACTCACATCGTCCCGATGGCCAGTGGCAGTCCTTGACGGACGCCCTGATCGGCACCAAGGAGTATCTGCGAGGTCGATTCGGCGACGAGGCGATCTTGGCCGGCGAATCCCTGTGGGATCTCGCGACCGAGTGGACGCATTACACGTCTGATTGGGCTACCATCGGCGATGAGCATTTGGCTCCTTTTCACATGGCCTTTCCTCGCGCACGGCAGTCAATCAAGTGCATGGGCCAGAAAGCCATGCTCAATCGTATTTTCACAGCCGGATATTGGATCGAGCTGTACCTGGAATGTCATTTTGCGGGTGAGAACCGGCCACGAAGTTGCGGGTCAAAACCAGCCACCC